>NZ_CAKVAM010000003.1:0-300000 GCF_934725225.1 uncultured Treponema sp.
TTTGCGGAAATGGCTCAATGGTAGAGCGCGACCTTGCCAAGGTCGATGTTGCGGGTTCGATTCCCGTTTTCCGCTCGACGACGAAGCGATTTGGATTTTTTCTGAATCGCTTTTTTATTTACAGTTGGATAAACTGTAAAAACTGCTGTGTCAAGGATTAAAATGAAGCGTGCCTTGACCCGGTGCATTTTATAATCGAGAGGTTCCCACGTGAAGGTAACAAAGGAAATTTCCAAACTTGAAAATTCAGCAGTAAAACTCACTGCCACAATTGCAAAAGAAGACGTTGTTTCTGGATACAACAAAAACATTTCTAAATACGCAAAAAATGTTCAGCTTCCAGGATTCCGCAAAGGTCATGTTCCTGTAAAAGTTCTTGAACAAAAGTATGGAGATTCCCTAAAGCAGGAAGTTCTCGCAGATCTTATCGATGAATCTTTGAACCAGATTTTCGCAGAGGAAGAATCAAGAGACATCCGTCCTCTTCCCTACACTCAGCCACGTCTTGACGGCGACAAGCTTCCAGAATTCAGCACAGACAAAGATTTGACTTTTTCTGTTGTTTATGACGTTTTCCCTTCTGTTGAAGTAAAAGATTTTTCAAAAATTGAAGTAAAAGAGCCTCAGGTTGAAATCGGCGAAAAAGAGCTCAACGAAGAATTGAAAGCTATTCAGGAAAGAAATGCTGTTGTAATCGATAAAAAAGAAGGCGAGCCTGTTGAAAAAGACAATATCGTTACAATCGACTACAAAGAGCTTGATGACTCTGGAGCTGCAATTCAAGGAAGCGAGCGCGAAGGCTTTGTTTTCACTGTTGGAACAGGCGAAAATATCTACAAGATTGATGACGAAATCATTGGCATGAAAAAAGACGAGACAAAAGAAATCTCTAAGACTTACGATGCTAAAGATGAAAACAAAGATCTTGCTGGAAAAACAAAGAAAATCAGCGTAACAGTAAAAGCTATAAAGCTCCGCAATCTTCCAGCACTTGATGATGAGCTTGCGCAGGATGTAAGCGAAAAATACAAGACACTTGATGATCTTAAAAAAGATATTTCTAAAGGTCTTGAAAGCGCAAAAAATAGAAAAATTGCAGAACTCAAATCTCAGAGTCTTCTTGAGCAGCTTGTAGAAAAAAATCCGATTGTGCTTCCAAAGTCAATGGTTCAGGCAGAAATGGAAAGCCGCTGGAGAATGATGGCGCAGCAGTTCCAGACAACACCAGAGCAGCTTGAAAAAATGATTTCAGCTTCTGGACAGTCAAAAGAAAATATGCTCACACAGTGGACTGGAGATGCTGAAAAAATGCTCAAAAGCCGCCTGATTGTTGATGCTCTTATCCGTGAGAAAAATATTGCGGTTACTCCAGAAGAAGTTGAAGCAGAATTCGCAAAAATTGCAGATGAATCAGGCTCAACTCTTGATGAAGTAAAAGAGCACTACAAAGATGCACGTGCAAAAGAATATATTATTGATGAAATAAAAGAAAACAAGCTTTACGATGAGCTTTACAAACAGGTGAAAGTTTCAAAAGGCGACAAAGTTGACTTTGCGGATCTTTTTAAAAACAATCGCTAGTTTATAAAATTTCTGACGATAAGAAAAAAAACGGAGTGTTGCCCATTCCGTTTTTTTTGTTTACACTATTCATCAGAGGAAAATTTAATGAATGAATTTATGAATACTCTTGTTCCGACTGTCATTGAAAGAAGCGGAAACGGAGAGCGTGCCTACGACTTGTATTCAAGGCTTTTGAAGGACAGAATAATTTTTGTCGATGGAGAAATCCGCGATGAAACAGCAGATTTGATTGTGGCGCAGATTCTCTACCTAGAAAGTGAAAATCCGGAAAAAGACATAAGCATGTATATAAACAGCCCTGGCGGTTCAGTTACAGCGGGACTTGCAATTTACGATACTATGCAATATGTAAGATGCGATATTCAGACTATTTGCATGGGACAGGCGGCAAGCATGGGTGCTATTATTCTTGCTGGCGGAACAATCGGAAAAAGATATGCTCTTCCTTCTAGCCGTGTGATGATTCATCAGCCTTGGGGCGGAACTCAAGGTCAGGAAAGCGATATTGCAATTCAGGCAAAGGAAATCGGACGTCTGAAAAAACTTAGCATAAAATATCTTTCCATGCAGACAGGAAAAAAAGAAGAAGAAATCGCAGCTGATATGGAGCGTGATTTTTATATGCCGGCAGAAGATGCAAAAAATTACGGCATAATTGACCATATAATGAACAGCGCGAAAAAAGGAGTTCAATAATGGCCAGATTAGGCAGAAACAATCAGCCGGTATGCGCATTTTGCGGCCGTCCTGCTGATGAACATAGAAGAGTTGTAAGTTCTCCAGATGACATGATTTATATCTGCGAGCATTGTGTTGCGACTTGCCAGACAATTTTAAACAATGAAGCCCACACAATCGCTCCAATCGACATGAGCGCAATTCCTTCTCCAAAAGAATTCAAATCGTACCTTGACCAGTACGTTATCGGTCAGGATTATGCGAAAAAAGTTCTTTCCGTGGCAGTATACAACCATTACAAGCAGCTTTCAATTTCAAAGGAACAGCAGCTTACAATGGATGTAAAAATTGAAAAATCGAACATTCTTCTTTTGGGTCCAACTGGCTCTGGAAAAACACTTCTTGCAAAAACTCTTGCGCAGAAACTGAATGTTCCGTTTGCAATTGCGGATGCCACTACCCTCACCGAAGCCGGATACGTTGGTGAAGACGTTGAAAATGTTCTTTTGAAGCTTATCAATGCGGCGGACGGAGATATTGCAGCGGCGGAACGCGGAATTATTTTCATTGACGAAATCGATAAAATCGGAAGAAAAAGCGAAAACACTTCAATTACGCGAGATGTTTCCGGGGAAGGCGTTCAGCAGGCGCTTTTAAAGATTCTCGAAGGAACACACGCATCAGTTCCTCCTCAGGGCGGAAGAAAACACCCGAATCAGGAAATGATTGACATTGACACAACAAACATTCTGTTTATTTGCGGCGGAGCTTTTGTCGGACTTGACAAGATAATTGAGCAACGGCTTTCAACAGCTTCAATCGGATTCGGAGCGGAAGGAACTCACAGAACAAACGAAGAGCGAATGGAGCTTTTGAATCAGGTTACAAGCGATGACTTGGTAAAATTCGGTCTTATACCAGAACTTATCGGACGTCTTCCAATGACTTGCGCCTTAAAGGAACTCAACAAGGAAGACTTAAAGAGAATTCTTGTAGAACCGAAAAATGCAATAACAAAGCAGTTTCAGGCTATTTTCGCAATTGATGATGTGGAACTTACTTTTGACGATGATGCGATTGACCAGATTGCAGAAATGGCAATAAGAAGCAAAACTGGAGCGCGCGGACTAAGAGCAATTGTTGAGCACATTTTGCTTGACCTTATGTACGAGGTTCCGAGCGTAAAAGGCAAAAAGAAACTTGTAATCACAAAAGATATTGTAAATCAAAAAGAACTTCCAACTGCGGAATCTCTTTTGATTGAACAAAAAACAGCTTAAATACAGAAGGAGCTTTCAAATGCAACAAGCTAACGGAAGCTCCTTTTTTATTTTAAAACGCTTCTTATTATTTCCAAAGTTTCAAGCACACATTTTTCCCAAGAAAATCTTTTTGACCAAACAAGAGCACTTTCTGATATTTTTTTTCTAAAAACTTCGTCTGTTGTTATTTTTTCTATGCATGAAGCAAATTCTTCTATATTATCACTATCAAAGAAAAGCGCATTGTTCCCAGCAACTTCCGGAAGAGCGCCGGCTTTTGCACAGGCAACAGGAATTCCAGTTGCCATAGCTTCAAGAATAGGAAGCCCCGCCCCTTCATTCACAGAAGGAAAAACACAGGCTTCAGAATTTCTATATAACTCAGGAAAACTTTCATGCGGAAAATATCCGGTTATAAAAATGTCGCTCGCCGCAGAAGATTCAAATGCCGCCTTGTGAACTTCATCGCTGTAAGGTCCGTCGCTTCCGGCAATTACAAGTCTATGCGGCAAATTAGTTTTTTTCTTAAACAGCGAAAATGCTTTTATAAGCTCAATGTGCTTTTTTTCAGGACTTTGCATCCGGCTTGCATAAATTATATAAGGCTTTTTTATTGCAAACGGCTTTATATCCGCAACTTCGCTTTCAATTCCAAGAGAATCAACTGGGAAAAAACTGCTGTGGTCGATTCCGTTGTGGACAATTTCTATGCGGCGGCATTTCAGACCTGAACGCTCAAGATTTTTCTTTACGAACATGCTCGGAACAATTATGCAGTCAGCATTTGAAAGTCCGATTTTTATGTGCTTTTGCGCAAGCCAATTTTCAGTCTTAAAAACATTTCCAGGAATGTCATTTACAATTGCAATGCCGGGAACTTTAAACTTTGAAGGAATAAGCCTAGCTCCAGCCGGAAAAACAACCGCATCATAGCCTGCTTTTTTTATAAACCTGTTTGCAGACAAATAATGCCAGAGCCGGATTGCGCCCGAAGTCGTTTTTATTCCGATGCTAGAAAAAGGCACATCGCGTTTTGCATTATAAGTGTATCTGTCAATCTCCTCGCCGAAAAGTTCAAAGTCAAATTCATTTTCAGCGGGAAGATTGTTTATAAAAGACATAAGGTATGAGCCGAGCCCAGATTTTCCGTGATCGCAACCAAATGTATCAATTCCAATTTTCATATCTATATAGTATATCACAAAACTTTAAAAATATGCTATATTTTGTTTATGAACAAATTTTTAGAACTAAAAGTTGACGAGTCAATTGTTTCAAAGCTTGAAGAAATCGGCATAACAGAACCAACCGAAGTGCAGAAAAAAATAATTCCGCTTATTTCAGAAGGAAAAAATATAATGTTCCAAAGCGAAACCGGAACTGGAAAAACTTTCGCGTATTTGCTTCCATTGCTGAGCCGCTTGAATTCCACGGAAAAAAGAATGGCGCGCCTTATGATTGCCTCCCCGACTTACGAACTTGCTTCCCAAATAAAAGTTCAAGTGCAGAAAATCAGCGGAATAAAATGCGCCTTGCTTATTGGCGGAGCACCAATTTCACGTCAAATCGAACTTTTAAAGGAAAAGCCAGAAATTGTAATTGGAGGGCCAGCGCGGCTTCTTGAGCTGATTCATTTAAAAAAACTCAAGGCTGACGGAATTGAAACTCTTGTTCTTGACGAGGCTGACCGTCTTTTAAGTCCTGAACTTAGGGACAGCACAAAAGATCTTATGGAGCGGCTTCCAAAATCAGTTCAGCTTATAGGAAATTCCGCCACCGTAAGCAAATATACGCGCGAAATTCTTCAGAAAGCAAGAAACGGAATTTTAAATGATGAAAAGGAAAATGCGATTCTTTTTGTTGCGCTTCCTATGGAAAATGTTCTTAGAAAGCAAATTTCACATTGGGCAATTTTTTCAGAAAGAAGAGACAAAATCGACACACTGCGAAGTTTTATAAACGCTGAAAAACCAAAAAAGCTTCTCGTTTTCACTTCAAAATCTGACCAGATTGAAAACATCGCTTCAAAATTAAGATTCAAAAAAATTGACTGCGAAACTTTATGCGGAAAAACGAACAAAGTTGATAGAAAATCAGCAATCGACAAGTTCAGAAGCGGAAAAGCGAAAATTCTCATTACAACAGACCTCGCTTCCAGAGGACTTGACATTCAAGGCATAACTCACGTTGTTCAGATGGATTTGCCGGAAAAAGAAGATTTTTTTATTCACCGCGCAGGAAGAACAGCCCGAGCCGGAGCAACTGGAATAAACTGTGTAATCGGAGACGCCTGGGAAATGGAAAACTATGCCCGCCTCGAAAAAAAACTCAAGATAACGGTTTTTCCAAAAATGCTTTATAAAGGTAACGTTGTTGATCCAAATTCCTTTAATACTTGAGGCTCAAAGGTCATTTTGCTATAATAGAAAAACATTTTAAATTGAGGAAATTCCTGTGTTTTTAAAAAGTCTTGAAATATTCGGTTTTAAGTCATTCGCCGACCGAACTCATATAAATTTTGCTGACGGAATTACTGCCCTGCTTGGTCCGAATGGCTGCGGAAAAAGCAACGTTGTTGACGCAATAAAATGGGTTCTTGCTGAAAACCGCTCAAAAAATCTTCGCGCCGAATCAATGGAAGACGTAATTTTCAACGGAACAGAAACCCGTCCGGCTCTTTCAATGGCGGAAGTTACGCTGACGATTGCAAATGAAAACGGGCTTCTTCCTCTTGAAGATTCTGAAATCGCAATAAAACGCAGACTTTACCGCAACGGCGAAAACGAATATTTTATAAACTCAAATCAAGTCGGAGCTTCTTCAATCCGCAAGCTTTTTATGGATACTGGAGTCGGAAAAGCAGCCTATTCTGTCATGGAACAGGGAAAAATCGACCAGATTCTTTCAAGCAAGCCGGAAGACAGACGCTATCTTTTTGAGGAAGCCGCGGGAATCAGCCGTTCAAAAGCGGAAGTTGCAGACGCGGAACGTGAACTTGAAAAAACAAGAGCGAATCTGGCTCAAATTGACATTGGACTTGCGGAAACAAAACGCAGCTACGAAACTTTAAAAGTTCAGGCTGAAAAAACTGCAAAATACAGAAAACTTCAAGATGAAAAATTTGAATGCGAGCTTGACATTCAGCTTTTAAAGCTCAAGGATTTTACGCAGAACAAAGCGCGCCACGAGCAGAACAGAAAAGAAGCCGAAGAAAAAAGAAATTCCGCGGCAAATGAAATTGAAGAAATTTTAAATACGCTCCAAGTCAACACAGACAAAGTAAAAGAGCTTCAAGAACAAGTAAACACAAAACAGCAGCTTGTTATAAAAATCAGCGCGGAGCAAACTGGAAAAAAAGCAATGGCGCGGCAGCTTCACGAGCATCAAAGCCAGATGAAAGAAAAAATCGGGCAAATTGAAAACCGCATAAAAAACATCGAAGAGCGCATTGACGAATATAATGAGGAAATTGACAGTCAGAATGCAGAGCTTCACGAAAAGCACAAGCAGCTTTCAGATATAAATAAAAACGTTGAAAATTTTTCTGAAAATATCCGCCAGTCTTCAAGCCAGATTGAAGAAAATTTAAGGCTCATAAACACAAATTCTGGAAAAATCAACAATCTTGATTCAGAACGCGCGGAACTGCAAAAGCAGCTTACGTCGATAACCGAAGACATTGTTACAGAACTTGACGCAAAATTAAAAGACGCAGGATATTCAAGCACTTCAAATAAAAAAGCAAAAGAGGCGCTTGATACGGCACTTGAAAAAATTAAAATTTATGCGAACGGACGCGCAAATATTTTCAAGGATTTTTCTTCGCTTCCTTCACATTCTGAAAAAGATTCTGCGCAGATGGGAACTGATGCGGTCGCGGCATTTACAGAAATTTTGCGGATGCTTGAAGAACTTTCGCAGTCAATTTCAGAATATACAAAAACGACTCCGCAATTCATTGACGATTTTCTTTCGCCGGAAGGAATTATCACAAAAAAACGCGGAATCGATTCTTCAATTCAGCAAAATCTTTCTACAATCGATTCAATAAAAAATGAAAGCGCGGAACTGACTTCAAAAAACAATGCTCTTAACAAAAAAATTGATGAGTACAAAGACACGCTTTCAAAGTTAAGAGTAAACCAAGCGCAGATGGCTCAGCAAATAACTTCGTGCGAGCAGCAGATTTCAACTTTGCGGAAAACTTTGGCTTCTGAAGAAACTTCGCTCCGTGAACAGCAGAACGAGCTTTTTGAGGAAAACAAACGCCGGGAAGAAAACGAAGAGCAGCTTCAGGAAACCGAAGAATCAATTGCGGAACTAGAAGCTCAAGGTCAGAAAATCACTGCGGAACTGAATGACTTGGACAAGCAAATTTCAGAATGCAACAGCCAGGTAAGCGGAAAACAGAACGCGCTTCAGAAAAAACAGGAAGAGCGGAATAAATATCAAAGCCAGCTTGAAAAATTCAGCGTGGGAATTGCGCAGTACGACACTGAAATCAGAAATGTTAAGCAAAACTTCCAAGAAAATTTTTCGCGCGACTTGATGGAATTTGAAGAGCGGATGTACACAATCACAACTCCAGTTCCGGCTTTAAAAGAAAAACTTTCTCAGGTGAAGCAAAAAATTCAGGAACTTGGAACTCCGAATTTAATGGCAATCGAGCAGTTTGCGGAAGAAAAGGAACGCTACGAACGCCAGCAGGCAAACTACAACGACACGCAAAAAACTTTGGAAAATCTTGTCCGCGTAAGTGAAGAAATCCGGACGAAATCTTCTGAAATGTTTTTGGACACATATAATAAGATTCGAAAAAATTTCCACAATATGTTCCGCAGACTTATGAACGGAGGAAGAGCCGAGCTTAGGCTTGTTGATCCTGCAAATGTTCTTTCAAGTGGAGTTGAAATTCTTGCCCAGCCGCCTGGAAAAAAACTTGTAAATATTTCACTTCTTTCCGGCGGTGAAAAAACAATGACAGCAGTCGCGCTTCTCTTTGCAACTTATCAAGTCCGCCCTAGCCCGTTTTGTCTTTTGGACGAAATTGACGCGGCTCTTGACGACAAAAACGTTGCAAGTTTTGTAAGCACATTGCGCGCATTCGGAAACATAAGCCAGTACATTGTAATCACACACAACAGAAAAACTGTAATGGGCGCATCGACAATGCTTGGCGTTACAATGGAAGAATCTGGAATCACAAAAGTTCTGCAAGTCCGCCTTGACGAAGACACCATGAACGGAAACATTGCCTTTAGCGACCAGTCAGATTTTGTTGAGGAAGAAGTTCCGCCAGAAGAAGGAATTGTAATTCCACCGCGTCCTCCAAGAAGAGAACACAATCCAGACGGAACTTTAAAAACGGAAGCGAAAACTGAAACAGAGGAAAACAGCAGCCAGCAATGAATTTCTTTGAAACTATAAAGGAAAATCTGCAAAATTTTCTCCGGGAAAACACAAAGATTACAGCGGGAATAACAATTTTGCTTGTTGTCCTTGCAGTTTTTGCTTTTGCATCGGGAATTTTTCAGGAGAAAAAAAAACAGGAAATTTTTGTTTTTCCAGAGCAAATTCCTTTTTCAGCTGTGGAAGATTTTTTTCCGCCAAAAGAAGATTCTCTGACCGAAGATTATTATTTTTCAAGAGAGCAAAATTCAACTTGGAGCAAAGATGAATTCGACAGATGGTTTTCTGTTCCTTCCAAAGAAAATGTTGAAGCTCTTGGAAAATCAAATGAAAAAATTGCAAATGAAATTTTAGGAGTAGCTCCGTGATAAAATTTTTTTTAGCTTTACTTTTTACATTTTTATTTTTCTCATGCGCCTCTTCTCCAAAAGAAAATGCGGAAGCAGTTTTGCCTTCAGAACCAGAAATCGCCGCTGAAGAAGTTCAACCGCAAGAACAAGAAATAGAAAAAACTCAAGAACAAAATCCTGAAATTCCAAATGAAGAAATTCAGCCTGAAAAAAATTCATCGGACGAAAATCCGCCGGAAGAAAAAAATCAGGAAGAAATAAAACTTGAGCCGATTGAAGATATTCAAGGATATTACGAAAGCGACCCGGAGCCGGTTTTTCTTGAAAAGCAGGAAGTCATAGAGCCGATTGAAGAAACAGAAGAAATTCCGCTTGTTCCGCCGGAAGAAAAAATTCAGGAAGAAAATTCAGAGCCTGAAAAAGAAGAAAGCGCACCGCAAGAAATTTCCAGCAGTGAAAATGCGGCAGAAGAAATTCAATCCGAGCAAACAGAAATTCCTGCTGAAGAAAAAACAGAAGTTTCAGAAAATGAAAATTCAAAAACTGAAATTCCAAATGCAGAAAATTCAGAAGAAATAATTTCGCAGCCAGAAATTCAAATTTCAGAAACAAACATTGAAGAAAATTCCGCAGAATCAAATTCACAAGAAGAAAAAACTGAGCCAGAAAAAATTCCTGTAATTCCATCTCGTTCAGTTTCAATGAAAAACAGCCAGTACTTGGACATTGTTTATCCGGGAAAAGGCTGGATTTATCTTGGCGAAGAAGACGGAAAAAATTTAATGCGCTACTTTGGACGGAAAATCGGAGACAAAAATACTTCGTTCAGTTTGCGTTCCAGAGAAGAAGGAAAAACAATTCTTCATTTTTATAAAAATGATCAGCTCACCGGCGCTTTTATCGATGATTATTTGGAAGTTGAAATAAAAGGAAAAAATTTTTCAGCCGAAAGAATTTTAGCTCCTGATTATTCTTCAATTGTTCCGCCTGCGCAAAAAAATGTGAACCAAGAAAAAATTTCAAGTCCAGAAATTTCAAGTCAAAAAAATGAGCTTTCTGAAACTTCGCCAAAAATTCCAGAAGAAAAAAAAGTTGATAAAAAAGATTCTGAAAATGAAAATCCTGCAACACAAAATTCCGCTGAAATTTCTTCTAGCAATGAAGTTGTACCTTCGCAGGAAATTTCTTCAACTTCAATAGAAAAAAACAATTCATCGGATTCTTCTGCTGATGAGCTTTTAAAAGCCGCGCAGGAAAATTTCAATTCAAAAAAATATAAAGATTCGCTTGCCTGCCTTGAAAGTTTTTTTGAAAAAGCAGACTCAAGAATTGATGAGGGACTTTTTCTTCAGGCGCAGATTTTCGAATCAAATTCATCAGAAAGAAACATAAAAAATGCGCTTGATAATTATGAAACAATTGTCCGCCGCTATCCGCAAAGTTCAGTCTGGAAAAAAGCCAGCGAGCGGGTTACATACTTAAAAAAATTTTATTTCAATATAAGATAATTTTTGGAGAAACAAAATGAAAAAAATTTTAACATTAGCAGTTTTTGTTCTTTTTGCATTTACTTCCTGCAATTTTCGCGCAGAAAAAAATGCGCCTAGAACAATTTCTGTAACAGGAAAAGGCATTGTAAAACTTTACAACGAAAAAGCTGTAATTTCACTTTCCGTTGTAACAAGAAGCGCAAGCATTTTAACGGCAACCGAAGACAATGCGAAGAAAATGGAAGCTGTAAGAAATTCGCTGGAATCGCTTGGAATCGGAAAGGAAAATATTTCAACTTCATCATTTTATATTCAGCAGGAAACTTCGTATTCAAACGGACGGACAATTCTCGGGCAATACGTGGTTTCAAACAGCATAAATATTTTGATTTCTTCAATTGAAAAAACTGGGCAGATAATCGACGGAGCTGTAAAGGCTGGCGCAAATCAGTTTGACTCACTTTCATTTTCCGCAGGAGAAACTTCAGATGCAGAAAAGCAGGCTAGAATTCTTGCGTTGCGTGATGCTGAACAAAAAGCAGTTACTCTTGCAAGCACAAGCGGATGCTCAGTCGGAAAAATCATTTCAATAAAAGAGCGTCCGGCTATCACAGAAAGTATATCGAACACAGTTTTATACGCGGCAAAAATGGAAAGCAGCTCCACTCCAGTTTCAGGAGGAAAAACTTCCGTTTCTGTAAATGTTGAAGTAGTTTACGAAATTCAGTAAACTGATTATATTTTATTTCATAGAGGCAAAAAATGTTGGACTACAGATTTATTAAAGACAATCTTGAAGCAGTAAAGAAAAATATCATAGACCGCAACATGGATCCTGCAAAAGCTGACGCAGATTTAGTAGTGAAGCTTTTTGATGAACGCACAGCTCTTACAACTGAATTGCAGAATCTTCAGCAGAAAAGAAATGCAAATGCGGCGGCAATGAAACAAAAACTTGATCCAGAAACAAGAGCAAAATATATTGAGGAAGGAAAAAGCATAAAGGACGCAGTTTCTTCCGCGGAAGCAAAACTTTCAGAACTCGAAGTAAAACTTGAAGAAGCCGGACGCCAGATTCCAAACATGGCAAATCCAGAAGTTCCAGTCGGAAAAGTTGACACAGAAAATCTTGAAGTAAAAAAAGTCGGTCAGCCGAGAAAATTCGACTTCAAGCCAAAAAGCCATGTTGAGCTTGGCGAGTCATTGGATTTGATTGACTTTGAGCGTGGAACAAAAGTTTCAGGAGCAAAATTTTATTATCTTAAAAATGAAGCGGTTTTTCTTGAGCAGGCGCTTATCATGTACGCTCTCAATATTTTGCGCAAACACGGATTTACAACATTTATAACTCCAGACATTGCACGTGAAGAAGTTTTAAAAGGAATTGGATTTAATCCGCGCGGAAACGAAAGCAATGTTTATGCAATCGAAGACGAAGGAACTTGCCTTGTTGCAACTGCGGAAATAACACTCGGCGGCTATCATTCAGGAGAAATTCTTGACAAGTCAAAACTTCCGCTTATGTACTGCGGACTTTCACATTGCTTTAGACGTGAAGCAGGAGCTGCAGGTCAGTTCAGCAAAGGACTTTACAGAGTTCATCAGTTTGATAAAGTTGAAATGTTTGTTTACTGCCTTCCAGAGCAGAGCGATTCACTTCATGAAAAACTCCGCTTAATTGAAGAAGAAATTTTCAGCGGACTTGGACTTCCGTTCCGTGTTGTTGATACTTGCACTGGTGACTTGGGCGCGCCTGCTTACAGAAAGTGGGACTTGGAAGCCTGGATGCCTGGCCGCGCTGACGAAAATCATCCAGACGGAGATTACGGTGAAGTAACTTCAACTTCAAACTGCACAGATTATCAGGCCCGCAGACTGAATGTAAAATACCATGACGATGATGGAAAAAACAAATACGTTCACATGCTTAACGGAACGGCTGTTGCAGTTGGAAGAGCGATGCTTGCAATTCTTGAAAATTATCAGAATGAAGACGGCTCTGTAACAATTCCGGAAGCTCTTGTTCCTTACTGCGGATTCGACAAAATCGGACCAAAGACAGACGTAGCTTCTCCAGTTTACAAAACAATTAAAAAATAAAAATAGGAAGTTAAAATTATGGAAGACAAAAATTATTCAAAAGGCATTTTTTACATTTTACTCTTTGCTTCCATAATTTTGACGACTGTCATTCTAAAAATCACATCTTCATTTTTTATTCCGCTCACACTCGCCTTGATGCTTTCGTTCGTTTTTTATCCATTTGTAAAGAACCTTACGAAATTTCATATTCCGTGGATTGTAGGAATAATTTTAGTTGTGATTTTAGCGGCGGCGGCGTTTTTTATAATCGGAAATCTTTTGGTTGCAAGCTGCCGGACAGTGTTAAATGCTTATCCAAAATATGAAGCAAGATTCACAACGGTCTACAGTTTAATTGCCGAAACGTTCCATATTCCGTTTGACGAAAATTCATCGCTGATTATAAACCTTTGGAATTCATTGGGCGTAAGGACATTTGTTCAGAATTTCGCATTAGCGGCAAGCGGCTATATGTTTTCAACTGCAAAAGTCATACTTGTAATCGCGCTGTTCATTGTTTTCTTTTTAATTGAAATCCGCGGAATGAAAGAAAAAGTAAAAACTGCGTTTCCGGAAGAGCATCTTAATAGAAAAATAATGTTCATAATAACAAAAACAATCGCAGAAGTAACGCGCTACATTTCCATAAAATTTTTGATTTCATTTTTCACAGGACTTCTCGTGTTCTTGTTCTGCTTTATGATTGGACTTGACTTTGCCATTATCTGGGGATTTCTTGCGTTCATTTTGAATTTTATCCCAACGTTCGGCTCTATTTTTTCCTGGGCGCTTACAACAGGATTTGCGGTTCTTCAGTTTTATCCTTCATTTGGAAAAATCCTTTATGTTGGAATAGCCGTGCTTGCAGTCAATTTTATTCTCGGAAATATTATCGAGCCTCGCTGGGAAGGTTCAGATCTTGGAATTTCTCCGTTTCTTATTCTTGTAAGCCTTTCGCTTTGGGGCTGGCTTTGGGGATTTATTGGAATGATTCTTGCAGTTCCGATTCTTGTAATTATAAAAATCATCTGCGAAAATATTCAATTCCTAAATCCAATCGGAGTTCTTTTGGGAAACAAAATAAATTTCAATAACAGAAAAAGAAATTTTTCACTTTTCAGCAGAAAAAATTAATTAGCCGAATTCAAAAAGTTTCTTATTCGCCTAAGATTTTTCCAGTGATTCTTTCATACAAGAACCTGGAATCTTCTTCTTTTAAATTTTCATATTTAAGGGCGACACATTTTATATTTTTTGAATTTTCGTTTTCATAAATTTTTTCAACAGAACATTCAACTTGAACTGTTCTCTTTAAAAGCTTGTTTTCCGAAAGCGTAAAGAAAAGCGAAAGGTTGTACTTTAATTCAGAATCAAGATTTTCAGAATTTTCAGCGCAGGCAAGCACAATTCTTTTGTCGTCAGCAAAAATTATAAAAAACGGCTTTACTCTGCCCTCTACTGGTTCTTGCGGAAAAATATTTTTTTCAGAAAGATAGCGGACAATGCTCAAAAGCTGAATGCCGTTTCCAATTGGATTTGTCTGCCCGGATTTTACTTCCTGCACAAACTTTTCAAGGAGCGACTTTGCCTCATGCTGATTTTCTTCTGGAATTTCAGACCACTTTGGAGTAGAAAAAATTCTGTAGCCCTTCATTGGAATGCAGTCGATTTCAACAACAGAATCCGCCGCTTTGTAAGAAATTTTTCCGCTGAAATCGTAATCATTTTTTGAAAAAACTTCTGGAATTCTTTTTATGCTTGAAGGAATAACAATCGCAAGTCCTTGGGAACATTCTTTCATCGTTGTAATAAAATAAAGACCAAGATGATTAAAATAAAACTGGACTTTTACAAGTTTTCCCAAAAACGGAAGAACCGTGCGCGCAGGATTTTTTAAAAGAATTATTCCCTGGTTCAAAACTTTTATTTGCTCAGAAGGAATTGCAACAGGAAAAACCGCGCTCGCAGGAATCCGGCTTTCTTTTTCCGGCACAGGAATTTTTTCATCAACCATTTCAACATCAGCCTGCTCAGGCTTTTTCTCAAGCGTAACGGTCAGAGGAACATTGTCATCCATAAGATATTGAAGCACAAGCTCCCTTTCTATTTTTGTAAGCTCCTTGTTTTCAGACATCATTCCTCCTGTTAATTTTTGTTCAAGCTGAAAATTTCAAGCTGAAAAATTTTCCATTCTTGGTTTGTTTTTTTTAAATACGCATAAACGTCAACACTTGAATTTTTTCTGTCATTTGCTTTAAGAAAAATTCTTACCGGGCATTGATAAATTCCGCCAGAAAAAAACGGCTCGCCCGCAGCATGATTTAAAATATCCGGCTTCATTTCAGAAAAATCATGCAGAAAAATCACCAGCGAATAAAGATTTTCAGTTTCAAAATATTTTTCGTAATCCGCATTATTTTCAAGTGAATAAAAAAATGAATCAAGAATTTTTAAAGCGTCCTTGTCCATTGAAGAAATGTCAAGGCTGAACGAATCCTTAAAATTCGGAAAAACAGGTTTTGAATCAACAGAAGCCAAAGCGACAGAAGCTGGCGACAAAGCTGTTTTTGAAGAAATATTTTTTACAACGGGCAATTTTTCTTTTAAAATATCAGATTCAATTTCGTTTGACCATAAAGAGATTCTTTCAAAATTTTCTGCGGAACTTTTTAAAGTTTCATCTTTGACTTCAGATTCTTCAACAGAAGCCGCGCATGAAACAAAAAGTGCAACAATTAAAATTCCAGCTGAAAAAATTCTTATCATATTATTCCGTGCATATTATAATGGGGATTTTTGCAAAAGAAAAGATATTTTTTCAACAAACTAAAAATGCGCTGTTACAAAAAATAAAGTTTGCGGTTTTATGTGTAATATATTATATTTATAAAAATAAAATTTTCGGAGGAATCTATGGAAAATCAAATGACATTTTACGCTCCAACAGAAACTGAAAGGAAACTTTTCTTAACAAGAACTTATTTATGGATGGGAATCGCACTTCTTGTAAGCGCGGCAGTTTCATTTTTCGCGGCAGAATCAGGACTGATTATTTCTATTCTGAAGGCAACAGGCGGAATGGGACTTCTCATTCTTTGCATTGCGGAAATCGGACTTGTAATTGGACTCACCTCTTCAATCAGAAAAATTTCTGTGGCAAACGCAAAGCTTTTGTTCATTTTGTATTCAGCGTTAAACGGACTTACAATTTCTACAATTTTCTTTATATATTCAACAAGCTCAATCGCAATCTGCTTTGTTTCCGCCGCGGCAATGTTCTTTGGAATGTCGCTTTACGGACTTAAAACAAAATCTGATCTTACAACTGCCGGACGCTATCTTATGATGGCTCTTTTTGGAATTATCATCGCTTCTTTGCTGAATGGAATACTGTTCCTTTTTGGAGCCGGAAGCACAATGTTTGACTGGCTGATTTCTGTTGCTTCTGTAGTTGTGTTCACAGGACTTACAGCTTATGACTCGCAGAAAATCATGCGCATTTCTTCAAGGGCGGACAGTTCTGACTCATTCAAGAAAATTGCGATTTACGGCGCGCTTGAGCTTTATCTTGATTTTATAAATATTTTCCTTTCGCTTTTAAGGCTTTTTGGAAACCGCAAATAAATTTCAGTTAAAAAAATTTTCAACAGCGTGCAGAATGGCATCCAAAGGAGAATACATTCTTTTTGTCATCGGCACGCTCCGTGTAAAAATTCCGCCGTATTTTTTTTCAACTATGCGGCGGTCTAAAACAACAACAATGCCTTTGTCATCAGCGCGCCTAACAAGCCGTCCAAAGCCCTGCCTGAATTTTATTACAGCCTGCGGAAGGCTTAGCTGCATAAAAGGATTTCCGCCTTTCTTTTCAAGAGCTTCACTTCTTGCTGAAAAAACCGGATCATTCGGAACTGCAAATGGAAGCTTCACGATTATCACTTGACTAAGGCTGCTTCCCGGAACATCAACGCCTTCCCAAAAACTGTCGGTTGCAAACAAAACGCTGTTCGTGTCTTTTTTGAATTTTTCAAGAAGCCTGAACCTGTCTTCATCGCCCTGCTTAAAAACTTCGATTCCTTTTTCAGAAAGAATGTTCCGACTTGCATTGAAAGTAAATTTCAAGCTGTCATAGGAAGTGAAAAGAACAAGAGTTTTTCCGCCCGAAGCCAAAATAAGCTTTGGAACTGCATCTTCAACAAAAGTTTGAAAATATGAACTGTCCGGAAAAGGCGCGTCATTCGGAACTGCGAACAAAACATTTTCTTTGTACGGAAACGGAGAATCAAAACTGTCCTGCGCAACACGCTCTGGCTCTGCAAATGAAATTCCAACACGGCGAGTCCAGTAGTTGAAATTTCTGTCAATTCGCAAAGTCGCGCTTGTGCAGACAACAGTTTTCATCGGCTCAAAAACACCTGAGTTCATCAAAGGCGCAATGTCCAGCGGAGTCTGAATAAACTGAACAAAAGTCACAAAATCTTCACCGGGAACTTTCGGAGGAATTTTCACTTTCTGAAGCCAAAAAACAGTGTCGTCCTTTTCTTCCCAAAGCAAAAAATTTCCGCACAAAGCCGCCAAAGGTTCAAGACGGCGCAGAACAGTCTTTGCTTCCCAGACTGCCGGAACTTCAGAATCCTTGTCATCTATTTTTTCCAAAACTTCACGCACAAGATTGTTAAATGCAGAAATTGCGGATTTCAGTTTTGAAAGCGCGTTAAAAGTTCCACCGAATTTTTGAGAATTTCCGTGGTGAATCCTTGCGTTAAAATTTTCATCAAGTTCAAGAATCGAAATCTGATCAAGTTCCAAAAGCGAATCTTTTATTCCATTGACAAGAACCGGCGCGCGTTCCATGCAGTCATCAGCGGAAGAAAACGCGGCAGCCTGAACAAGAAAACCAGTGTTTGAGCTTCTAAAAGTTCTGAACAAAAGATTAACCTGCTTCATCACTTTAAAGCGCGTTATTATTTCACTGAAAAAACTGGTTGCACTGTCTTCAATTCCGTGGGCTTCGTCAAAAACAATCCGTCTGTAAGGAGGCAAAACCGCAGCGTTATCGTAGCCCGCTCCGCTCATCCGGCTTTCAATGTCTGCAAACAAAAGATGATGGTTTACAATTATTATGTTTGCGCTGGCAGCTTCATTGCGAACTTTCATCACAAAGCAGTTTTCCCTGAACGGACATCTTCCGCCGAGGCAAGCATCGCTTTCGCTGTTTACTTTTGACCACACGCTTTCAGACGGAAGAAACGCAAGATCGCTTTTGCTTCCTGTTGAGCTTGTTTTTGCCCATTCATTTATCTTGTCGATAATTTCAATTTCTTCATTAAAAAGGCCTCTGTCGTTTTCCGCTTCAGAAAGCCTTCGAAGGCAGATATAGTTTTGCCGGCCTTTTAAAAGCACCGCCTTTATTTTTTTTCCGATTAATTTTTGCGCAAACGGAATGTCTTTTTCAAAAAGCTGCTGCTGAAGATTTATTGTTCCCGTGGAAACAACGACGCATTCCTTGTTTTTTACCGACCAAAGCATTGCCGGAATCAAATACGCAAAACTTTTTCCAACTCCAGTTCCGGCTTCAAAAACGCCGATTTTTTCCTTATTAAATGAAGACGTGATTTCTTTTGAAAGTGAAATTTGAGACGGACGCTCCTCGTAGTTTCCGTAGGATTTTGCGAACGGACCTTGGCTTGAAAGGAAAAATGCAGTTTCGTCCTCATTCAAAAGCTCGATTTTTTTAGGCTTGACCGGCTCCACAACCACATAAACCCGGGAAACTTCATTGTCAACTATGTAAAATCCGAGCGAAGTGTCAGAAGCATTGTACGCAATATTTTGGTCAGCCTCGCTAGGCGAAAGATTTCCGCTTGGATGATTATGGATTATGACATTTCCTTCTCTTGCGGCGTTTTTATTCACAACTACGGAATTTTCATTTCCGCGCGCGCCAGCCTGAACCGAAACAACAATGCCTTCTAAATTTATTTTTCCAGCCCAAAAAACTTCATTTCCGTCCGCGTCCTCAATATCAGAGCGCATGGTGTCAATTACATTTTGGCTGAATCTTTTCAAGGCTTCCATAATCAGCGGTATTTTAGATTGAAAGAAAAAAATGTTCAACAAGCTGATTTTATATGTGAATAAAATCACAATATTTTCTGCAAGCTGTTATAAATTTCACAAGAAAATTGAAAATTCGTCAAAATCGGGTTTAAAAGGCCGTTTTCGTTTTTATTTTCATTAACAGGTATATTTTTTTGTGTTATAATATAATTTGAATGTTGCTGTCATAGAAGGAATTTTCTTCGGACTATGCGGCGGCTCTTTTAAAACCATTTGCACACAGGAGATATTTATGGCAAACAAAATCACCATTATTGGTGCTGGACAAGTTGGCTCATCTATTGCTTATGCCCTTTGTCTTAAAAGCATTGCAACTGAAATCGTTATGATTGACATTGACAAAAACCGCGCTATGGGAGAAGCTCTGGACATCCGCCAGGGAACTCCGTACATGAGCCCTGTAAATATTCACGACGGCTCTTATGAAGACGCAAAAGATTCAGACCTTGTAATCTTGACTTCTGGAGTTGCACGCAAGCCTGGACAGTCTCGTCTTGACCTTGCGCAGACAAACGTAAACATCACAAAGTCAATTATTCCGCAGATTGCAAAAGCTGCTCCAAACGCAATTTATATCATCGTTGCAAATCCTGTTGACATTCTTACATATCAGTTTGTAAAAACATCTGGAATTCCTGCTGACCACATTCTCGGAACAGGAACTTTGCTTGACACAGCAAGATTGCGCACAAAAATCGCTGATGTATACGGAATCGGACAGCCTAACCTTCACGCTTATGTTTTCGGCGAACACGGAGATTCTTCATTTGTTCCGTGGTCTTTGGTAAACGTTGCTTCTGTTCCTGTAGATTCATACTATGACAGCCTCAACGGAAAAGGAAAAGCAAAGCCTGACCATGCAGAAATCGAGGACTTTGTACGCAAATCAGGCGGAATCATTATTTCAGCAAAAAAATGCACAAACTACGGAATCGGAGCTACAACAGCGCGTCTTTGCGAAATCATCAAAAATTCAAATGATTCTGTTACAATCGCTTCTTCAATGCTTACAGGCGAATACGGAATCAGCGATGTATGTTTGAGCATTCTCACAGTTGTAGGCGGAAACGGAATTACAGGACGTCTTGTTGCTCCTCTTACAGACAACGAAATTGCACAGCTCAAGCATTCCGCAGACTGCCTCAAAGACGTAATCAAGCAGCTGGAGTTCTAAATGGAATACAGAATTGAACATGACAGCATGGGCGAAGTAAAAGTTCCTGCTGACAAACTCTGGGGCGCGCAAACTGAACGCAGCCACGAAAATTTCCTTATCGGCGTTGGAATTGAAACAATGCCGCGTGAAATCACAAAGGCTTTCGGCTATCTGAAAAAGGCGGCGGCACTTGCAAACAATGCGCTCAAACCTGAAAAAATGACAGATAAAAAGCTCAAGGCAATCTCTCAGGCTTGCGATGAAGTTATTTCAGGCTCGCTGAACGAAAACTTTCCGCTTGTTGTATGGCAGACAGGTTCTGGCACGCAGTCAAACATGAATACAAACGAAGTCATTGCGAACAGAGCAAACCAGATTGCGGGCGAAAAACTTTGTCATCCGAATGACGACATAAACATGAGCCAGTCTTCAAACGACACATTCCCGACTGCAATGCACATTGCCGCTGTTGTTGAAGTTGAAGACAAGCTTTTTCCGGCAATCGACACGCTTGTAGACACATTCAAAAAACTGGAAAAAGCAAACGAAGGCATTGTAAAGTCAGGACGCACTCACCTTCAGGACGCAGTTCCAATTCAGTTCTCGCAGGAAATTTCAGGCTGGAGAACTTCTCTTGAGCGCGACAAGGAAATGCTTTCTTCTTCCCTTCCATATTTGAAGCAGCTTGCTTTGGGCGGAACAGCGGTCGGAACTGGACTCAATGCGCCGGCTGGATTTGACACTCTTGTTGCAAAGAAAGTTTCAGAACTTACAGGAAAAGATTTTATTACATCTCCAAATAAATTCCATGCGTTGACTTCAAAAGACGAAATTGTATTTGCGCACGGAGCTTTAAAAGCGCTTGCCGCTGATTTGATGAAAATCGCAAACGACGTAAGATGGCTTGCTTCCGGTCCAAGATGCGGAATCGGTGAAATCCATATTCCAGAAAACGAGCCAGGCTCTTCAATCATGCCGGGAAAAGTAAATCCGACACAATGCGAGGCAATGACAATGGTTGCCGTTCAGGTTATGGGAAACGACGCGGCAGTTGGAATGGCGGCTTCACAGGGAAACTTCGAGCTGAACGTATTTATGCCGGTAATCGCATATAATTTCCTTCAGTCTGTAAGGCTTCTTGCTGAAGTTATGGTAAGCTTCAATAAAAACTGCGCGGTTGGAATCACAGCAAACAAGGAAAAAATGCACTTCAACTTGTACAATTCCCTGATGCTTGTAACAGCCCTGAATCCATACATCGGATACGAAAACGCGGCAAAAACAAGCCACAAAGCTTACGAAGAAAATATTTCACTTAAAGATGCCTGCGTACAGCTTGGCTTCCTTACAGCTGAAAAGTTCGACGAGGTTTTCCATCCAGAAGAAATGGCTGGCGTGAAAAAATAAAAATACCAAGCCTTAAGTTTTTGCTTGAGGCTTGCTAAAAATATCCTGCACTTAGGAGCAAAGAATGAGTGAGAACCAGACACACACACTGACTTATTCTTATTTTCCAGGCTGCACGCTAAAAAACAAAGCAAAGGATTTGGACTTATACGGTCGTTTAAGCGCTGAAGCTCTTGGTTTCAAACTTGAAGAAATTGAAGAGTGGCAGTGCTGCGGCGGTGTATATCCTACAGGCAAAAATGAAATTGCCTCAAAGCTTCCTTCTGTCCGGGCTTTGGCTGCATCCAGAGATAAGAACCAGGCATTGGTAACACTGTGCTCAGCGTGTTACAATGTAATCAAGCAGGTGAACAATGACCTGCAGAATGACGAGAATACAATTTTAAAAGTAAACAATTATCTCGCCCAAGACAATATTGAATACCACGGAGAGACGAAAGTCCTTCACTTCCTTGAAGTTCTCCGTGACGGAATCGGCTGGGACAACGTAAAGAAGGCCGTCAAGAATCCTTTCAAGGGAAAGAAAATCGGCGCCTATTACGGCTGCCTTCTTCTCCGCCCTGGAAAGGTAATGGAATTTGACGATCCTGAGAATCCGAAAATCCTTGAGGACTTCATAACCGCAATCGGCGGAACTCCTGTCATTTATGCCCAGCGCAACGAGTGCTGCGGTGCCTATGCCGCATTTGAGGACGAGACAATTCCCCAGAAAAGATCAGCTTCAATTCTTGCGAATGCCGAGGACATGGGAGCGGACTTCCTTGTTACAAGCTGCCCTCTCTGCCGCTACAATCTCATAAAGAACAAAGGCTCTTCAAAGCTTGACGTTATCTACTTTACAGAACTTCTTGCGGAAGCTCTCGGCGTAAAGGATGCCGTAGCAAAGGAGGCTGTGAATGCTTGAGTCAGAAATTCAGAAATACAAGGAACTGATTCTTGAGACAAGCGGAGTCAATCCTAAAAAATGCATGGTCTGCGGAAAATGCTCCGGAACCTGCCCTAATTACGACTCCATGGAATATCACCCGCACCAGTTTGTGCAGATGGTTGAGAACGGAGAAATCGAGCCGCTTTTGAAAAGCAAATCGATTTATACCTGCTTAAGCTGTTTCGCCTGCCTTGAGAGATGTCCACGCCAGGTCGAGCCGGCCAAGCTTATTGACGCTGTGCGCACTGTAGTCGAGCGCGAGCGCGGTCCGCTTCATCTTGATCCTGTTCAGGTTCCTGAAAAGCTTGATGAAGAGACTCCGCAGCAGCTTTTGATGAGCGCATTCAGAAAGTACCGCAAATAGGAGCAGCATCATGGAAAGAATCGGTGTTTTCGTGTGCCATTGCGGCACAAACATTGCAGGCACTGTTGACGTTGCAAAAGTAGCTGAAGAGCTCGGCAAGGTGAACGGTGTAGTTTATTCAACTCATTATACATATATGTGTTCTTCCGCCGGTCAGAAAATGATTGAGGACAAGATTCACGAGCTGAACCTTACCGGTGTAGTTCTCTGCTCCTGTTCTCCGCGTATGCATGAGAAGACCTTCCGTTCCTGTGCGGAGCGCGCCGGCTTGAATGCCTACAAGGTGGAAGTGGCGAACATCCGTGAGCAGTGTTCATGGGTTATGAAGGAAATGGGCGACGCGACGGAAAAAGCCATTGCTTTGGGCAAGGCGGCTGTCGCAAAGACAATTCTTGACACGCCTCTTATTGAAGGCGAGACACCAATGACAAAGCGCGCATTGGTAATCGGAGGCGGTATCGCCGGAATCACGGCGGCTCTCGACATTGCGGACGCAGGATTCCCGGTTGATATTGTTGAGAAGGACTATACGGTCGGCGGAAAGATGGCGAAGCTCGACAAGACCTTCCCTACCTTGGACTGCGCATCCTGTATCGTCACGCCGAAAATGACTGAAGTCAGCCAGAACCCGAACATCCGCATCCTCTCATACTCGGAAGTTGCAGGTGTAAAGGGATATATCGGAAACTTCGAGGTGGACATCAAACGCCATCCGCGCTATGTTGACGAGACAAAATGTACCGGTTGCGGAGCCTGTATCGAAAAGTGTCCGAACAAGAAAGTTCCGAACGCATTCAACCTGAACCTCAACAACCGCAAGGCGATCGACATTCCGTTTGCCCAGGCTGTTCCTAAGGTGGCCGCAATCTCCGCGGACTACTGTCTTCACATGAAAGGACTCAAGAACGGCAAGGACAATGTCTGCGGATTCTGTGAGAAGGCCTGTGCGGCAGGAGCAATCAACTTCCATCAGGAAGAGACAATGCTTACTGAAAAATACGGCGCAATCATCGTGGCTACCGGCTACAATCCGATCAGCCTTGAGAAATTCGATGAGTACGCATACAGCCAGAGCCCGGATGTTGTTTCTTCACTTGAATTTGAACGTCTTTGCAATGCGTCCGGTCCTACAAACGGACATCTTCTCCGCCCTTCCGACGGAAAAGAGCCGAAGAACATTGTATTCGTCCAGTGCGTGGGAAGCCGCTGCTCTGCGGACTCCACAAAGGGACATGAATACTGCTCAAAGATTTGCTGTATGTACACTGCGAAGCACGCAATTCTTACACGCGACCACTATCCTGATACAAACATCACTGTATTCTATATTGATGTGCGCACTCCGGGAAAGAACTTTGATGAATTCTACCGCCGTGCGGTTGAGCAGTACGGTGTCCACTACATCAAGGGACAGGTGGGAAAAGTAACTCCGCTCTCTGACGGAACTCTTGACGTCCAGGGCTCTGACCTGATTCTGAACCGTCAGGTTCACATCAAGGCAGACATGGTTGTTCTTGCCGCTTCTATTGAGGCAGACAAATCAGCCCGCCCGCTTGCGACAATGCTTACAACTTCCATGGACAACAACGACTTCTTCCTTGAAGCCCATGCGAAGCTCCGTCCGGTCGAGTCTCCTACAGCAGGAATTTTCCTTGCAGGATGCTGCCAGGGACCGAAAGACATTCCGGAGACTGTAGCGCAGTCTTCCGGTGCCGCCGCAAAGGCGATCTGCCTGCTCGTAAAGGACAAGCTCAAGAACAATCCTTGCACTGCGAATCCGAACGAGAATGCCTGCAACGGCTGCGGCCAGTGTGCGAACGTCTGTCCTTACGGCGCGATTTCTTACATCGAGAAGGATTTCCGCGGACCGAACAGAACTACAATCACACGCCGTGTTTCCCAGGTGAACAAGGCTATGTGCCACGGATGCGGAGCCTGTACGGTCGCCTGTCCTTCCGGCGCAATGGATCTGTTAGGATTCAGCAACAAACAAATCTTGGCGGAGGTTGATTCAGTACTGTAATTCGCAATGCCCAATAAGCAATGCGTAATTATTTATTCTGAAAAAAAAGAACTATGGCTGAAAATAAAGAATGGGAACCGAGAATTGTTGCTTTCTGCTGCAACTGGTGCTCTTACGCCGGTGCGGACTTGGCAGGCAACAACCGTCTTGAATATCCGAAGAACGTTAAAATCATCCGTATTCCATGCTCATGCAGGCTGAATCCACTGTTCATTCTCCGTGCATTCCAGCGTGGCGCAGACGGTGTAATCTTATGCGGATGTCACCCAGGTGACTGTCACTACTCTACAGGAAACTATTTCGCGCGCCGCCGCATGACCCTGCTTTTCTCGATGCTTGACTACTTGGGAATTGACAAGGGACGCACACGCGTCGAATGGTGTTCCGCCGCTGAAGGTGTCCGCTTTGCCGGAATCATGAACGATTTCGTATCGCATATAAAAGCCCTTGGCGAAAACAAGAAGCTGGAGGATGTAAGATGCAAGACAAACTGATTGCCCGCGCCAAGGAGCTGCTTTCTGAAGGCAAGGTACAGAAGGTTGTCGGCTGGAAAAAAGGTCTATTTGAAGATGACATCACTCCGGCCGTATTTGCAACCGCAGAAGAACTGGACAAGGATTTTGTCTTCAACAAATACTGCAAGGCGAACCTTTCAAAATATCTGGTCGGAATCACAAGAAACATCGAGATTGCGAAAAGCACAGCACGCATGAACAACACGATGGCGAAGCAGCGCGATCCGAATGCGCAGGACAAGCCTATTCCGTCCGAAGTTGTGCTTGTATTCCTGAAGCCTTCCGACACATATTCATTCACACAGCTGCTCAAGGAAAGCCGCATTACAAGAAGTGATGTCTATGCTATCGGTGTTCCGTGCCAGGACGCAATTGACGGCGGGGATGCATGCGGAAACTGCGCAGGAAAGAAGCCAGTCTCATGCGATGAGTATATCGGCGTGGATCCGGAAGCTGAAGTTGCTCCGAACACGGCAAGAATGGAGGAAGTCGCAAAAATTGAGGCTATGTCAGTGAACGAGCGCTATGAATTCTGGAGAAATGAATTCAGCCGCTGCATCAGATGCAATGCCTGCCGCAATGTATGTCCTGCCTGCACCTGCGAGAAATGCGTGTTCGACAACAACGCGCTCTACACAACGCAGAAAGTCGCGGAGACAAGCTTTGAGGAAAGCCTGTTCCATATTATCCGCGCATGGCACGTGGCCGGACGATGCACGGACTGCGGTGAATGCTCAAGAGTTTGTCCTCAGAACATTCCGCTTTACCTTCTTAACCGCAAGTACATCAAGGACATCAACGAAATCTACGGCGACTATCAGGCCGGAGCTGACATGGACTCTAAGCCCGCGATGCTCCGTTTCCAGGAAGACGACCCGGAGACAACGATTGTTTACGACAGATCAAAAGACGGAGGTAATGAATAATGCTTAGTATCGCAAAAGATAAAATCGATTCATTATTTGAGCTTATCGGTTCAAAGCAGCCTTTGTATTTGCCTGTTGACAACAATTCAGGAAAAGCTGACTTTGCAAGATGGCAGAAAGGCACAAAGCTTTCAGAAAAATTAAAGACCACACGCTCCGCCAAGGATTTCTTCTTTCCGAAGACAGAGCATCTGGTGAGCTATGAAGTAAGCGGAAAGGAAGTCAAAGTCGTTGACCCGCGCAAGGAAGTCGAGGATTTTGTAATCTTCGGTGTGCGCGCCTGCGATGCACGCGGATTTGAGGCAATTGACAATGTCTACCTGAACATGAATCCCGTGGACTCTTACTACAAGAACCGCCGAGAGCACGGAACAGTAATATGCTTGGCCTGCAACGAGCCTGCGAAAACCTGCTTCTGTTCTACATTCGGAATCGACGCGTCGCTTGCAAAACCTGCAGGAGATGTGAGCTGCTGGCTTGCTGACGGAAAATATTATTTTGAGGCGAACACAGACAAAGGCAAGGCTTTTATCGAGAACGCAAAGTCCGCGCTTGAGGACGCTGACACATCGGCTGTTGAAGCCTGCAAGAAGGACATCGCGGCAAAAGTTAAAAAGCTTCCGTTCGCGCATCTTGACCTTTCAAAGTTCCAGGGCAAGGACATGCTCAAGATTTTCAACTCGAAAATCTGGGACAAGGTTTCTGAGCCTTGCGTAGGCTGCGGAACCTGCACTTACGTCTGCCCGACATGTATGTGCTTCGATGTGCGCGACTTCGCCACAAGCAACGGCGTGCGCCAGGTGCGCTGCTGGGATTCCTGCATGTACAACGACTTCACCCAGATGGCTGCGGAAAATCCGCGTCATACACAGAAGGAAAGAAGCCGCCAGAGATTCATGCACAAGCTCATGTATTATCCTATGGCGCATGAGGGAATGTTCAGCTGCGTAGGCTGCGGACGCTGCGTTGAGAGCTGCCCTGTGAACATGAACATCGTCAAGGTCATCAAAGCCGTCAACGAGAGCGATGACATCTAAGGAATAGGAGAAACTGATGGAAAACAAAGAAAGCTTTATTCCTTATGTAGGAAAAATTATTGATATTAAGCAGGAAACTCCTGATGTAAAGACTTTCAGTGTAGTCGGTCTTGACGGAAAGAAATTGTTCGAGCATATTCCTGGACAGTGCGCAATGCTGATTGTTCCGGGCGTGGGCGAATCTATGATTTCCATAACATCTTCCCCGACTCTTGAAACACACATGGAATTCTCAATCAAGAAGTGCGGCTGCGTTACTGAAT
The DNA here is from genome assembly GCF_934725225.1 of uncultured Treponema sp. NCBI lineage: Bacteria > Pseudomonadati > Spirochaetota > Spirochaetia > Treponematales > Treponemataceae > Treponema > uncultured Treponema sp. The sequence goes on from NZ_CAKVAM010000003.1 coordinate 27,592, forward strand.
GGCTTCACTCTGCGGAAGTAGGACAGGAAATATGCCTTCGCGGGCCGATTGGAAACGGATTCCCTGTGGAGGGCGCGCTCAAGGGCAAGGACATTCTCGTAATTGCCGGCGGTATCGGAATCGCTCCTGTTCACTCGGTTGTAAACTACATGATGGATCACCGCGAGAACTACGGAAGAATTCAGGTCATCTACGGAAGCCGCTCAAAGGCTGATCTCGTGCGTCTTGAGGAGATGCAGAACGTCTGGATGAAGCAGCCGAACTGCTCGATAAATCTTACAATCGACCGCCCGCAGGACGACTGGGACGGACACGTCGGATTCGTTCCTCCTTACGTTACGGAATGCAATCCGGATCCAAGCATGACAGTAATCATGTGCGGACCGCCGATTCTGATTCACCTTTCGCTAGACGCATTGAAAAAGCTCGGCTTCAAGGACAGTCAGGTCTTTACGACAATGGAAATGCGCATGAAGTGCGGAATCGGAAAATGCGGAAGATGCAACATAGGCGACAAATTCGTCTGCAAGGACGGACCTGTGTTCAGCTTCGACCAGCTTGGGGAACTGCCTCCAGAGTATTGATTTCAAGAATTTTCCTGTGAAGATTCAAAAATTTTTATAAGACTTCAGATGCGCCGTCCGCGGCGCATGAGGAGATTAAATTATGTCAGAGACAAAACAGATGGCTACAATATATCTGTTCGGCAAGAAATACGAAGTGCCGGCAGAACTTACAATCATGAACGCAATGGAATATGCCGGCTACCAGCTCAAACGCGGCTGCGGATGCCGCAACGGATTCTGCGGAGCCTGCGCTACAATCTACAGAATCAAGGGCGAGAACCAGCTTCAGACTTGTCTTGCCTGCTCAAAGAAAGTAGAGGACGATATGTACATCGCCACCCTTCCGTTCTTCCCTCTTGTAAAGCAGGTTTACGACCTGAACACAATGAAGCCTGAGCAGGCCGTGATGATGCAGCTTTATCCGGAAATCTATTCATGCGTAGGCTGCAACGCCTGTACAAGAGCCTGTCCTCAGAACCTCAACACAATGCAGTACATCGCCTATGCACAGCGCGGAGACTTCGCCAAGTGCGCCGACCTCTCGTTTGACTGCGTTATGTGCGGATGCTGCTCTTCAAGATGTCCTGCCGGAATCAGCCATCCTCAGGTCGCAGAGCTTGCCCGCCGTCTTAACGGAAAGTACATCCAGCCGCAGAGCCAGCACCTTATTGACCGCGTTAACGAAATCAACGAGGGAAAATGCGAGGAGCTTATCCAGAACCTGATGAAGAAGCCGTTGGCGGAAATCAAAGAGCTCTACAACAACCGCGAAATCGAGAAATAAAACCACAACTGACGCACCTTTCTTGGTGCCAGGGAGAATTATATGTACGGAAACGAATTGGACGAAGCAGCAAAAATTGTGGCTGCAAAACGTGAAGAAAACCTTAAATTCGAACATGCGCGTCTCACTGCTGACGAAAAGGATCAGCTTCTCAAGGAATACCATCCGGATCGCATCGCAAGCCAGTTCGAGGAACTTAAAATCGGACCGAACAAGGGACAGAAAGCACCGATTGAGCTTGCGGCAATGCTTCAGGCAAAACCGCGCATCGAGCCTGAGCACATCGATCTTGCCCACGTTGACTACGAGACAGACGTTCTTGTAATCGGCGGAGGCGGAGCCGGAACATCGGCCGCAATCATGGCAAGCGAGGCAGGAGCAAAAGTTCTTCTTGCAACAAAGCTACGCATCGGAGACGCGAACACAATGATGGCGGAAGGCGGAATCCAGGCGGCGGACAAGCCTAACGACTCCCCTGCCCAGCACTATCTTGACGCATTCGGCGGCGGACACTTCGACGGAAAGCCTGAGCTCGTCTACACTCTTGTAAACAAAGCCCCTTCCGTAATCAAATGGCTGAACGACCTCGGCGTTGAATTCGACAAGGAAGCTGACGGCACAATGGTTACGACACACGGAGGCGGAACAAGCCGCAAGCGTATGCATGCCTGCAAGGACTATTCAGGTGCTGAAATAATGCGCACACTCCGCGACGAGGTTCTCAACCGCCCTGACAAAATCACGGTCGTTGACTTTACAGCGGCAATAGAAATCATCAAGAACGACAAGGGAAACGCCTGCGGCGCAGTTCTTATGAACGTTGAGACAAACGAAATCAGAATCGCAAAGGCAAAGGTCGTGATCATCGCGACTGGAGGAGCCGGACGTATGCACTACCAGGGCTTCCCTACATCGAACCATTACGGAGCAACAGCTGACGGTCTTGTAATCGCATACAGAGCCGGCGCAAAGCTTCTGTATCAGGACTCACTGCAGTACCACCCGACAGGAGCCGCATATCCGACCCAGATTCTCGGAAAGCTCGTCACGGAGAAAGTACGCTCGCTCGGCGCGAAGCTTATCAACAAGAACGGCGAGGTCTACATCCATCCGCTTGAGACACGCGACGTAAACGCATCAGGAATCATCAAGGAAGTGCGCAACGGACGCGGAGTTCACAACGAGGTTCAGGACGCTGTCTGGCTCGACACTCCGATGATTGAGATGATTCACGGGGAAGGAACAATCCTCAAGTCTATTCCTGCGATGTACAATATGTTCATCAAGTACGGAATCGACATCCGAAAGGAACCGATTCTTGTCTACCCTACGCTCCATTACCAGAACGGCGGCGTTGAGATTGACAAGACCTGCCACACGAATGTCTCAAATCTTCTTGTAGCAGGAGAAGCCTCAGGAGGCGTTCACGGAACAAACCGCCTGATGGGAAATTCTTTGCTTGACGTTGTCGTGTTCGGACGCGAAGCCGGAATTGAGGCCGGAAAAATGTTCAAGGACATCCAGCTTTCAGACACTTCAAAGATGAACCTTGACCATGTGAAGGCGTTTGAAAAAGAACGCGACGCAGCCGGAATAAAATCCGACGTGGTTTCTCCGAAGATCCTTCCGCGCTACACACACGGAAACAAGGAATTCGAGAAGGCGATTCCCGGAGCAACAAAATAAAGTAAGCTGATTTTCAGCAAAGGGGCTGTCCATATTTGGCAGCCTCTTTTTTGGCTATAAGAAATGAACTATTTTCAGCAATAAATTTCAGAGAGGCTGTATGAAAAACAAACATATTTCACTTTCCACAAAAATGTTTTTGGGAAACATCTTGCCGTTAATCCTAGCTTCAACTTTTATAATTGGTTCTTTTCTTATTGTACTAAATAAAACAATCAACACAGATATTGAAAAAATCACAAAAACTTCAATTGAAAATCTCGACGAAAAAATTTCAGCGATTATCAAAGAATACGAAACTCAAATTGACCATTTGCGGAACATTGTAAAAGAAAAGCACAACAAAGAAACCGCAGACCTTGCGACAAAAGCTCTCACTGTAAATATGCCCGAAAATTTCGCGCTTTACTACGGAACTTTAATTTCACGCTATGAGCCGGGCGGATTTTATTCTGACAGTTCCGGCTATAATCCTGATGCTGACTGGCTTCCTCCTGAGCGTCCGTGGTTTAAAGACGCTGTAAAAAATTCCGGCGAATTTGCAATTACAGATCCTTATGTTGACACAATGACAAACTCAATCTGCACAACAATCAGCAAGGACGTAAAAGATGAAAACAACAATCTGCTTGGAGTTGCCGCAATCGATATAATTCTTAACAATCTTTCCACGGCAATGTCGGATATTAAAATTTCTGAAAACGCAAAGGCGTATATAGTAAATGCGGACGGTTTGTTTATTACAAATGACGACACATCTTTTTTAATGGAAAAATCTATTTTTGACGAGCCTGAATTTAAAAAGCACAACTTTAACAAAGACAATTTTTTTGGTTCAGCAAATATAATGATAAAAAACGGAATTTTTTACGGAGTTTGCAAATCATCTTCAACTCCCTGGTATATCGTAGTTTACGGTCTGGTTTCTGACTTTACAAAAAACAGCTATTCAGCAATCTTCAAAGTTTTGCTTATAATCATCGCGGCAATTATAATCGCTGCAGCAATTCTTCTTTTCAGCGCAAAATCAAGCGCAAAAGAATTTAAACTTATGGCTGAAAACTGCAATGAAATTGCTCAAGGAGACTTTACAAAAGAAGTTAAGGAAGGCAGTACAAAAGAAGCGGCGGATCTTGCAGAAGGATTCAACAACATTATCGTTGACCTTTCTTCGCTCATTAAGGACATCAGAAATTCCGCAAATGATATCGGGCACATCACAGAAAATCTTTCGGAAGCCTCGGATGTAATCGGCCAAAGCGTTGAAACAACAAACAGCACTGTTGAAAATGTTGCGCAAAGTGTTCAGACGCAGATTCGTTCAGTTGATAAAATTGACCAGTCAGTTACAGAAATTGTAACTCAAATCAACAATCTTAAATCTGAAATTGAAAATCAGGACAGAACAATTGACAATTCATCAGACTCAATTGAAATCGTTGCAAACAACGTTCTTGCCGTAAATAAAAAAATTACAGAAGCCTCAAAAGATGTTTCGGAGCTTGTGGAATTCGCAGACAAAAATAAAAACGAACTGAAAAATTCAGTTGCGCAAATTCTTGAAGTCAAAGAGAAATCAAAAAATCTTCTTGACACAAACAAAATAATCGCATCCGTCGCAAGCCAGACAAATCTTCTTGCCATGAACGCGGCGATTGAGGCGGCGCACGCTGGCGAGGCTGGAAAAGGTTTTGCAGTTGTCGCCGAAGAAATCCGCAAACTTGCAGAAACAACATCAAAGCAGGCAAAAACTTCATCTGAATCACTCAAACTTATCCAAACTCAAATTGACACAATTTCAGACACATCTATTGATGTTGAACACGCCTTTGAAAATACAATCGAAAAAATCGGCAATATCAACACTTCTGTAGACAGCCTGAAATCTTCCGCAGAAGAACAAGGACAGAAAGCTCAGGAAATTTTAAGCGCGCTTGACGACATGAAAAACAGTTCAAAAATCGTAAAATCCGGCGCTGAAAAAATTGTGGAAGTTACAACCGCCGCGTCCTCAATCTGCAACGAGCTTGTTAACCTGAACTCAAGCGTAGAGCAAAATCTTACAGAATGCAAAGACGCCGCAACCACTCTGCTTGCCGCATCAAACAAAATCACAGAAACTGTAAGCAAAAACAACGCCTCTGTAGAAACGCTCAACCATGCAATTTCTCCATTTAAGGTGAAGTGTTGATTTTAATGACGTTACTAGACTTTATTATAAAGTTACTCACATTGAAACGATGCAATATTATTGTGATATAAAAAAAACATAATGAAATTGCCTCAAAAGCTGGAATGTCCATACCAACAGTATAACTATAAATTCTGGTAAATATAAACCCAGCCTTCCTGCCAAAGTTTTGAGGATTCCCTGCTTAACGTTTCGCTGATTTTGGAATTATAGAATTTTAAAATTGCCTCTTTTAAAGAAAGATTCTGAGTTTTGTTAAGTTCACCACAGATTCTGGCAACCTTATTTGGAATAAAAAGATGAACATTTTCCTGAGTTACTTTCGGTCGTTTCATCAGAAAACCTCCTCGCTTTTTATAAAATGCAAATAACCCAACGATTTTTCAGAATGAAAACAAAATTGATCCACATATTTCCAGGCAACAAGCTCTTCCAGTAATTCAGACTTTCCTAAAAAACCTTGTTCATAAAGATTAATGCTTGCATAAATATTATCATTTGCCACAGCACCAAAGACAATATCATAGTTATATGAAAAATCTATATTTTGCCGGTTAGAAACTATAAAATCCAGCCAGTTCTCATCAGGTTTTTCAAAAATTTTACAATTTAATTCTTTATTTCTTAATAGAGAATCATCAACTTCATAGAAATTTACAATTGCCTCACGATAATGAAACCTATCTTTTTTTGAAAGCGCCCATTTTTTTGCCTGATTAAAATTCGTTGTGGCATAAAAACCAAAGCCAAAATCCAATGTGCGTTTTGGTTCTAATATTTTTGGAAATCTTACTTCTGAAAATCCGCCATGATAAATAATCATCTTTGCTCCTGTGATTTTATAAAATCGTTTATAGAACCTAAAATGTAATTTCTTCCCTGTGAATGCAGAATTTCCCAATTTTTTTCAAGGAAATCCAAAACTCCGGCTTGATTGAAAAAAACAGCCACATCTTTTGACTTTTTTTTATTTTCAGCAGCATACTCTTCAATGCACCAAGAAATAAACTGCGCCGCCTGTTCAAAATCAGTCATTTTCATCCTCGATAAATAAACTTGAAAATTTTCTATTACACTAGATTTATTTTAACATTAAAAGGCAAAATTTTCTATTGTATTTTAAGCGGGGAATTTCACAATACTAGAAACATGCTTTATCGGCTTCAGAAAGTATTTAACAGACCATTTTTGGCGTTATAGGAAAAATGTTAAACACATACCATTATAAACTAAAACTATACAATGATATGTGTTGTTAAAATATGATTCTTAAAGTTACTCACAACAAAAAGTATGCCCCTGCACTTTCTTCACAAACTCATAGTCAATCGTGCGGCGCAATCCTTCCTCAAGCGAGACTGGAGCGGAAAAGCCTGTCTTTGGAACTCTTGATGACTTGAAGTATGTGTTCTGGCAGAATTTCTTTACGCGGATTGAATTTATTGCGAACTTTTTGTGCAGGATGAACGCAAGCAGGTCGAAGCCTTTTCCGCCGAAGTATGCAAGCCAGTAGGGAAAATGGACAAGGCGCTTTCTCGGCTTTCCAAGGTGCTTGTACACATCAAGGACAAGGTGGTTCATGTCGTATGCAGGCTCATCGCAGTAGTTGAAGAGGTGCTGCTTTCCGGCTGAAGTTCCGTCGTATTCCTTTTCAAAGCATGGAAGCTTTTCCTCGTTTTCAATGCAGAACTGGATGAACGCCGCGACATTCTCAACGTAGTTCATGCTCTTGCGGTTTGTGCCCTTGCCCACCATCGGGAACTTTCCGCCTGCAATCTGGCGCAATAGGTTGTACACGTTGCCGCGGTTCTGCTCGCCGAAAATCACAGTCGGGCGGATTATTGTAAGACAGTTCGACTTGTCAAAAGAAAGCCACTCGCGGTATTTTCCCTCAGCAAGATACTTTGTGCGTCCGTAGTCGTTGAAATACTTTATCTCTCCGCTCTCATCTGTTCCGACCGGGGCAAATCCGTAGACTGCGACTGAGCTTGTAAAGAAAATGTGATGGATTCCAAGCTCCGTGCAGGCTTTGCAGATGTTCTCGCTGCCCTTCACGTTCACTTCGTCGTACAAGGATTTTGGAGAAACATCGTCTCGGTGCTCCGCTGAAAGATTCACGACAACATCGCTTCCTTTAAGGACTTCAAGAAGAGAATGCATTGGCTGCTCTTTCTTTGCAGCCTCATCCGCGCCAGGAGCCATCGCCTCGTCCGTAAGGCTTGCAGGAAACTCATTCGTCTCGCTCCCGGAATTGCGCACATCGCAGCGAGTCCAAAGCTCAGGATATGCCACGCTCTTTCTTTTGTCCGCGATTCTTACACTGTGTCCAGCCTCCAGAAGCCGTTTTGCGAGCCGGGTTCCTACAAATCCAGAGCCGCCGATAATTGTTACTGTCATTTTATTTTAACCTCCAAAATATAAAAATGCGTTAGGGATTGTAGCCGCGCCGAAGGCGTTCGTAAGCAGCTTGCTGCGTCGAATGCAGCGACAGCGGAACGGCGCAAAGCCCTACCTGCCAAACGGCAGGAAACGCCCTAATTCACTTTATGAATTTCAAGAATCCGCTAGCCGCATAATTAAGGAAATATTTTAAAGCTCTGAAAAACGGAATTCTTAGCTCCTTGCGAAGAATGTTCCATTGCCATTTAAATATTTTTAGCTTGCTGCCTGAAACAGAAGCTCTGTTTTCTCTGTAGACAGCTTCAACAGAATTTGTGTTGATTGCAAAAAATCCTTTCTTTAGAATTTCAAGCCACATGACATAATCTTCGTGATGTATTTCTTTTTGAAAAACTTTTCCGCATTTTTGTGTGTCATACAATCCGGTAAGATTTCCAATGCAGTTTCCATTTAGCATATAATTGTATGAAACAAAAACAGGCGATGATATTGAATTAGATCCATAATTTCCAGCGGCATTCATTTTTGCGTAATACGAAAACACAACCGCGACATTTTTTGTCTCAAAGAGCGGCAGCTGATGTTCAAGTTTTGTCGGAAGCCATATATCATCACAGTCAAGAAACGCAATAAAACGACCAGACGCAGCATTTATTCCGACATTGCGCGGAGTTGCTGGCATGCCGGAAGATTTTTCCGTGTGGAGCAGTTTTATACGTGCATCTTTTTTGCAGAAATCTTCCATTATATTTACCGAATTATCAGTGGAATTGTCATCTATAACTAGAAGCTCCCAATCTGTATAAGTCTGAGACAGAACAGAAGTTATTGAGTCTGAAAGATATTTTTCTCCGTTGTGGCACGGCATTATTATTGAGATTTGAGGCATAAAATTTCCTTATCTGCTTTATATTTTCTATTTGAAAAGATAATCTTTTAGTTTTCCAAATGCTTTTAAGGAACGTTTCAAATCCTCAAAATCAGTTAATCCAGAAATAATCCTATGCATAATATAGCGTGGACGCAAATAATATTTTTTTCGAGCATAATTGCAAAAATCAACCATTTCATCAGAAGAAAGACCATTTTCATTTAAGACTGTACTATGAGTTCCATCTTCATTTACATATTCTTCATAATTGACCGTTATGAATTTATTTCTTACAGCCCAGTCATAAGCTTCCGTTCCTGGATACGGAATAAGAGGGAAAAACTGAGCTGTATCGGTATTGAGCTTCAATGCTAGCTTTAATGTTTCTTGCATCGTTTCTTTTGTTTCGCCTTCATTTCCAACCATATAGCAAGCATGAATTTTCAAGCCAGCCTTTTTTGCATTTTTTGTATATGAATAAAACTGTTCAACTTTTGTACCTTTCTTTATATTGTTCAGTATTTGTTGGTTTCCACTTTCGATTCCAGGAATAATAAGCCGACAACCTGCTTTTTTCATAAGTTTCATTGTTTCTAAGTCAAGCGTATTTACACGAGCATTGCATAGCCAACGAAGTTTTTTATTCAACTTTTTGGAAATAAGAAGATTGCAAATTTCTTTTACCCTGTTTTTATCAGCCGTAAAAGTATCATCTTCAATTACAACTTCTTTTACAGCTTCAAAATTTTCCGAAATATATTCAAATTCACCTACAACATTCTCAGGAGTTCTAGCTCTATATTTATGTCCATGCATAGTCTGCGGATAAACACAAAAATTACATCGGCAAGGACAACCTCGCCCTGTAAAAATCTGAATCTCAGGATATACTGCAGCTGGAAAGAAATATTGTTTTTCATTCAAATACTTCTTTATAAATTGTGAAGCATAAGGTATTGAATCCAAATCTGTAATATATTCAGCTGATGGAGTCCTGTACAATGAGCCATCAGCTTTTCTGAACATAATTCCATTTACATTTTCAAGACTGCAACCAGATTCCAATGCAGAAGCAAGTTTCTCAACAGTATGGTCAAATTCTCCAATTGCAACGGCATCAATTTTTGTATTGAATTTTAATGTTTCTTCTGGAACTGCAGATGGGTGTGTTCCAACAAGAACAACAAAACTATCAATAAATTTATCTTTTAGTTTAGCCCCAAATTCAATATCGCTTTTTATAGAAGGAGTGCTTGTGTCTAAAACAAACATAATCTTTTCAGTTTTTTCTGCAAGCTCATTTATTTTCGAAAAAGTCTCTTCTTCTGAAAGAGGAAAAGCAGTCGCATCTATAAAACCAATTCTATGTCCGCACTTTTCGCACCAAGCCGCCGCATAAATAAGCCAAAGTGGATAATATAAAGCACCGCTTTTTGTAATAGCAGGACTTCGGCTTTCTCTGCTGAATTTTCCATATTTAGATTTGAATGATGGATTAATAAAGATTATTTGCATTTTTTACACTCCTTAATTTTATTTTTTTAACAAAATACGTTTATAGAACTGAATCAAAAAAACTATTCGATATTTTATTTTGAACAAAAATGGATTTTTACTATTTGCTGTAACAGATGGTGAAACAGAATTTTCATGAAATCTGTATTCGTGCAATGGCTCATCAATATATGACAAAGAATTTTTATATGCGCATAACGCTCCCATCCATAAATCATGACCAATAAGCTTTCTTGGAAAAGGCAGAATGTAATCCAAAGATTTTCTTGAAAAAGCCATGCAACAACCCAAAAACGGAGTCCTTTTTATATTCGTAAAGACTGATTTCCCAAAAGGCTGTTTTTCCCCCAAAAAAAAATTCAAAGGTTTTCCATTCACATCAATAATCTGATTGTTGCTCATAACACAATCAAATTCCTTAAGTATAGGAATCATTTTCTGAACTTTATTTGGCATCCAAATATCGTCCTGATCGCTCAAGAAAATATAATCGCCTTTCGCCCGCTTCAATGCATTCTCAAAATTGCTGGTCGCGTAATAAAAATTGCGGCTATGCTTTATTTTCGCATACTCAGGATTTTTCTGATGATGAAAAACTTTTATCCGCTCATCGTTATATGATGCGATGATTTCAAGCGTTCTGTCCGTGCTTACGTCGTCGCTGATTATGAGCTCGTCATCTTTCGAAAGCTGCGGAAGAATCGAATCAATCTGCTCCTTTATGAAACGCTCGCCGTTATAGGTCGCCATGCAAACACTAATCATATTTCTTCTCCGTTGAAAGTTTTAGAAATCGGCTTTGCAAGCCTGAAAAGTCTGTCGTGAATTTTTTTTCCAAGCAGGTGAATCACAATGTTATGCACAACAAGCGTCCATTTCCGTTTTTCATTCGGTCCCCATGCGCTCGCAAAGCGGTGAATGCAGACGGTTTCCGGCTTTATTCTGATTTTTCCTGTGAAGTAGTTTTTCGGAGAGAAATAAGAATACGGATAAAGCTCAAGCCCGTCCAAATGCTGGATTTTTCCGTTGTCCTCAATTTTTCTTCCATATTCCTTTTCAAGGACAAGTTTCATAAGACGAGGAACAACATCCCTTTTCATCTCTCCGTCAGAAGTCAGGAATGACTTTCCGTTGTACCAGTCAAGGCAATTCTTTATCCATTCCGTTCCCTTTTCCGCGCCGACAACAGCAGCCTCCGGGATATTCAGATACTCAAACCCGATAAAGCTTTTGCAGCCTAAAAAGTCATCGAAAGATTTCAAGACCTCGACATCTGAGTCAAGGTAGATTCCGCCGTAGTTGTAGAGCGACCAGAAACGTATGTAGTCCGCGGCAAACGCATACTTTTTCGCCTCGAAAGCCTGCTTTACCCAAAGGACAGAGTCAATGTCAAAATTTTCTTTGGTCCAGATTTTTATCTCGTAGTCCGACAGCTTTGAACAAATGGACTCGACACATTTTTTTATAAGCGGCGGATATTCGTCTCCGCTCAGCCAGCACAGGTGAATTATCTTGGGAATCATTTTTTGTCTCCATGGTCAAAAAGTTTGTATCTCTGTGAATACACAGGCTCTTCATAAAGAACATTTGTGTATGAGTAATTAGGCTCGTCGCACTGGACAAGCATCTTCAATATTCCGTAAAAAAGGAAAACAACTGCAAAAAGCACTTTCCACTTCCTTGAAAGCTCTCCGTATACAGCCGGAAAAACAATCCAGTAGCCTATAACAAAAAGCATTGTTATCCGCTCAATCAGAATTTGAACTTCAGACAAATACAGATAGCAGAAAAGAAATATATAAAGCAGATTTACAAATGCACGGACATCACGTTTTGCTTTTAGAATTCTATTTTGAAACTTGAAAACTAGGAAAAATGTAAGAGTGCGCTCCAAAAATCCGATTCCGATTGAATACGAAGAAAACTTGTCAGAAAGCAAGCCATAAGCGGAAATCATAGAACCGAAACGAGTGCCGCCAAGAAACGGAGCAACAGCGGAAAGCAGAAGCGCGATAAATTTTATTCTGCAGAAGAAAAACAGATTTCCAATCAAAAAAACAACAATTATAAATTTTCTGTTGAAATTTCTGTTTAGCACAAAATACAGCGGAATATAAAGAAAGCCGCTGACATGAAACATTCCGCCGATGGCATTCAAAGCCGCATACTTCAAGAATTTTCTGTCCTGCAAATACGGAATCGAAAGCATAAACAGGACAATGGCCTTTGAATTTCTCAAAAGATTAACTTCCATTACAAATCCCTGAAAAACAAAGAACACCGCATAAGCAAGAGGAATATATTTTTTCTGCACATACCGGCGAAATGTGATATGAATCGCAATCAGGTCAAAAAGGAACGAGAAAAACTGAAAGAAGAAATAGTCCGGGCAAATACTTTTCATTGCAACGGAATACAAAAGAAAGCCTTTTTCCCACGGCCAGCCACTGATGAATTTCTCTACTCTATCGCCGTCAAAAAACGAAGGAACATTTTCTTCAAAATATGGATAGTAGCTTACCCAGTCAGTAACAATAAATCCGCGGAATCCAATAAAAACAAGAAGGAAAAATAAAACTGAAAGGCAAGGAACATACTTAGCATTAACAGCTCCACACTGCTTCGGATAAAATTCCAAAAAGAGAATAAATACAAATGCAAGGCAATACGGAAGAGCAAATATCATTCTTACTCCTCCCATCTGATGTTTTCTTTTAAAAGTTTTGCAGGGCTGCCGCCATAAGCAGAATTTTTCCTGCCGAATTTCTTGCAGACAAGGCTTCCGGCTCCCACAACAGAGCCATCAGGAATTTCCGAACCTTTAAGAACAGTTGCCCGGCAGCCAATCCAGCAGTTTTTTCCGATTTTCACAGGAGAATTCTCATTTGCAATTTTTCCGTCCTCATAGATTTTATGAAAATCGGTGTCCATAAAAAGGCAGTCCCAGGAAACAATAGTTCCGCCGCCGATTTCTATGTCAGAAAAGCAGCAGATATTAGAATTTCCGTTTATTCTTACATTGTTCCCGAATTTCAGATTTCCATGCACGTTCAGCCTTGTTCCGCTGCCCAAAGCGCATTTTCCTGTAAAAATCACTTTTCCGGGATTCCTGATTTCAACAATGGAACGCTCGAATTTTCCGTCAACATTCCCGATAATTTCATATCCAATTTGAACCATCGCAGTAGATATGTTTTTACTATTCAATTGTACCCCCCCCCGATAAATCGCAGAGATTTTCACATTCCGGGCAAAAAGCAGCGGCAGATGCACAGCCTGCCTGAACGGAAGAAGATAGAAATTGAGAAAAACAGAGCGGAAGTTGAGTTTTAAGACTTTATGGAGAAGGTTTTTCATTTTTTGCTCCCAAGCAAATAGCCTTCTTTCAAGGCTTTACTGACAATTTCGTGCTGTCCTCTGTTGTTTTTCATTTTTATAGCTCTAATTGTTTTATCAAAAATCAGGTCTTCCAGATATTTTAATTTCCAAAATTTTCTGTGCTTCGAAGCAAAATAAACTCTATTTCTATAAACATATCTGTAGAAAAAATCAGAGCGTTTTCCAGTGCAAACACTTTCTTTATGTTGCATTTGGGAATCAGGTATATAAAACAACCGTTTTTTTAATTTCTGGCTTCTATAAACAAAATCCGTATTGTCATAATAAACAAAGAATTTCTCATCCATTAAGCCGACATCATAGAAAACAGAATTTTTAATCAGCATAAAACAAGTCGGAGCATAAGAAACTTTTTTTAGTTTCGAATATTTTTCACAGTCCTCTTTGTTATATCCAAAGTGAACGGTATTGTTGTTGAATCTATTGTATTTTCCTCCGGCGCACCAAAGTTTTGTCGAATTATAGAGATATATTTTTGGAACAGACATGTCGGCATCAGCCTCAATTAAACCTGCATATAACTTTTTTACCGTGTCATCTTCAAGCACCACATCATTGTTGGACAGCAGAACATAATCACACTCATCATAAAGCGCATTTATAATTCCCTGATTGTTGCCTTTCGCAACTCCATAGTTCTCTTTGTTTGCTATGAATTTTGTTTCAAACTTACAGTCTGCTGCCAAGATTTTTGCCTTTTCAAGTGAATTGTCAGGAGAAGCATTGTCTACAACATAAAGGATAAAATTCCTGTAAGTCTGTCTTTTCAGGCTATCAAAAAAATCATCAAGAACTTTCTCGCTGTTATATAAGACTGTAACAATTCCGATTCTTTTCTCTTCCATTATTTGCTCTCCATGATTTTCTGAATTTTCCTGTTGTCTCCCCAAATTGCGAGAGAATCATAAGGTCTGTCTGGGAATGCGCCGTATTCCAGCTTGATGTCAAGATTGTTTTCCTTGATAAATCGTTCAACCCGGGAAGCAAGAGTCTCAGGCTTTCCACAGCAGGCGTTTATCGTTCCGAAAACCGTATCGTTCAGAACGACTGCGGCAACCTGCTTGCAGAATACATTGAAATCAAGAAAGTCAAACTGGTTTATTCCAGACGTGAACGGAAACGACTTCTTGCCGTCCGCCGCAGACTGCATTATCTTTGAGAAAATCGAGCAGCCTTTCACGGTGTTGTCAACAATGTAAAAACCACGCACCCACTGAAGCCGGGTTTCTGTATTTTTAACAAGCAGCTCCGTCATCTGGCGCAACGCGTTTTTTGCGATTCCGTAAAGTGAAAGCGGATTGCACGGAGTGTTCTCGTTTATGCTTCCCTCGTGAAAACCGACCTCGTGCATGCTGCCAAGAACAACAAGCTTCTTCACTCCGCCGCAAACCATCTTCTTAAGGAATTCATAATGCTTCGGAAGGTCAAGAATGTGATTGTCCGAGGCATGCTTGAATCCGTCCCGCCACGCAAGATGAACAAGGACATCAGGCTTTCCGAAATGCGCAAACGGATTTTCTATTTCAAAAAGATTTCCGGCAATGGAAGAGACATTCTTGTATCCGTAAGTAAAGTCCGTGAAATCCGAGGCGACAATCTCATTTCCGCTTTCTGAAAGTTCATTTATGATTCCGTGCCCCATAAAACCGTTCGCACCAGTTACAAGTATTTTCATTTTGCTAATAATCTCCTGTAGGATTTAGTAATCAAGGCAAAAATTTTTTGTCTTAGCACATCTATTCCCCCCCCCGTAACAAAAACGACAAGGCTACAGAGCAAAACATAAGGAATAAGCATTTTAGAAAATTTAAAATCATAAGCATGAAAAAACGAATAAATAACAGGTCTCATAAATGGATTTTCATGAATCAAATAAATTCCGAATGTTGAAGCTCCCAAGCTGTTTAAAAAACTTAAAGAACCAATCTCCAATTTCTTAAAACATTGAAACAAGAAAACTGAGGCAAGCACTGTAAGAGGAGACGAATAGGAAGCTAATGGAAACCAATAATTCTTTTTTGTGAGTACATAAAGAACAGCAGTCATAAAAAATGTGACAAAAGAAAAAGCAAGAAAAAAACAAAAGTCCATCCGTTTTTTCTGTGTGAATATTTTTGCTAAAAACTGATTTTCAAATTTTTCATTTCCAAAATGGAAAATACATCTTCCAATTAAATATGAAATAATTATTTGAGAGAAACCGAGCGAACTTAACCCTAAGACAGTTTTCAATTGGACGCAGACTTTAGGAAACCAAGTAATAAAAAGGAATACAAAAATCAGAAAATAAAAATACTTGTTCTTATAAAATTTTTCTGCGACATAATTTAAAAATGGAGAAATTAGGCACAAAAATATATAACATGTTGCAAACCAGTATGTAACCCTAACAACAGGCAGACAGCTTAGAACCAGCTCTTTTATTGCGATTTTTTTGCAAGCAAAAAATATGACTGCAATTAACAGCGAATAAAACAAAACCGGCAAATAGGTCTTCAGCAGTCTGTTTTTGCTTAGTTTTATGCCAAAATAACCCGAAATCATCACATAGCAGTTAACAGAAACCATGCACAATATTGTAAAAAAAGACTCTAACAATGTAGTTTCATAAACCTGACCATTTCTAAAAGAAACAATTTCTCCGTTTACGCCATGAATCAACATATGCAAAAATATAATCATGTACATAAGAACACATCTAAATAGTTCTATTCCGCTTTCACGCTGTTTTTCCATTTATAATTCTCCATGAAAAAATTTAGTTTATGATTTCTGTTTTTCCTAAACAGGAAATTCTCTTTTGCAAAAATGCATTTTTGTCCTAAATATGAGCTATAAGTTTTCTTTGACCGAGAGATATTATTTAGAAATTTTCCAAAGCTTTGGTTGTGAAGATATTTGGCAAAACAAAGCCATGCAGCAGCAACTGCAGTTTGCTTGCCGGAGAGAGAATTTCGATTTTTTGTTTGAAGTGTTCCAGCCATTTATTTTGGCTGAAAAGAGAATTGATTTTATCTAATTTCTATTTTTGATTTTAAAAGATGGTAAAGATCACAGATTTTGGAACATAAACACACAGTCTTCATCATATTTTGGCTTTATATGGTTCTGTACGAATTTTTCCTGCTTTTTTGGAAGCCTCGTAAAGCCCAGTTTTGTGTAATGTTCAATCAGCTTCTCATCTGGAAGAGCATAAATATAAAGCGAAGAAAGACCGATGTATTTGCTCATTGTTTGGCAAAGTGGGATGATAAAACGTCTTAGTATAAATGCTCCGATTTTTGCCGTCTCAGGATGATTGTTACGATAATTCTTATTCACTGCGAAATTTGAAAGCTCAACCGCAGGAATTGTATCAAAACTTTCATAAAAGACTTGAATTGTTATAAGTCCGCTCCGCAAAGTAAAATAAGCCGCAAGTTCACCCGAAACTTTATCTTTTACAAGATACGTTCTTGCGTTCAAATCTTCCTCATCTGATGCAGCCTGATTTTTCAGGTAGTTCTCAAGACCTTCTGCTCCGTTCAACGCACAAAAGTCTGCAATCAAGGACTCATTCTCCGAAGAATCAAAGATATGCTCAATTGAAAAATCGTCTGTGTCTAGAACCGAGAATTCAACAATCACTTTTTAGAAATCTCCTTCAACTTTGAACGTTCTTTTTTATGTACATTTGAAATCCATAATTCAAAATCATCACATTCTTTATCCAGTTCCTTAAAATCAGGCTTTGGATGATTTACAATAAACTGATAAACTTCATTCTTTTTCAAATGTTCTTGATACTCTTTTGAAAGCACGCGCATATCAACCTCCAATAAAAAGTCAATGAGGAAATATCAATTTCCGATTTGACTTTTTGCACAATTTCGCAACCAAGTGAACTCGCGACGTAAGTTTCCAGCGGAAATTGAAGTTTATAAAAAAGTTTGCAACGCAAAATTGTGAATAAAAACTTTGACGCTATTTTAGACAAAGTTTTTATTACATACCTCCTGCAATAAATATACAAATATTATCCATATAAAGTATAGCACAAGATTCCGTTTTCGCCTCAGTAAAATCAAAAATAGAAATGTCAAAGAACATATAAAACAACAGGAAAATACCGTTGTTTTATCAAAAATCAATTGTCTTTTCAGCGTGCCTCCTTATCTATATGAAATCCAAACAGAATTTTCTGTACGTCCACTTTTTTCTGAGCAGGAAATTCCTTTAATTTTTCCCCTTTTAAGCCTTATGCTCTAAAATTCCCTCCCTACCAATAACATCCATTTTCAACAGAATCTGAGTTTTTGGGTTTTTCAGAATCAGAAGGTCTTATCCAGTTTTCGTTTATAAATTTTGAAAATTCCGGCAAATCATTTATCCAGCGGTTTCCGTAAATACCGAACAAAAGCTGGACATTCGCACCTAAATGAACAGCGACTTTTCCCATCCGTTTTACATGGGCAGCCAAAGGCAGACCATAAGCCCCGCATCCAATCAAAGCCACATCAAAATCTTTTTCAGAAATCTGATTCTTCATATATTGCAGAGCTTCAAACCAAGACGAAAAATTTTCATCATTGTTTCCTGCAATAGTCTGAACAGCTTTTATTGTTATCAGCTCCTTGAACGCAGGAAGAACAGTTTTGTCAGAAAAAAGCCTCTCACGCCGCTCATACTGCTTTTTTATTGAATCAGCAAACGGCGAGACAACAAGAACTTTTTTCCCAGCAAGAGCTTTTGTCCATGGATTTTTCCATAAAAAAGGCGCGTAATAGCCATTCAAATTGACCTTGATACAATGCGAAAGTTCTTGTCTTAAATAATGTTCTGAATAGATATACGAGCCTAGAATATCTATCTGCTTTATATCATCAAGATACAAATTCTTAAAATGCTCTCTCTCATCATTTTTATCACCGTTCAAAAATCCCATATTCAACGACAATGAAATAATCTCATTTTCAAAAATATGCCGACGGTTATGAACCATATCAGCAAAAGCTAGAAAACCGTCATTTTTTCTAGTTTGAAACAATATGGTATCGAGTTCGTTTGTGCCGAATTTTGCAATCATCAATCCGTTTTTATTCTTTTCTATTTTATCTCTTACAAAATCATTAGCTTCTTGATTAAAATATTGAACATATTTTTCTGTATACCAGGCATTTGGAAAAACAGCTGTATAAGTTTTTCTTGAAAGCCTAAAAAATAATTTTTTAAATATCACTTTTCTTTCTCCTGATAATCTTAAAAAAATTCATAACGAACTCATTCTTAAAAAGAATCATTGTTCCGGCATAAAGGAAAAATCCTAAAGCAGTGCAGAAAATTATTTGTGGCACAATTTTGTTTATAAAGCGCATTAAAAACAAAAGAAATAATGCCATAACAAAAACTGCCGCAAAAACCTGAACAACCGTTCTAAAAAGATTTTTCCAATCAATAATTTTGCGTCCAAGAATAAACTGAGTTGTCATCACAAGAAATTCAGCGCAGACTGTTCCAATTGCGGCGCCTGAAGCTCCATATTGTGGAATGAAAATAAAATTAAGAGAAAAATTTGAAACAGCTCCCACAACAGTAGAAGCAAGACTTGACTTTTCCTTACCAGCCGAAATAAGCACATTTCCACCCATAAGGCAGCCCAAAGAAATAAACATAATCACCGCATTCATAATCTTCATCACCGGAACTGCAGGCAAAAACTGATCGCCGCTGAAAAGAATAACAGCCGGCTCTGAAAGGACAAAAAGACCTACCGCGCACGGAACCGAGAACATCACAACAAACTGAACAGCCTTGTTAGCAAGCCGAAGAAATTCATTTCTGTCCTTATCCGCATAATAAGACAAGCGAGGAAGAAGCACGGCTGTCGCGGCTGTTATCATCATTATCACCATGCGGTTTATTTTTGTTGCGGCGGTATAGATTCCAACAGACTCATCGCCTTTTATAAAGCCAAGCATTGTTGTGTCCAAAACTGTGTAGATGCTGACTGCAGCACTCATTGCAAAAAGAGTAAAAACCGGTTTCAGATGCTTTTTTAAACACAACGCTTTTACCCTAAAGTCAACGAAATGCCTTGCATGGATAAAATTGCAGATGTTGCTTCCAACAGAAGAAACAACGCTTATTCCAGCATATTTAAGATAGTCATTCTGATTCCGGACAAAAAAGAACAGAAGAATCAAGCTTATGAACTGGAAAGCGATAGAGCGAATTGTTATGTATTTGAATTCCTCAAGCCCTGTATAAAGCCAGTCCATGCCAAGAGTCGTAAAAAGAATTGACGCACCGCAGACACACAGCAGAATTCTGTAATTTCCAAAAGCAGGAACAACAACCATCGCAAGTGCAAACAGAATGTATGCGATGACTGTAGAAATCATATTCAGAGAAAAGATTTCTTTTACAAAAACAGATAGATTTTTTCTGTCATCGCGTAGCTTCGCGCTTTCCCTTACTGCATAAGTGCTGATTCCAAGCGCGGCAACCAAAGCAAAATAGCTTACAATCGACTGTGCAAAATTGACTTTGCCAATATAAACTGGTCCAAGCACACGGCTTGCATACGGAAAAGTTATAAGCGGAAACACAAGCGACATGACAGTTTTTGTCATGTTAAGAGCAGCGTTCTTTTTTAGGGACTTGGGAGAAAGTGTATTTTTTGGAGACTCTTCTACTTTGCTGCTCATAAAAATCAGTTTAAAACTGCCTCCGGCATATCATCTCTCACAACTTCCCTTCCGCAGTCATAAATCACCTGACCGCAACCATTCGCACAGAAAGTTTCAATCAAACTTTTATGAATTTCATCTCCACCAAGCCACACAGACTTATCTTCATCCGAAACTGGTGATAAAGTGCATACATATAGAAGAATTTGTTCAGTTTTGTCCGCTTTTAGCCGTTCAAGCACAAAAGAAAGCATCGACTCATCAACGCCATTCGGGAAAATCGTTATTTCTTTTTCCGCCCAAAAGTCGCTGGTTTCACTTGTGAGAAAATCGTGCATTCCGTTTATTTTTTTCTGCGTGAATCCGTCTGGTGCAGAGCCGCAAAGAATGGCGTGTCGGGTCAAAATATAAACACCTCTAAAAAAATACAATCTTTAAGATTGTACAAGTATACAACTTTATCTTATAGATTGCAAGTTTTTAAAATCAACATCTTAAAGTATGTACAATGAGTACAGAAAAAGAAACTGCAAGCAAATATAGCAAGGAATTTTCAGACAGGCTGCGCTATTTACGGAACGAAAACAAAATTTCCGCGCGGGAAATGAGCATTGCGCTGGGGCAAAATGTAAACTATATAAATTTAATTGAAAACGGAAAACGGCTTCCGTCTCTTCAAGGATTTTTTGCAATATGCGAATACTTAGAAATTTCGCCTGCAGATTTTTTTGATTCTGAAAATTTTTTCTCAGAATACTTTGAAAAAACAAAAAATATAGAAAATGAGAAAAAAGAACTTATCTCTTTCTTTGAAACTTTATCAGTTGAACAAGTTTCTTCTATTCTAAATTTAATAAACGCTTTCAAAAATTAAAATATTTTAGTCCGCACCACGGACATTCACACATCCGCATAGCGGACACGTACATATCCGTGCCACGGACGTAACCATATCCGCCATGCGGACTTGTACATATCCGCGACACGGATTTTTTTTCATAACGGAACTTAAATCCACGTTGTACTTTATATTGATAACATATTTATAATTTTATATTATTAGTCCGACTGTCGAATTTTATGTTTTATTGTCATTATCGGGCTTGCCCCGATAATCCATACAGGTTGTTTTGCAATACTTGAAATATAAACAGAGGACAACATGACATTATCAATTGATAAATTCGGACAGGTTCTTATGTCTCGTCCAGCAGGAAAAGAAGCTTTTCTTATGGCAAAAGCATATATTTTAGACTCTCTAAAGCCTTCTGAAGTACTTTCGCTTGACTTTGCAAATGTAAAAGTACTTGCACCATCCTGGGCAGACGAGTTTATAACAGGATTAAAAACAAACTATAAAAATAAAATTGAATACTTAAATACAGACAATGAATCAGTTTCAGCATCTTTGAAAACAGTTTTATCATCCCCAATGTAAATAATTGAACTCTTCCTTTGCTCAAAAATCCCTTGTGGACAAAGGCTCATTTTGTTATAATTGTAACATTATGGAAAATATTAAGAATTTAAATAGAAGACTTGTAACTTCAGCCCTTCCCTATGTAAACAATATTCCTCATCTTGGAAATTTAATACAAATGCTTTCCGCCGATGTTTTTGCAAGGTTTTGCAGAAGCCGTGGATACGAAACTCTTTATGTCTGCGGAACTGATGAATACGGAACTGCCACAGAAACACGCGCTGTTGAAGAAAAGAAAACTCCGCGCGAACTTTGCGACTACTATTACAAGCAGCATGACGAAATCTACAAATGGTTTGACATTGCATTTGACAAATTCGGGCGCACTTCAAATGAAGAATGCACAGAAATAACACAGGCAATGTTCAAGGATTTGGACAAAAACGGATTCATAAAAGAGCATACAAACAAGCAGCTTTTCTGCCCTTCATGCCAGATGTTCCTTGCGGACCGCTATGTTCACGGAGTCTGTCCTAAATGCGGATTCGAAGATGCAAGAGGCGACCAATGCGACAAATGCGGCTCACTCTTAGACCCTATTGAGCTAAAATCTCCAAGATGCGTAACCTGCGGTTCTACTCCTGAAATAAGGGAAACCCGGCATCTTTACATAGACCTTCCTTCAATCAGCAAAAACCTTGACTCTTGGATGAACAAAACAAGCGTAGAAGGAAGATGGTCAGACAACGCAATAAACATAACCAAAGCATGGATAAGAGACGGACTTAACGAAAGAGCAATCACGCGCGATTTAAAATGGGGAATTCCTGTTCCAAAAGCCGGATACGAGAACAAAGTTTTCTATGTCTGGTTCAACGCGCCAATCGGATACATTTCAATAACAAAGCAGCTTGCCGATGAGCTTATTGCAGCATCCAAGCCTTCATTTGACTGGAAAAGCTGGTGGCTCCCAGAAGAAAGTGAAGAAGCAAAAAACAAGTCGCCGGTTGACTTGTTCCAATTCATTGGAAAAGACAACATTCCGTTCCACACAGTAATTTTCCCATGCTCGCAAATTGGAAGCGGACATAACTTTACAAAATTGTTCCACATGTCTTCAACTGAATATCTTAACTATGAAGACGGAAAATTTTCAAAAAGCCGCGGCGTAGGCGTATTCGGAACAGACGCAAAGGAAAGCGGAATCAAGGCAGACGCTTGGAGATTCTACATTTTCTACAACCGCCCGGAAAAACAGGACTATCAGTTCACTTGGAAAGAATTCCGCGAGCGTTACAATGGAGAGCTAATCGGAAACCTCGGAAATCTTGTAAACCGCACGCTTCTTTTTGTGCAGAAATATTATGATTCAAAAATTCCAGACGCTCCAGTTGACGAAGAGCTTTGGACGCAGGTAAAAGAACACGAGGCAAAGGCAACTGAATATCTTGAATGGGCAAACTTAAAAGACGCCTTCCATGAAGTGTTTGCAATTTCAGACATCGGAAACAAAGCGTTCCAAGACACAGAGCCGTGGAAAACAAGAGAAACAGACCCAGAGCGAGCCGCAAAACTCATTCACAATCTTTGCTACATGATAAAAGACCTCATGATTATGGCGCATCCGTATATGCCGCAGTTCGCGGAAAAAATCATGTCTTACTTCGGAAAGAAAATCAGCGAGCCGCGCTTTAACGATGAGCAAAAGCCGGAAGGTCTTGACTGGTCTGATCTTGGAAACACAGAAGGTTTAAGCGAAGTTTCGCCAACGGAAGTTTTCTTTACTCCTCTCGATCAGAAAACAATGGAAGCGTTCAGACAGAAATTTTCTGGAACACAAAAAGATCGCAACGCAAAGCCAGCTGAAAAAAAACAAAAGAAAGAAAAGAAGCAGATTGAAGTTCTTCCTTTTGAAAAGCAGGCTGAATGGTTCAATAAAAAAATCGAGCTGAAAGTTGCAAAAATCACAAAGGTCGAAAACAATCCTGAAAGCGACAAGCTTTACATTGAAACTCTTGACGACGGAAGCGGAACAGAACGCATTATCCAAAGCGGACTGCGCGATTTCCTAAAGCCAGAAGAACTTCTTGGAAAACATATAATTCTTGCTTCAAACCTTGCGCCAAGAAAAATGCGCGGAGTTGAAAGCCGTGGAATGCTGCTTGCCGCCGACTACAAAGATGAAAACGGAAAAGACTGCGTAGAGCCTCTTGAAGCTCCTTGGGCAGAACCGGGAACAAAAGTTATTCTTGAAGGCTCATCAGAAAATTCCAAGCCGGAGCAAATTCAAGCGGAAGACTTTTTTGCAGTTGAAATAAAAGTTTCAGATAAAAAAGTGCAGATCGGCGGAAAAACTCTGACCGCAGCAGGAAAACAAATTTCAACTGTAAAAACAAAAAACGGCAACGTTCACTAAAAACCGGAAAAGCAAAATGCAGAATCAGGAGCAACGTTTTTTACAAACAGAATTTTGGGCAGACTTTAAAGGCAGGCACGGCTGGAAAACATATTTTTTTCTCTTTGATGGAGAAAATGTTTCCAAAGTTGAATCCTTTAAAGAATGCAAGGAAAATGAAAAATGTCTTTCAGTTCTTGTGCGCTCGTTCAGCTTGAAAATCAAGAAATTCAGCATAGCGTATATTCCAATGGCTCCAGAATTTTCCAGCAATGAAGAAAACCTTAGCCAGAAATTTTCAAATGAGCTTGAATCAATTTCAAAAAAAATATTCAAGTTTCTGCCGCAAAACACAATCTGCATAAGATTCGATTCTGCGCTGGATTTTGAAAATCTTGAAGAAAGAAACAATTTTGTTGCAAATGAAAAAAAATTTTTAAAGCAAAACAAAATTAGCAAAGAAAATTTCAGCATAGAAAAAACTGCCACGGACATACAGCCGCCTGATACAGTTTTGCTTTCGCTTTTGGAATCCGAAGAAAAAATTCTTTCTGAAATGAAAAGCAAATGGAGATACAACATAAGGCTTGCGGCAAAAAAAGGCGTTGAAGTAAAATCCTATTCCGCAAAGGACGCTGATTTTCCAAGCGCATTTGAAGAATTTTTTAAGCTTTTCATGCAGACAAGCGAGCGCGACGGAGTTCAGTTTCATCAAAAAAATTACTATCTTGACTTGTTAAATTCAAGCGCAGAAACTCCAAACGCTCCGGTTGTAAAACTTTATCTTGCAGAGCATGAAGCAGATGTTCTTGCAGGAATTATTACTTTGTTCTGCAAAAAAGAAGCTGTTTATCTTTACGGCGCATCAGGAAATATAAAGCGGAATTTTATGCCGGCTTACTTGCTCCAATGGAATGCAATCTGCGACGCAAAAAAATTCGGTTGCCCTATTTATGATTTTTACGGCTGTCCGCCAGAAGAAAATAAAAACCATCCAATGCACGGCTTGTTCCTTTTTAAAACTGGTTTCGGCGGAAAACTCATTCACAGGCCAGGAAGCTTCGATGTTGTTCTAAAGAAAAACTGGTACGCATTCTATAAGACAGCAGAAAAACTTCGCGCCTGGTTCTACAAGAATCTAAAGAAAAAACTTGCAGGAAGATGATAGCCTGATTTCACGCTAATGTTATTTTTTTAGAGGCATAACACTCAAGTTGATTGTCTTTTCTTTTTCCATTCCGGCGGAAAGATTTATATTCCAAAAAAGGGCGACTTTATAAGTAGAAGAAGTTACTTTTGGCTCAAGGCTGTCAACTGGGCGTTTAAATGCAATCATCGCGCAGCTAAGCCCGGAATCTTCATTCGGCTCAATCACAAAAATGCGCTTATCCGCGGAATCTTTTACCTGAATAATTGAAATGCCCTCATCGGCATAAAAAGAATCAGGCAAAAAAAGACGTGTTTCATTTAAAATAGCTTCTGTAGAATACTGGCTTTCTATTTCAAATTTCTTGTCAAAGCGCGTCTGAGCAAAATTAAGCTCAACTGCAAAAACTGCGTTCAATTCAATCGGGCTTTCATTCTTTAAAATATACTGAACTGTAATTCCGCTTGAAGAAAAAGTAAAATTTTTTCTAAGTTTTACAGGAAGCTTCATAGAAGAAAAAAGTCCGTTTCCTTCAAGCTGAATTTCTTTTCGCTTGGATTCAAGTTTTTTTTCTGAAAACTGCGAACTAGAAAAAATACAGTTTTCAATTGTTTCTTCTGCCAAATATTTTTCAA
The DNA here is from genome assembly GCF_934725225.1 of uncultured Treponema sp. Classification (NCBI taxonomy): domain Bacteria; kingdom Pseudomonadati; phylum Spirochaetota; class Spirochaetia; order Treponematales; family Treponemataceae; genus Treponema; species uncultured Treponema sp. Next base: position 53,269 of record NZ_CAKVAM010000003.1, read on the forward strand.
ACTTTTCAGGCTCAATCAAATGGTCGGAAAAAAATCCGCGGCTATAAAAATCCGTTCCAGAATCAAACTTTTCAATCCGGGAAAGGCTTGCCGCATAGTTAGCCCCGTTCTTTATAAAATTGAACTCAGAAATTTGTCCGCCGTGCAAAGAAACAACCGCATTATATTTTTCCATCTGGCAAATATATTCGTTGAGCCCGTCTCCGTTGCAGTCAAAAGAAGTAAGCGACTCTCTGAAAATTTTTGCAGCTTCACGAATCAGGCGTTCAGCTTCATTCAAAGCGCGAAAAGCTTTTTGTCTTTTTTCAGCAGGGGAAGGCACTCCAAATGCCGGCGACAGATAATTTGTTCCGTCCTGCGCTTTCCAAAGCATTTCAGATGATGCAGTTTTTCTAACTTTGTCTCCGCCCTTGCACTGCGAAACCAGCATACTGATATAAACCATACGCTCATAAAGCCGCTTGTTCTGCGAATACAAATTCAAATAGTCATGTATTGTTGGCGGAAATCCAGTTTTGTTTTCAACCTGCTCAAACGGAATCAAGCTCCACTTGGAAATTTCACTGTTCATTCCAGCAGGAATATAAGCCGGAGAAAAGCACTTTGATTTTTTCAAATACAAATATGGAGTTGTAAAAGAAACATCTTCTGCATTTTCAGAAATAGAAGAAAAGCATTGCGATTTCATAAAAGAAGCGAACTGCTCGAATGAAAAGCAAAGAGACAGCACAGGCTCAAAAAAATCATCTGAAAAAGAAAATTGCTCAGGCTTAATTTTTGAAGCAAAAGTTTTTATTCTTGAAGTCCATTCTTCAAAAGATTCATTTTCAAGCGGAATTAAATTTTTATAGGACGGAAAAATTTTTATGCTTCTTCCCTGCTCGCTTGCAATCAGCGGACAGCACTTTAAATGTTTTTTCGGAACAAGAGAACTGTCCAGAAAAATATATTCCATTCCGCACGACTGAAAAGTTGAAACAAGGCAGAAATCCCAAATGCTTCCGAACAAAGTCATTCCGCACGGACGTTTTCCAATTGTTGAGCGGACAAGCGAATTCATTTTTTCAATCTGACCGCTTCTGTCCATTGGCAAAAGCAAAGGAAAAATCGGAGAATAATATCCGCCGCCGATTATTTCAATCTGTCTTTTAGAGGAAAGCTCATGAAGAAGTTCTATTGATTCTGGGTGTTTTTTTTCGTAATGGGCAAGCTGCGGTCCTGAAAATCCAATAGTAAGAAAAAAATCTTTATGAGAATATAAAAATGAAAGCAATGGTTTAAAAACATTCTGATAGTTTTTTTCAAGCAAAACAGTTTCATCAGAACTTTCTAAATCAGCATTTAGAACAAGACAGAATTTACTTTTCATTAAAGCAGCTTACCTTTTGCAAAACATTGTATAGCACTTTTTCCAGAATTTAAAGCCTCTCTTGTCCAAAGGCAAAATTTCTTTTTCAGCAAGAAATTCCGAGCATTCTGTTTTTTCAGAGAAAGGCGAATTGCACAATGCAATTTTTTTTGTGGCGGCAGGAATCAGCTTTATAATTTTATGCGGACAGGAATCAATGCATTTTCCGCAGCCGTTGCAAAGACTGCTTACAACTGCTGTTTTATTTTTTACAGACAATGCGCCGCGCGGACAAGATTTTACGCAGTCTCCAAATCCTGCGCAAATATATTTGCAATTGTATTCTGTATCAAAAACTGAAAAGAATAAAGCGCAGTTTTTAGGGCCGTTATAATCAATTCTTTTTTCTCCGCAATTTTTTTCAGGCGAACATAGCACAACAGCTTTATTTTCTGTAGCAGAAGGAAATTCTTCAAAGCTAGATTTTTCCAAAAGCTCTGTTTCGGAAATCAAAGAATTTTCAAAAGGAATTTCCTGTTTTTTTAGCGAAGGAGACAAAATGTAAAAAATAAAAACACAGACAAAGGAAACAACAATTATAAAAAGAAGTCCAAAAAGAATCGCCGCTACCATTGAAAAACTCCTTTATTCAGCCATGAAACATTCCAGCACAAAAGAATCAGCATGATAATCGCAATGCTTGCAAGAATAAAATTATTTCTTGAGCATTCAGTTTTTCCGCCGTAAAGATCAAATTTTCTGCAAAGAGAATAAACAAAAGGTATAAAAATAAAAAATGAAAGAACACAGATGCAAGTTATAAAAACACATTCTGCAAGCGAAGAGCTTTCTGTAATGGCAACAAAAATAAATAGAAGCGAAATTGAAAATTCAACCGCGCTGATTTTTGTAGTTATTCTGATAATTGCTTCTATAAAAACCGACACAGGAATAAAAATCAAGAGAACCGCAAAAGGATAAAGCTCCGCAAGTTCAGCGGGAGCTAAAAGAGAATTCACAAAAAGATAAGACAAGGCTGAAACAGAGCTTGCCGTTATAAGCATTTTTATAGCTTTTAGCCAAAGCGGATTTTTATTTCCAGAAAGGAACACCGCCCGCTCCATTCCAATTCCATAAACTAAAACTATAGACGCATAAGAAATATAATAGAAAAAAACTGAAAACATTTTAGTCCACCTGCGAAGTTTCTATGATTTCAAAAGATGAAATTATTTTGAAAAACAATGCATTGAATAAAAGCAAAAGAACAACTGCTCCAGGAATTGAAGCTAAAAATGAAAAAGGCAAAATTTTATTTTCCGCACTGAAAATCTGAATTTCAAAAATTCCGTTTGAAGAAGGAAAAGAAATTGTTCCGTAGCCAAAGACATCTCTTATAAAGAAAAACACAAGCGCAAATACACAAAAGAAACTGCATTTTACAAGAACATTTTTCAGTTCAAAAAGAACTGGCAAGCTAGAAGAAGAATACAAGTTTCCAAGAATAAAAGATGTAAAAGCCGGCATAAAAAAAGCAATTCCCAAAACAAATGCTGTCAAAGGAGAAAAAATTATCACAAGCTGACGGACGAGTATGCAAAGAGAAACAAGCATAATCGTTACAATCACATTGTGAAGTTCCGCGTTAAAAAATTTAACAGCAAACTTTTTAAAAAGAATTCCGCACACAGACATAAGGTAAAGCAGAAAAACCATAATCAGTCCATAAGCAAATCTTCCGGGAACAGGAAGAAGAAGCGCAAATGAAAGCGGTATGTAAATATAAAGTTCGTTTTTTTTCATTTTAACCTTCCAAAAAAGCAGTCAAATTCAGCGGGAAAATTTTGAATTTAGAATCGCCGGAATTTTATTTTTCCAGTATTCAATTTGAGAATTTTCTGAATTCGCTTTTATATGAGAATTTGTTTTTCCTGCAATATGCGAAAAACCGACAAACTGCGCTCCGCTTTTATCTGAAAAAATGTAAACAGCGGGAACTGGTCCGTACAAAGTCGGAACACGAATAATCACGGCATACATTTCATTTTCAGCATTTTCAGAAATCGCTTCATACACAGAGGCTGAAACTGTAAGCGCTGTTTTTATTTTTACCCAGTTTCCAAGCTGAATATTTTCAATTCCGTTGTCTTTTAGAACTTGAGCCGTTTCTTTTTTCAGTCTGTTCTTCCAGGAATTTCTTCCAAGCAAAGTGAACAAAACAAGAACTGCAAAAAAGCCCGCAAGGATTCCGCAGAAAATTCCACACTTTATAAGAAGCGTTTTATAAAAAAGTTTTTTTTCTTTGTCTACAGTTTCAATTTCATCTTCAAGCATTTTAAACCTCGCTGATTTCCTTTAGGCGCGGAACAAGTTTTTTGGAGACATTTTCGTACAGCTTTTTATCTTCAAAAAATTGAATCACAGGAGAAATCAAATTTATAACAAGAATCAAAAAAACATATCCTGCAGAAGAAGTTCCGCTTCCGATTATAAGAAAGCCAATCAGCCCGGCAAAAGTTCCGTAAAGAATTTTTCCCCACAAAGTCATTGGCAAAGTTCCGTACCATTGCAAAAGATAAAGCGTGCAAAACAAAGTTCCGCTTGTAAGAAGAGCAAGCAAGATGTCGCCTTGAAATGGAATTCCGCCTATAAAAAACGGAAGCAAAAATCTCACCAAAAATGAATAGACAAAAAGGAAAACTGCAGGAACAACGTAATCCACCATGTCAAACGAAATCAATATAATGGAAGAAACTAAAGTTATAAAGTTGAATCTAAAAGCCGGAATCACAGAACCATTGTCCCAAAACAAGCTCACATATCCATCTGGAATTGAAATTCCAAAAAATTTAAATATGTAGCTATTCAAAAATTCTGTAATCGAAGAATCCAATTCAAGCAAAGGAACTGTTCCATTTTGAATTAGAGAAAGAGCCGCATTTCTTGCCTGAAGATCCTGCGCAGAAACAGCAAATGGAGGAAACGCAGAAGGATTCAAAAAATACAAAACAACAATGCAAAGCGCAACTAAATTAGCCCAGGACGAAGCAAAGTTTCCGAATACAAATTTTCCAAGAAGCAAAGTAAAAAACACAACGGCAAAAACCGCATAGACTGGATAAACAGAAGGAATCAAAAGTCCTGCAATCAAGCCTTGAATTACAGAAATTCTCCAAGTATGTTTTTCAGTCTGCTTAGAAAAATAAAAAGCGGCTTCCGCGCAAACCGAGGCAAGCAACGCAAATAAAAGCACAACAAGAGAATCAAAGCTTTTTGAAACCGCCAGCATAGCGACCTGCACAAGAAGAAGCGCAATCATCACAAACGAAATTGTTCCAAGTGAATAAGATGCGCTTGCAAACGGATTCAAAGTTATTCTTGCACAATGTTTTTTTAATTCTGTATTTGTCATTTTTTTTCCTTATAACAAAGCTATTGTCTGGCTCAAAGGCAGGCGCGAAGGACAAACGCTGTTGCAAACCGAGCAATGGGAACAGAGCAAGCTTGTAGCGCAAAGTTCTTTTGGAAGATGATAGTTTTCAACCAGATGCTTGTAAAGCAAATCAGGCGAAAGTCCTTCCGGGCAGACGTTTCGGCATTTTCCGCATCTTATGCAGTTTTTTTCATCCTGAACGCAAAGCTCCGTTGCCGGAACAAATTCCAAAGACTTTATAGATTTTGTAATCGGAATATCCAAAGTTGAAGCCGCCATTCCTGTAATCATTCCGTTAACAACAATTTTTGAAGGAGGAATTTTAAATCCGCCGCATTGCTCAACAAGACTTTTTATGGAAGCTCCGATTCTTGCCTTGAACATTCCAACAGATTTCAAGCAGCTTCCATGCACATGGACGTAACGCTCAATAACAGGAATTCCTTTTACGACAGCTTCAAAAACTGAAAATGCAGTTTCAGGATCTAAGAAAAGGCACTTGCTGTTTACTTTTGAAAATTCTGAATTCTTGGAAGACTTGCGGATTGTTCTAATCAAATTCTGCATGAAGCCGCAAGGATATTTTTCTGTGTCGGCATTTACGCATAAAAAAGAAACATTGCCAAAAATCTCTGCGGAAATTTCAATGTCAGATTTCTTTGGCAAAACAAAAACAATTCCTTTCGCGCTAAAAGCCTTGCAGCAAATCAACGCGCCTTGAACAACTTCCGAAGTAATTTTTTTTGCAATGAAGCTGTCTGTAAATCGGCTTGGATCTTCGTCAAACATTCTGACAATTACGAAACGTTCTTTTACAAGATTTCCGCGGGCTAGCTGGGCGCAAAGAGATTCAGTTTTTTTGCTGAATGTGTTTACAATTCCCTTCACTTTAAATTCTTCAAGTAAAGTTTCTGTGTTCAAAAAATTCCAGTCAACAGAAGGAAGCTTTTTTCCAAGATATGAAAATGCGCCGTCTGTAGAAATTTCCGCAGCAGTTCCCAAAGTTCCATCAGGAAGCGTGCATCTAAAAATCGAAACTATTTTTCCCGGAACAGAAGAATGAATGTTCGCGCCGTCCGCAAAATTTTTTGGAGAGGCGATTATCTGTCCTTCCCTCACAATGTCGCCCGGCTGAAATCCGCAGGAATACTCCGCCTCGCTCGACTGCCTGAACGGAATTACAACTTTCCGCGGCAAAAAAGCTCTTACAGAATCCTGAAACATCGGATGTCCAGGCAAAACAAAATTATTCACAGTCTTCATTTATCTTTTTTCCCAAAGCTGTCCGTAAAAAACAGGCAGCAAACTTTTTTCAAAAAAATCAGCTTACAAACTTCTGCGCCGGTTCGATTTTATTACGTACAAAAGCAAAAGAAAAACCGGAACAAAAAGACATGACAAAATCAAACTTGCGCTGAATCCGTCAGGCCGTCTGGAAACATTTTCCTTTGAGCTGTAAGCAACGCTCGTATTCTCTCCTTGTTTCAACATCAGCTTTTCAATCGCATTGTAGCCAAGAGATTCAACTTTTTTATCAATGCGATTTTTAAAATCCGAATTGAATTTCATCACAATTGAATCCGCCTGAAAAATTCTGCCGTTTTTTTCTTCAAAGCGCGGAACAGAAACAACGCTTCCCTCCTGCACATTTTCAAAGCCGGAATTTTTGTTTAAGTTTTTATACGGAAACGACTCAACATTCCAGGCCCAGCAATAAAAATCTTTAAGCGAAGGAATTGAACTTTCCGAAGAAGCTTCAACAGGAACAGGAAGCGAAACATTTTTTCCAGAAGCAAAGCTGAAATTAGAAGCGAAAATAAAACAAAAAAGCAAAACAAGCAAAGGCGCAAGGCAAAGAAGCGTATGGAAAGCCGTCGCAGGATACATAAGCGGAAGCTGAGGCGCAGAAAAAATTTTTACGGTTTTAAAAGAATTTCTTGAATCCATAAAAGCCTCAAAAGTTCCCAAAAGAAAAAGAGCTGAGCAAGAAGCCAATCCGCATAAAATCATAAGGAAGCCTTCCTGCGCTCCAGAAAGCAAGGCAATCAAAAATGAAACTGCAAGCGGAATTATAAAGTACGGATTTTTTTTAAGCACAGAAAAAGCTTTTTTTCTTCCCCAAATCCGCTGAGCCAAATAGCATGAAAGCATATACAAAACAGCCGCCGCCGCAATAGGATAAAACGGCTTTGAAAAAGACAAAAGCAAGCTAAAGCAAGCTGATAAAAAAAATGGAACTTTGTTTTTAGACAAATACAAAAAAGTAAAAAAAACTATAATGCAAACAACTGGAACTGCAAACGGATACTGCTGAATTCCATCAATTCCAGCCTGAAGCCCGTTTTCCTGCGAAAGATTTTCCAAGGCTTTTATAATCTGCTGGCCTGAGCCATTCGGAATATAATAAAGCAAAAAAGATTTTGAATAGTCAAAAAAATATCCAAGCCGGCTTTTCAAATATTCATTGTAAGAATCTGGAAGAACCGGCGTAAAGTCTGAAACCAACGGAATCTGCTGGCGGCCAAGACTTATAACATTCTGGCAGCCTGCGTTTTCAAGGCACGAAAGAACTTTTTCCTCTGGAATAGATTTGTCAGCGTAAACAACTTTATAGCTGTCCCAAATTCTAAAAACTGGAATGCTCCTAAATGCAAAGAGAAAAATAAAAGCGGAACAAACCGCCGCAATCGAAAATGAAATTTTTACTTTGCTAGGCTTCATTTTAAACACTGAACGCAAGTCCGATAAAAAAGCCAAGCAACGAACCGATAATGACTTCCGCCGGAGTATGGCCCTGAACTTCCTTTATCGGCTTTACTTCTTCAATTATATTTTTTGCAGCAAGAAGACGACCTATTTTGTTGAGCATTGCAGCCTGAATTCCATTTGCGCGGCGAACTCCAACGGCATCGCGGATTGTAACCAAATAAAAACCAAGTGAAAGAATAAAAACATCGCTGTTAACGCCAGAACGAAAGCCAATCGTAGTGCAAAGCGTAGCTACAAGCGCGGAATGGCTAGACGGCATACTTCCTGTACGCCACAAAAGAAGTTCGAACAATTCTTTTAAACTATGAACTTTTCCAGAGAAAAGCTTTATAAGAGTTTTTACAAGTTGAGCAGACAGCCAGCTGAATAAGCACGCCAAAAAAGCAGGCTGAGAAAAAAACAAATGGAGCTGTTCCTTTAAATTCATGGCAAGAATTATAGCATATAAGCATAAATTATTCTATAATCGACGCATGGAATTTATAGAATTTGAAGCGAAGGAGGACGACAACGGAAGACGGCTGGACAAAGCCGTAAAACGAATATTTGAATCGAAAGGAATTCAGCCCGAAAATATTTTCAAGCTCATAAGAAAAACGCTGATAAAACTGAACAATGCAAAGTCAGCTCCAGAAGACAGAATCAAAATCGGAGACAAAATTTTCATAGCGGATTTTTTGCTAAAAGAAAATGCAGCCAGCAAAAATAAAACTGAAAAAAATTCAGCGCAAAAAATTCATGGCGATATTTCAGTTCAAACTGCATTTAAAAACGAACATTTATGGATAATCAACAAGCAAAGCGGTATTGAAGTTCAGCCTTCAAAAAATTCAAGTTTCTGCCTCGCTGATTTTGTCGCGCAAAACACAAAAACATCTTCCCTTTCATTCAGGCCGGGACCGCTTCACAGAATTGACAAATTCACAACCGGACTTGTCGCATTTTCACAGAGCTTGCAAGGCGCAAAATGGTTTTCGGAAAATATAAAAAATCACAGCATAAAAAAAACTTATCTTGCAATTGTTGAAAATTTTCTTCCTGAAAATGAATTTACGATTAATGACACAATTGCAGAAAAACCTGCCTGCACAAAAGTAAAAAAAATCGCGCAAGGAACTTTCTACGGAAAAGAAATTTCACTTGCAAAAATCAAGATAGAAACCGGAAGAAAGCATCAAATTAGAATCCACTGCGCAAGCCGCGGTTTTCCGCTTTTGGGAGACAAACTTTACGGCGGAACAAAAATTCCAAACGGAGAATTTTCTAGCTGCGGATTTTTTCTTCACGCCTGGAAACTGGAATTTCCAAAAGACAATCCTCTTTTGCTTCCAAATGAAATTTACGCAGAGATTCCGCCTTTATTTAAAAAATTTATAGAAAATTTCTTGAAAATTCCCACTGCTGAATTTATAATTTAATATATGAATTTAATTTCAAAAATGCTGCATACAGGTCTTACAGTTTTCGCGCTGGTCGGTGAAAGCGGAACAGGAAAAAGTTTCCGCGCAAAGCTTCTTGCCCAAAAGTACGGAATCGAGGCGATTATTGACGACGGGCTTCTTATAAAGGACGACAAAATTCTTGCGGGAAAAACTGCCAAGCACGAAAAAACATACATGGGAGCTGTAAGAATCGCGCTTTTTGATGACAAGCAGCACCGCGACGATGTTGCCAAAGCCCTTCAAAAAAACAAAATAAAAAAACTTCTCATAATCGGAACAAGCGAAAAAATGGCAGGAAAAATCGCCACAAGGCTTCAGATTCCGTTGCCGTCAAAAATAATCAAAATCGAAGACATTGCAAACCGCGAAGAAATCGAAAAGGCAATCCGCTCAAGGCAAATCGAAGGCAAGCACGTAATTCCAGTTCCGGCCATCGAAGTAAAAAAAAGCTACTCGCAAATTTTCCATGATTCGCTCAGGGACATTGCAAATAAAAGCAAGCTGAAATTTTTAAAGAAAGAAACTTCCGTAATGGAAAAATCAATTGTAACTCCAGAGTTCAGCAAAAAAGGCAGAATTGAAATTTCAGAAGCCGCGCTCAGCCAGATGGCAATGCACTGCATAAACGAATTCTCGCAGGAAATCAGAATAAAAAAACTTTCAATAAAAACAGACAGCCACGGGTACAGACTCATAATCACAATCGATGTTCCGTTCGGCCGCCAGCTCACAGGAGAAATTCACAGCCTGCAACAATACATAATCGAAAACATTGAAAAATACACAGGAATTTTAATTGAAGAAGTCAGCATAATAATAGACAAAATAACGGTAAACAAATAAAACAGTTTTTAAAGTCCGCTGCATTTTGCGAATGATTTTCGGGTAATTGACTTCAAAACATTTGAACATTAAAATAGTCGCACTGTGTTAGTTAGATATTCTACAGATGAAAAAGGAAATCCTGTAAAAAAAGCCGTTGTTTATACAAAAGACGAGCATTGCATAAAGCGGGAATCAATAGACCCGGACGCTATTTTTATCATTGACTGCTTAAAGAAAAACGGTTTTGACTCTTACATTGTCGGAGGAGCTGTAAGAGATCTTATTGGAGGAAGAACGCCAAAGGATTTTGACATTGTAACAGACGCAACTCCAAGCCGCATAAAAAAAATTTTCAGAAACTCACGCATAATCGGAAAAAGATTCAGGCTTGTGCACGTTTTCTTTGGAACAAAAATTTTTGAAGTCAGCACATTCCGCTCGATTATTGACGGCTCAATCGGAAACGCATTCGGATCAATGGATGAAGATGTTTTGCGCCGTGATTTCACATTGAACGCGCTTTACTACGATCCTTTAAAGCAGCAAGTCATCGACTATGTTGGCGGAGTTGAAGACATAAAAAAAGGAATTGTAAAACCTGTAATTCCAATCGACAGAATTTTTATAGAAGATCCCGTAAGAATGATAAGAGCCGTAAAGTACGGAGCTACAACAGGCTGCAAGCTTCCGCACAAGCTAAAAAAGAAAATCAGAACATCTGCCCCGCTTTTGTCGCCAGTTTCTCCTTCAAGGCTCACAGAGGAATTTTTAAAAATAATAAACGGCGGACATTCATTTGAAATTGTAAATGCGGCTTTGGAAACTGATTTGTACGAATATCTTCAGCCGGCAGCCTCAAACCTTATTCTTGAAAATAAAAAGTTCGCAAAGGCATATTTTGAAAATTTAAAAAAACTCGATGAGTTCGTAAAGCAAGACCATGATTCTAGGCTTGGCGAGCGGCTTTATTTTCTTTTAAAGGATTTTGTTGAGCAGCTCACTGACTGGAAACTAGAAGCCCAAAGCGAATATTCAGCATCGGAAATTTACAAAAGAACCTGGGCAATCTGCAGAAACTTTGTGCTTCCGATAAATCCGCAGAGAACAGAACTTGATTTTGCAGTTCGGAAACTTTTGCAGGACGCAGGAATTCAAGTAAAAACAAAACGCGCAAAAAGAACCAGAAGGCTTCACATTCAGCAGGACGTTTCAGAGCAGGAAAACTAGCTTTGCAAAAAACGCAGAATGACGTCCATGACTTCTTCGCGATTTATTTCGTTAAAAAGCTCATGGCGCGCACCTTCATAAAGTCGCATTGAAACATTTTTCATGCCGGATTTTTTGTAGCAGTCAAAAAGTTTTTTTACAGTTTTTCCGTAAGAGCCGACAGGATCAGCAGTTCCAGCAACAAGAAAAACTGGCAATTCTTTTGGAATTTTCAAGATGCTGCTTTTTTTGTGAATCTGGCGCAATCCTGAATATATGTCGCACAAAAATCCATTTGTAGCATCAAAACCGCAAAGCTCATCTTTTATATAAAGGTCAACTTCATCTTTGTCTCTTGAAAGCCAGTCAAAATCTGTGCGGAGATTTTTTATTTTTGAATTTGAAAGTCCAAAAGTCAAAAGATTCATAAAACGGCTTTGCTTTTTTGCGCCTTCAAAAAACTTTACAATTCCGCCGATAAAATTTGCAAAGGCAACAGTCAAAGGTCTAGGTCCAGCAGTTCCGCAAATAACAGCCTTGTCAATTTCATTTCCATATTTTTCAATTGCATTCTGGGCAATAAACGAGCCAAAGCTATGTCCCAAAAGAAAAATCTTTTTTCCGGGGAAAAGTTTTTTTGCATACAAAATTTCTTCGTGAATGTCTTCTGTTACCCGGTTGAATCCGTCTTTATCCGCAAGAAAACCAAGCGTTCCAGTTCCGTCAGCCTGAGATTTCAAACCGGTCTTTCCGTGTCCTCTGTGATCTTCTGCAATCAGCGCAATTTTGTTCTTTCCAAGAAATTCCGCAAAACGAGCATAACGTGCAGCGTGTTCAGCCATTCCGTGGCTCAAAACCACAACAGCTTCAGTTTCCGCCGGAATCCAATGATAAACAAAATTTACATTTCCGTCAGACATGGAAAGTTCTTTGACTTCACAATTCATATTTGCCTCTATTTTATATGATACAAAATGCAATACAATACGTCAATTTTTTGGAATTTTAAAATAAATAAGCATTTTGCGAAAATAAAGTTTCATTTTCTAAAAATAAATCCTGCCGTTTTTGCAGCAGGATTTTTGGAACAGTTAAAGTTAAATTTTCATGTTCATGGCTTCGCGAACTTCGTCTAAAGTTTTTATGGCGATTGCGCGCGCTTTTTCCACGCCGTCAAGAAGAACCTGTCTTATATAGTCAGGATTTTTTTCAAGTTCGGCTCGTTTTTGTCTTAATGGACGAAGTTCTTCATTCAAGGCTTCAGCAAGAACTTTTTTAAGCTCACCGCTTCCCTTTTCTCCAATCCGCTCAGCAATAACAGCCGGCTCTTCTTTTGTGCAAAGAGAAATCAGCATAAGAAGATTTGCGACTTCCGGGCGGTTTACAGGGTCATAAGTTATGACGCGTTCTGAATCAGTTTTCGCTTTCTTTATAAGAGAGGCGGTTTCGTCTTCGGTGCTGCAAAGGAATATCGCGTTTCCACGGCTCTTGCTCATTTTTTGGCTTCCATCCAAACCAAGAATGCTCGGTGTTTTTGAAAGCAATGCTTGCGGCAAAGGAAAAACAGGCTCGCGGTTCTTGCAGAATTTCCGGTTGAAAGCCTTTGCAATGTTCCGTGTAAGCTCAATATGCGGAAGCTGGTCTTTTCCAACAGGAACAACATTTCCCTTGCAGAAAAGAATATCGCAAGCCTGATGAATCGGATATGTGTACATTCCGGCGTTCACGTTTGTAAGTCCCGCGCTGGCAATTTCTTCTTTTACAGTCGGATTTCTTGAAAGCTCCGCATTGCTCACCAAAGTCAAAAATGGAAGCATAAGCTGGTTGCATTCCGGAATATAACTGTGCGGATAAATTACAACATTTTCACCAGGCTCAATTCCGGCGGCAAGATAATCGATTACAAGCTGCTTTGTGTTCTGGCTGATTTTATCAAACGCATCGTGGTCGGTCAGAACCTGATAGTCCGCAATAAGAATCATTGTAGGAACGCCAAGTTTTGCAAGGCGCACTCTGTTCTGCAAAGAGCCAAAGTAATGCCCGATGTGAAGATTTCCAGTCGGACGGTCGCCTGTAAGAACCCTGTATTTCTGCGGATTTACTTGAATATCTGCTTCTATCTGCTTTGAGCGTTCCACTGACGCCAAAAAAGTCTTGTTGCTGTCAAATTCTTCGTCTGCCATTTGATTCCTCAAGTTAAAAAAAGTGAAGTTTAGATTATCATATTGCGCGCCGTTTAGCAATCAGAGCCAGTTCAAGAGAAAAATTCAGTTGACCGGCTCTAAGAATTTATTGTCTTATTCCGCAGCCACGTTCCAAAGCTTCTTTATAAACCTGAACATATTTTTCAGCAGCTTCATCCCAGCCAAATGTTTTTTTCATTCCTGCCTGCTGCATTTTTTTGATATGATCTTTTTTGTTGTAATACGCCCAAACAGCCCAGCCAACAGTATCATAAATAGCACGAGGAGTAAGCTGCTCAAATACAAATCCAGTGCCATCACCTGTCTGCTGATTGTAGTTATCAACAGTATCTGCAAGTCCGCCTGTTTTTCTTACGATTGGCAAAGTTCCATAAAGCATTGAATAAATCTGGTTCAAACCGCATGGCTCATATTTTGAAGGCATAAGGAAGAAATCGCTTCCGGCTTCAATAAGATGGCTCAAAGCGTCGTCATATCCAATGTAGGCTCTAAGGTTCGGAAGCTTTGACTGCAAGGCGCAAATCTCGTTTTCGCACCAGCTTTCTCCGCTGCCAAGAATTGCAAACTGAACTTTCATATCCGTGCAAATTTGGTAAATCGAACCGTAAGTCGGAGCAAAAATTTCAGCAATGCCCTTTTGGTCAACAAGACGCGTAACAATTCCAATGACGGGAATTTCAGGATTTACTTCAAGACCCATTTTTTTCTGAAGCTCTTCCTTGCATTTTGCTTTTCCAGCCATATTTTTTGCTGAATAAGTCGCAGGAATTTTCTTGTCAATTTCCGGATTCCACTGACGCAAATCCGCGCCGTTCAAGATTCCTTTTATAACATCAGCCCTTGCGCGCAAAAGTCCGTCCATTCCGAATCCGCCTTCCGCAGTCTGAATCTCATGCGCATAAGTCGGCGAAACAGTCGTTATCATATCGGAAGAAGAAACGCCTGCCTGCAAGAAATTTATTCCGCCGTCATGCTCAAAGCCCGCGCCATAATAAAGTCCCCAGTCAATTCCAAGAGCTGGAAAAGAATTTTTTGAATACTGGCCTTGATAGCCCTGATTGTGAATCGTAAGAACGCTCGCAGTTTTTTCAAATCCGCAGTAACGGCAAACATGCTTTAAAAGAACCGGAGCAAGACAAGTTGACCAGTCGTGGCAATGGATTATATCAGGAAACCAGCCAAGCTTGCGGCAAAGCTGAAACGCTCCGTGGCAAAGAACAGCAAATCTATAAGGATTGTCGTGGAAATCAGTTTCAGAAGGAACGCCGTAAACTCCGTCTCTTCCAAAACACTGCTCATGGTCAATAAAATAAACCGGAAGTTTTTCGCAGCCCGGCATTGTTGCTGTGTAAACTGCAGACCAAGTTTCAACAGTTCCAGCGGCAATCGCCATAGGTCCTTCAAGTTTTACAAGCTTGCTTCTGTCGATTTTATAGTAGCGCGGCATAACAATTTTTACGTCATGCCCCATTTTTGTAAGCTGAATTGCAAGCGCGCTCACCATGTCCGCAAGTCCGCCTGTTTTTGCAAAAGGAACTGTTTCTGCTGTAACCATTAAAATTTTCATTTTTCTTCCTCCAAATCTTTCATTGCCTTTACAAAAGCTTTTCTTGAATTTTCAATTGATTTTTCGCTCACACAGTACGCAAGCCGAATCCATCCTTTTCCGCCGAAGCCGCTTCCCGGAGCAGAAAGAATATTGTATTTCTTTAAGTAATCGCAAAAAGCCATATCGTCCGCGCCAAAAGAGTCAGGAGCTTTGCACCACATATAAAACGCGCCTTCTGGAACAATATGCTCAACTCCAGCTTCGTCCAGCACATCCATAAGCATATCACGGCGTTTTTTGTAAAGAGAATAGTCAACTTTTACATTCCAAGTTTCAGCAACCACACGCTGAAAAAAAGCCGGAGCATTTACATAGCCCAAAATTCTTGTTGTAAAAATACAAGCGGCGACAACTTCATCCTTGTCGGGGCAGGCAGGATTTACGCAAATGTAGCCGATTCTTTCTCCCGGAAGACTTAAATTTTTTGCAAATGAAGTTACAATAATTGCGCTGTCATAAACTGGAAAAACTGGAGCAACAGAATTTCCGTCGTAAACAATCGCGCGGTAAGGCTCGTCGCATACAAGATACGGTTTTCTTCCGCATTTTTTTGCATGAAGTTCCAGAGCATCAGCAAGCTTCTTTATTTCTTCCTTTGAATAAATGCGGCCAGTCGGGTTGTTCGGACTGTTTATAAGAACAGCGGCAGTTTTTTCTGTCAAAGCGGAAGCAATCGCATCAACATCAAGCGAAAAATCAGGCTTTGCAGGAACTTCAATTAAATTTCCGCCGTAATTATGAACATAATGCCTGTATTCTGTAAAAAATGGAGCAGGAACAATAACATTGTCGCCTTCAGAAACAATCGCTTTGAAAAGACTATTTAAAGCTCCAGCCGCGCCAACAGACATTACAACGCAGCTAAAGTCAACTGGAACGCCTTGCTCCGCCTCTGTTTTTTTTGCCATTGCCTCTCTTGCAAACTGATAGCCAGGATTCGGCATATATCCATGGAAATTTTTTTCACGCTTTTTTGCAAGTTCTTCTATGCACTTAAAAATTTCTTCCGGCGGATCCAAATCTGGATTTCCTATGCTGAAATCAAAGACATTGTCCTCTCCGTATTTTTTCTTAAGTTCAAGACCTTCCTCAAACATTTTTCTAATTACGCCAGCAGTTTTGCTAGACATTGTTTCCTTTATATAAGGCGAAACCGGCATTTATCTGTACTCCCAAATTAAATGAAGTTTTTTTATTGAAAAATTATAACACACAAATATGGATTTAACAAATTTTATTATTTTCACCTGATTAAGAAAAATCAAAAAAAATAGCGAATTTTAAACCAAAGATATTGACACAAAATGCGCTATAGTATATAGTCTTTTCATCGGCTTGATTAAACGCAAGTTGATTATCTGCTGCTTTAGCTCAGTTGGTAGAGCACGTGATTTGTAATCTCGGGGTCGTGGGTCCAAGTCCTACAAGCAGCTTGAGTCGGGGAGTTTCCCGAGTGGTCAAAGGGGGCAGACTGTAAATCTGTTGGTTTTCCTTCGTAGGTTCGAATCCTTCACTCCCCAAGCAGGCACTAAGTTTTCTTAGTGTCTTTTTTTATTTTTAAATCATTTATTGTTCCAAATTTCGAATAGATTACCGGGTCAAGCCCGATAATGACAATAAAATATAAAATCAAAATTCAGGCTTCAAAATAAATCAGAATCAAATCACAAAAAAAACGCACCCTTGAAGCTAAAAGCCCCAAAGGTGCAAAATTGGAGGAAAGTTATTCAGACAAAAATTTATTTACAATTCTGCAGCTATTTCCGCTTAAGATATTTTATGCTGTCAAGCGCAACCGCCGCAATAATTATAAATCCCTTAAATACAAACTGAAGGTTCGTGTCAATTCCAAGGAATGTAAGGCAGTAAGTAAGGCTTGTGAAAATTATAACGCCAAGAACTGCGCCGCCGATTTTTCCAATTCCGCCGTTAAATGAAATTCCGCCGACAACACATGCCGCAATAGCATCAAGCTCATAGCCCTGCCCTGTTCCTGCGCTTGCGTTTGCCTTGAAAGCTTCAAAGAACGCGCCGAATCCGTAGAAAATTCCTGCCATAATAAACACGCCCAAAGTTACCTTGAAAACACTGATTCCGCTTACACTTGCAGCTTCTGCGTTTCCGCCTACAGCATACATATTTTTTCCGAACGTCGTCTTGTTCCAGATAAACCAGGCGACAACAATCGCAATCGCGGCAGGAATAATCAGTTTAGGGAACGTAACAAGCTCGCCGTTTATAACTCCAAGAACCCATCTTCCGCCGAAAACATCCTTGATTCCGCTGTCAATTGAGCCGACTGGAGTTCCGCTTGTTCCAAAGAACAAAAGTCCGTATATGATAAGCTGGGTTGCAAGAGTTGAAATAAACGGATGAATCTTGAGCCTTGCTGAAAAAACGCCGGCAAACGCGCTGAAAAGCACACAAAGGAACACAGAAGAAAACAAAGCCATTATTACGCGAACTGCCATAGGAATCGCAGTAAAATCCCAAGGTCCCATTCCAAAGAAAGTGACAATATTCTGTCCCGGATGAAGCACAAGTCCTGTAACAACCGCGCCAAGAGCAACCATTCGGCCTACGCTCAAGTCTGTTCCGGCAAGAAGAATAAGCCCCGCAACTCCAAGAGCATAGAACATACGGGTTGAAGACTGTTCAAGGATTGTAAATATGTTCGGAAGCGAAAGAAGATTTCCGTTTCCAGAAATAGGAGCCAGAATAATGCAGACTATAAAGAACACAAGAATCGCAAGGTAAAGTCCGTTGTCAAGGAAAAATTTTGAAAGCTTGAACTTATAAATATAGTCATTCAAGTTAAGCACAAAGTCTTCTGAAAACTTGTTTTTTCCGTTGCGCAGGCTTCTGTTTTTTTGAACATGATTTACAAATGCCTGATTTTTTGCGTCCTTGCATCTTCCAACTGCGGAAGACAAGCGGCTTTTTGCATCGAACAAAGCTGATTTTGTTTCATATTTCAGAGTCGCAATTTCTTCTTTTAAAGCGGCGGAATCCATTCCAGAAGATTTCAGCTTGCTTTCTTTTTCCGCGGATTCAGATTTTATCTTCAATATTTCCTGCGCAAAATCCTGCTTATGCTTTGCAATGGATTCATTTTCAGAGCGAACAACCTGAGCGATGTATTCCTTTGAAATTGTGTTCGCATAGGCAACGGCTTCTTTTTCAACACGGATTTCTTCCGCCTTGTTTTTTGCCGCGATTTCCTTTGCTTTTTCAATTCCTTCTTTTTTTTCTGAAATTAAACGCTGTTTTTCGGCAGAATCAATCATCTTGCTTTTTTTCAGCGAGAAAATTTCCTGCTTCAAGTCGGCAATTTTGTTCACTCCGTCTTTTCGAAGATTATGCAGAGTTTCGGAATATCCGCGGAGTTTTTCGTCTTCATCCAGAGACTTTATTTCTGCAACAGATGCATTTTCGTTCATTTGCTTGCTCCTAGTAATCATAAGTATTTTGCAGAAAGTCTAAGCAAGGCTTCCTGATCCGTTTCTTTTGTATTTACAATTCCTGCAAGGCGGTGGTTTGACATAACGGCGATTCTGTTTGTAATGCCCAAGATTTCAGGCATTTCACTTGAAACAACGATTATTGTCTTTCCTTCTTTCGCCATGTTTATAATCAGCTGGTAGATTTCATACTTTGCGCCAACGTCAATTCCGCGCGTAGGCTCGTCAAGCAAAAATACCTGCGGCTGGCGTTCAAGCCATTTTCCGATTATAACTTTCTGCTGGTTTCCGCCGCTAAGAGAACTTATAAGCTCGTCAGCTGAAACGCATTTTGTGTGCATGGTTTTTATTTCGCGGTTGGCGGCCTCCTGCATCTTGCGGTTTGAAAGCACGCCGAATGTCTTGTAGCTGTCAAGGTTTGTAATCGTTGTGTTGAACTGGATTGTGTCTTTTCCGAACATTCCGTTCAGCTTGCGTTCCTCGGTAACAAGCGCAAAACTATAGTCCATCGCATCCTTGCTGTTTTTAAAATGAAGTTTTTTTCCGTCCATTATAATTTCGCCGGAAGCAATCGTTCTGATTCCGAACAAAGATTCCAGAAGCTCGCTGCGTCCAGCTCCGACAAGTCCGTACAATCCGAAAATTTCGCCTTTTTTTACAGTAAATGAAATATCTTCAAGAATTGGCTCATACTTTGTGGTAAGTCCGCGGACTTCAAGGAAATCTTCGCCCGGAGTATTGTCCACATCCGGGAAACGTTTGTCTAAAGAGCGACCGACCATTGCAGAGATAAGCTCGTTCATGTCGGTTGACTCAACAGACTTTGAAAGAATCATCTTTCCGTCCCGAAGAACAGCGACTTCGTTGCAAATCTGGAAAATTTCGTCCATCTTGTGCGAAATATAAACAAACGAAACTCCCTTGTTTCTAAGGTCATCTACTATAGAAAAAAGCTTATTGACCTCACGCTCCGTAAGTGAAGACGTTGGCTCATCAAGAACTATTATTTTTGCGTCGTAAGAAACCGCCTTTGCAATTTCCACCATCTGCCTTTGGGAAACAGACATTGTGCGCATAATGGTCTTTGGATTTACATTCATGCTAAGCGAAGCAAAAAGGCTGTTCGCCTCCTTGAGCATCTTAGCTTCGTCAACAATTCCCGCCCTCGTTGGATAGCGACCAAGAAAAAGGTTGTCTGTAACGGTTCGGTCAAGGCACTGGTTAAGCTCCTGATGCACCATTGCGACTCCGTTTTCAAGAGCTTCCTTTGGATTCTTAAAGTTTATGGGCTTTCCCAAAAGCGAAATTGAACCTTCATCCTTTGCGTAAATACCAAAAAGGCACTTCATCATTGTGGATTTTCCGGCTCCGTTTTCGCCCATAAGCCCAAGCACTGTGCCTTTTTTTACAGTAAGATTTATACCGTCAAGGACCTTGTTCTTTGCAAATGACTTTGAAAGATTTTTTATTTCCAGAACTATATCGTCCATAACGCTCCTCTTTTATCTGCTTAAAAAATGCCATGCCTTTTCGGGGCATGGCAATCTAAAAAAAAATCAAATACCTTCTGAAAATCAGGCTAGACTTTTCATCCAGCCCGAAATCAAACTTTAGTACTTGAGCTTGTCTGTATAGTCTCTTCCAGAGTTTGTCTTAACCATGTTGATTGCATAAGCGTCGTAGTTGTTAAGGTTTGTAAATCTGTCAAGACAGCTGGATTCGTTCTGTCCGTCTCCCTGAACTACTGTAAGGTCAATGTTCAAAAGCGGAGCGTAGTACTGCAAAGCAGGAAGATAAGAAGACGAAAGGAAGTTGTCCGCCGAGTTGTAAATTGTAAGCAAAACTTTCTTTGAAGGAGCAGTTGATTTCTTTACGCCTGAATCGCGGTTTCCTGCTGTGTACTGCTGCCAGTTTCCGCTGTTTACACCTGAGTTTTCAGCAAGCAAAGCCTTTGTTGAAGCAACATACTGAACAGGAGCAGAAATCTTGTTTCCGTAAGAATCCGGCTCTGAAATTCCTTTCTTGTAAACATCTTCGCCTGTAAGTCCGTCAAGAAGATTGCGCAAAACCTGAAGAGTCGCTGTTGCCTGAGCGTCAACGTTCTGGGAAACAGTTCCTGTGAGTTTTCCAGCGCCGATTGCCTCGATAGCGTCTGCGTTTGCGTCATATCCGAATACTGGAACTCCAGCCGGATAGTTTGAAGCCTGAAGACAGCCCATTGCCATTCCGTCGTTGTTAGAAACTACCATATCAAGCTGATTTCCGAACTTTGTAGCCCAGCCGCCCATTGCCTCTGTAGCAGCGTTTGCATTCCAAGTAGAACCGTCAGTTCCAGTCATTGCCTTTCCTTCAAGCTCAACAACTTTCAGTGTTTTTCCGCCTACAGAAATAGAGCCTTCCTTTACTTTTCCAGGATCTGTAGAGCCGTCCCAAGTTCCGAGAGCCTTGCGGATTCCCTCTGTACGAGCCTTAGAGTCATTGTGTCCGACGTCTCCAATGCAAAGGACGTATCCGAGGATTCCGTCTCCGTTGCGGTCAATAACGGCAGGATCTGCGGAAGCAAGATAGTCAGCAATAAGTTTTCCCTGAACAGCACCGCCGCCTGCAGCATCAAAGCCGACATAATAAGTCTTGCTGTTCCAGTTCATTGTAGCCATATCAATTTCGCCAGTTGTAGGATCAGAAGGCTGTCTGTTAAAGAAAACAAGCGGCTTGTCTTTGTTCATTACAACATCACCGCCAGCTTTAGAGCATCCGGTAAAAACCGCGCCGCCAATCAAAGCCATGCCAAGCACAGCGCAAACTGTTTTTTTCATATTTTGTCCTCCAAAAAAATAGTTAAACAGAATTTTCGTGTGTTCGTTAACACTATAATAAAATATATAAACCCGTTCTGTTCATTTGTCAAATAAATTCTTTTATAAATTTTAGTTATAAATGCGCTTAAAAAAAGTGATTTTAATTCATAAAAAAAAGAAAAATAATACTATAGTTTCAAAAAATAGAGAAAAATTGCTACAATTTTCACCGGCAAAACTTTTTTGCACAAAACAACTGAAAATTATTTGCGCCCCGAAAAAAACAATGCTAAAATGTGTACGTCAACACGTTTTGACAAAAGAAGAGGCGGCTATGACAATAACAGAAATAGCAAAAAAATCAGGCGTTTCAATCGGAACAGTGGACAGAGTTCTGCACAACAGAGGAAAAGTTTCAGAAAAAACAAAGCTCGCGGTAGAAGCCGTAATCGAAAAATACGGATACACGCCGAATCCGCTTGCCCGAACACTAAAAAAGAACAAGCCTTTTGTTATTGGAGTTTTGATGCCTCCGCCCGGCTCTGGAAGCGGCTACTGGCAAATGATTTTCAAAGGAATGAAAGAAGCTGAAGCTGAACTTTCCGCATTCGGAATAAAACTTGAATTTGAATATTTTGACAGAACTGAATACGGCTCAATGACAAAAGCTTCACAAAGGCTTTTTGAAAAGAACCTGCAGGCTTTGATAACAGTTCCAATTGTTCCGCAGGAAGCCGAGGAAATATTCAGCCAGATAAAAATTCCTTACATTTTCGTAGACTCACCGCTGCCAAGAGCAAATCCGACTATTACAATAGCGCAGAATCCGTACAGAGGCGGACAATGCGCAGGACACATAATGAAACTCCTAAAGAAAAGCGGAAAATTTTCTGTGCTGCGGTTTTACAAGGATTCATATAATCTTTTGGAGCGTCTAAGAGGATTCACGGATTATTTCAAGCACGACACAAGCTGCCAAGTCATAGAAACAATCTGTCCAAATGGCTCAAACCAAGGAATTTTCAATTTTCTGGATAATTTGTTCAAATCCGAGCCTGAAATAAACGGAATTTTTGCCACTCACACTGAAGGATTTATAATCGGGCAGTATCTTAGCTACACAAATAGAAAAAGCAAAGTCGCCCTGATAAGCTACGATATGCAGGAGCAGAATAGAAACGGACTTATGACTGGAAACATTGACTGCGTGATTTCCCAGCGTCCTGAATACCAAGGCTACACAAGCGTGAACGAAATTTTCAAGAGCAAAGTTCTTCTTCAGGAAATTCCGCAGAGAATTTTTGTTCCTATCGATGTGATTTTCAAGGAAAACGCAGGCGAATACAACCCCATAAAATCATAATAAAAAAGCTATACACCGTGCAAATCAATACACGGCATATAGCCAAAAACTGTTTTTCTACTAAATGAATCAGCCTACAGTTACAGAAACTTTAACCTGCTTTGCGCCGTTGTCGGCAACAACTGTAGTTCCGTTCGCCTTTCCGCCAGAAACAACTTCAACTTTTACATCTCCGTCGTTTTTGTTGTTCTTTACACTGATTATGTATTCAACTCCGCGGAATTTGCGTGTCATCTCGGCAGTCTTGATATGCTCCGGAAGACGAGGCTCCACAACAAGTCCTTCATAGCTTGGGCGAAGTCCGCAAAGATACTGGCTCAATGCAACAAAGTTCCAAGCGGCTGTTCCTGTAAGCCAAGAGTTCTTTGCTTCACCTTCACGGCGTGCTTCTTTTCCTGCGACCATCTGGCTGTAAACATAAGGCTCTGTGCGGTGGATGTCTGAAATTTCTTCAACATAAGCCGGAGCAATCTTCTTGTAATGCTCAAACGCATCCTGAGGACGACCGTTTACAACTTCGCCGATAATTACCCACGGATTGTTATGGCAGAAAATTCCTCCGTTCTCTTTGTATCCAGGCGGATAAGAAGAAACCTCGCCAAGCTCAATGTGGTAATCCTGATATGCAGGCCAGCAGATTACAATTCCGTACTTTGAATCAAGATATTTCTTTACGCTGTCAAGAGATTTTTCTGGATAGCCTTTGTCTTTTCCGACTTTTGCCATTGTTCCGAATCCCTGCGACTCAATAAAGATTTTTCCGTCCTTGCATTCATGCGAACCAATCTTGTTTCCGGCATCGTCATAAGCGCGGACATACCATTCTCCGTCCCAGCCAGCAGTGCAGATTGCCTCTTCCATTTTCTTGGCGGCTTCTTCTGCAAATTTAGCTTCTTCTTCATCGCCCTGAAGACGGCACATCGCGGCATAGTCAGGAGTTACATACACAAACATTTCAGCAATCATTACGGATTCAGCGTTCTTGCCTTCCTTGTTTGTGCAAGTCTGGAAAGAATCGTTCGGATTCATGCTGAAGCAGTTCAAGTTCAAGCAGTCGTTCCAGTCAGCGCGTCCGATAAGCGGAAGTCCGTGCGGTCCCATGTGAGTTGTGATGTAGCGGTAAGAGCGTTTAAGATGCTCGTACATTGTAGCCTTGTTTGTCTCGCTGTTGTCAAACGGAACCATTTCATTAAGGAAATCCTTGTCGCCAGTTTCGCAAATGTAGCGTCCAACGCCAAGCACAAGCCAAAGCGGATCATCATTAAAGTTAGAGCCGATGTCCGCATTTCCGCGTTTTGTAAGCGGCTGGAACTGATGGTAAGCTGAACCGTCCTCAAACTGAGTTGCGGCAACATCAAAAAGACGTTCGCGGATTCTTGAGTTAGGAAGCTGATGAGCCGCGCCAAGCATATCCTGAGAAGTATCACGGAAGCCCATTCCGCGTCCGATTCCGCTTTCAAAGTAAGAAGCTGAGCGCGCAAAGTTGTATGTGACGACGCACTGGTACTGGTTCCACAGAGCCATGCGGTCAAGTTTTTCGTCTCCAGTTTTAAGAGTAAAGTGAGAAAGAATTTCGTTCCAGAATTCCTTAAGAACATTGAATTCCTTTTCTACTTTTTCTTTTGTGCTGAATCTTTCCTGAATTGCATAAGCCTTTTCTTTGTTGATGATTCCGCTTGCTGTATTTGTGCGGAGAAGCTCGCCTTTTGTCTGTGTTGTCCACTTTTTGTCCTGATCATTTTCAACATATCCAAGAACAAAAACAAAAGTTTTTTCCTCGCCAGCCTTAAGTTCAACATTCAGGCGGTGAGAAGCAATCGGGCTCCATCCGTCAGCGACAGAGTTTCCGCTTTTTCCTTCCATTACAGTCTTTGGCTTAGAAAGCGGATTGTAAAGTCCAAGCCAAGTCTCGCGGTCTGTATCGAATCCGTCAACAGGAGCGTTTACAGAATAGAATGTAAAGTGATTGCGACGCTCGCGGTATTCAGTCTTGTGATAAATTACGCTGCCTTCAATTTCAACTTCGCCGGTAGAAAAGTTTCTCTGGAAGTTCTGGCAGTCGTCAGAAGCGTTGTAAAGACACCACTCAATAAAAGAAACAAGCGAAAGTTTTTTTTCAGACTTTCCTTCATTTTTGAGTGTAACCATTTCAACTTCGCAGTTAACGCCATTAGGAACCATGCAAAGAACCTGGGCGGAAACATCGTTTTTCTTAGAAGCGAATTTTGTATATCCAAATCCGTGGCGGCACTCGTAGCTGTCAAGAGGAGTCTGAGTTGGCTGCCAGGCAGGATTCCAAACTGTATCTCCGTCCTTGATATAGAAATAGCGTCCGTTAGAGTCAAGCGGAATGTCGTTGTAGCGGTAACGGGTCAAGCGGCGCAAACGGGCGTCTGTATAAAAGGCATAACCACCTGCTGTATTGGAAATAAGAGAGAAAAACTTCTCGTTTCCAAGGTAGTTAATCCAAGGGTAAGGTGTCTGTGGAGTTTCAATGACGTATTCCCTGTTTACATCATCATAATGTCCAAATTTCATAACTTTTCCTTCTATTAGTTAATCTAAAACTTCTGCCTTCCAAACTGGATGCAAAAATTTCAGCAAATTCTATCATGCCATATATCAAAAGTCAAAGGGATTTTTTTTCAATATTATTGTTTTTTTCAGCGCAGTTGAATATAATTGTAATATATGAAGAAGAAGTTTTTATTTGTATTTTTACTGGCCGCACTTATTCCTGCCGCCATGTACGCAAAAGACGATGTTGACTACGAGCTGCTTGCAAAACAGGGAACAGAAGCAGAAATCCGTCAGGCATTTAAAGAAAACCGGAACCTTTCTATGCAGGTATTCGGAAACAACAGAGAGACGTTTCTTATGCTCGCCCTGAAAAACAACAGAGACATCGGCATCATAAACCTTTGCCTCGAAAAAGAATCGAATCCAAACGCAAAGTCAAAAGAAGGAAAAACTCCGCTGATGTACGCGGCTCAGTATTCTTCTGACCAAAATGTAATCGACCTTGTTTCAAAGTACGGAATTGTTTTAAAGCGAAGCCGGGACGCAAGAGTTCTGCAGAAAGACAAAAGCGGAATGGACTCGTTCGCCTACGCAAGAATGAATCCTGAATACAGCGTTTACCAAAAGCTCACGGAATACACAGAAGACCCGGAAGGACTTTATGTTCCAGAGCCGCCCGCACAGGAAACAGCCGCCGAGACAGTTCCAGAAGCCGCGCAAGCTCAAGAACAGACAGCTTCAGCTGATTCAAATTCAAACGAAGAAAAAGCTTCAAATACTGAAAATGCAAAACAGGCTGAAATTCAGCAGTATGCAAGCGCATTTCTTTTGGACTACGCAGAAAACGAAGACAAACCAGCAGAACAACCGCCTGAAAATAAAACCGAATACATAGAAAATCCGAACGCGGCAGACAAAAACGGTGTTACACTTCTTATGAGAGCAGCAAAAGCCGGAAACGACTGGGACGTAAATTTGCTTCTTAAAAACGGAGCAGACGTAAATCTTAGGGACAAAGACGGCTGGACAGCTTTAATGTACGCGGTAAGATACCAAAACAACCTTAACATTCTCAATATGCTTATTGAAAACGCCGCATATATCCGTGTAAGAAACAAATTCAACGCCACTCCGCTTTTAATGGCTGCGGATTATTCACAGAATCCTGAAATAATTTCAGTTCTCCTAAAAAACAGAAGCGTTTCCGAGGATGAAGTTTTCAGGGCGTTTATCTTTGCAATAACAGGAAATTCGTCTTCCGACCACATCCGCGAAGCAAAAATCAAGCTGTTCCTTGACATGGGAATTCCGCTGAACCGCTTGTGGAAAGGACAGACTCCGCTTATGTACGCGGCGCAATACGGAAAATCAACTTTGGTTTTAAAGCAGCTCATAGACGCAGGCGCAAATCCGGCATTTCAGGATGAAAACGGAAACACAGCCTTTGACTACGCAAAATCAAACAAAAACCTTGCCCACGACGACATTTACTGGTCTCTTAACGGAGCAAACTAAAAATGAGAATTACAGGCGGAAAGCTAAAAGGGCGCGTCACAGAAACTCCTTACGGAAAAATGGCGATCCGTCCTGCAATGGACAAAATGAGAGAGTCCGTTTTTAACATAATAGGATTCTCTCTTGAAGGAAAATCTTTTCTTGACTTGTTCAGCGGCTCAGGAACAATTGCGCTTGAAGCAGTTTCGCACGGAGCTTCCGCAGTAACACTTTGCGAAATGGACAAGTCAAAGGCAAAGACAATCCTTAAAAATGTAAAAATGGCTGAAGAAGTCGGAGTTCGCATAAACTGCCGATTTATGGCTGTCGAGCTTTTTTTGAAACGCTGCAAAGAAAAATTCGACTACATATTTTTAGATCCGCCTTTTCCGTATAAATTCAGAAAAGAACTTGTGGAAACTGCCGGAGCAAGAGAACTTCTTACAAAAAACGGACAGCTTTTAATCCACTACCCTGCCGAAGATCCGCTCCCGGACAAAATCGGAAACCTCGTGCTTTCAGACAAAAGAATCTACGGACGCTCAATCGTAAATTTCTATAAAAATGAAGAAGACGGCTAGCAGACAAACTGAAAGTCTTTAAAACCATTGCTTGACAAATCGAAATAACAAGTTACAATTAAAACTGTATTCTATAAGGTTAAAAGTAATGACAAGTAATTTAAAAAATCAAATCGACTCAAAGCCAGAAGAACTGAAATTCATAAAGACTTCAGATTTGCCGTTGGACGGACTTTCCGACCAGCAAAAAGTCGCTCTTAACAGAAAAGCAAACGCGCTGTTCAATGAAGGCAAAATTGAAATGGCAAAAAGGATTTTCATTACTACAGGATATTCAGACGGCCTTACAAGAATAGGAGACAATTATAACAAAGAAAACAAGTATTTAGACGCGCTGAAAATGTATCTGCTTGCCCACAACAAAAGAAAAAGCGAACCAATTATAGAAAAAATATCGCAGACTGTGTCTGTTATGCTAAAAAGTTAAGAGAGGTAAAAAATGGCTGATGAATTGAAACCTGAGGAATTCAGTTTTTCACAGACACAGGAATTCAACAAAACAGACGGCGCAAACGCAGCGATAAGCGAACTTTCAAAAAAAGGCTATCAGTATTTAAAAGACAACAGCACAAAAAAAGCAATAGAAGCATTCAGCCAGATTCTTAATATAGAAGAAAACAACAACTACGCGCTTGTGGGGCTTGGCGACAGCGAGCGGAAGCAATGCCATTTTAAGGAAGCAATTGAATATTACTCAAAATG
This sequence comes from uncultured Treponema sp., assembly GCF_934725225.1. Classification (NCBI taxonomy): domain Bacteria; kingdom Pseudomonadati; phylum Spirochaetota; class Spirochaetia; order Treponematales; family Treponemataceae; genus Treponema; species uncultured Treponema sp. Next base: position 81,024 of record NZ_CAKVAM010000003.1, read on the forward strand.
CCTTTCCTGCCATCCAGGAAACAATTACGCTCTTTTTGGACTTGCGGATTGCTACAAGGCAATAAATCAGTACAAAAAAGCAATAGAAATCTGGGAGCAATATCTTGTCCATGACGACAGAAATATAACAGTTTTAACCAGAGTCGCCGATGCCTACAGAAAAATCAGAGACTTCAAAAAATCAAAGAATCTTTATTTAAAAGTCCTCGACATGGAAGAAAACAATGCCTATGCGCTGATTGGTCTGGGGCATCTTCACTACGATTTTAAGGAATACAAGGACGCGCTTTTTTACTGGACAAAGATGCTTGAAATGAATCCTTCGCACGTAGACATAAGAGTTCTAACTTCAATAGGAAACTGCCACAGAAAAATCAAGACATTCGAAAAAGGACTTCCCTACTTTGAAAAAGCTCTTGAACTTGACCCGAACAATTTCTATGCGCTGTTCGGAATCGCAGACTGCTACCGGGGAATGAACCAGCAGTTCCGCTCGATTGGCTACTGGAACAAAATCCTTGAAATTGATCCAAAAAATAAAGTCATTTTAACGCGCACCGGGGACGCATACAGAAACACAGGCGACTATGCCACAGCCGCAGAATATTACAACCGCGCAATGGACATAGATTTTGACATTTATGCTGCCTTGGGACTTGCGCTTATTTGCAAGGGAGAAGGAAAATTTGAAGAAGCGGCAGATCGGCTCACTCAGCTTGTAAACGGAGATCCCAAAAACTACCGTCTTTACATAGATCTTGCGGATTGCTACCTAAAAATGAACAATAAAAATGAAGCCTTGGAAACTCTTCATTCTTTCCAAAAGCTTGGAATAAAAAATCAGGCAATAAACGACTTCATAAACCAAATTCAAGAAAACTGATTATATTTTATGGAAAAAAAAGTTTCAATTTCGGGGCTTTTCCCTGAAGAAATAGCAAATGCAATACAATTGTCGCCGTCGTTCCGCGCAAAACAGATTTACGAATGGATTTCAAAAGGCGCGGAATCTTTTGAGCAGATGACAAACATCGACAAAGCCACAAGAAAATTCCTGGAAGAAAACACACTTCTCCGCTCGTCAAAAGTAACAGAAGTTTTAAAAGATCCTGACGGAACTATAAAGCTTCAAATTACACTTTCAGACGGACTTGCAATAGAAACAGTTCTTCTAACAGATAAAGAAGGAAGAAAAACTGCCTGTGTAAGCTGCCAGGCTGGTTGCGCAATGAGGTGCGCTTTTTGCCAGACAGGACGTCTTGGACTTGGAAGAAATCTTACCGCCGGAGAAATTATCGAAGAATTCCTCTTTATGGAAAAAGAAGCCGGAACACTAGACAACATTGTTTTTATGGGAATGGGCGAACCGCTTCAAAACCTAAATGCAATAAGAAAAGCCGTGGCGATTTTGACAGATAAAAAAGGAAGAGGCTTAAGCCCCAGAAGAATCACGTTAAGCACTTGCGGACTTATAAGCGGAATCTACGAGCTTGCGGAAAACGGACCTTTTGTGCGCCTTGCAGTTTCCCTAACAACAGCCGACCCTTTGCTTAGGGAACAGCTTATGCCGGTTTCAAAAGGAAATCCATTGCCTGAACTAAAAAAGGCGATAAAATTTTATTCAGAAAAAACTGGAAAAAGAATAACATTGGAAGCCGCCCTTCTTTCAGGACAAAACACAGGAATAGAAAGCGCAAAACGGATGATTGAATTTGCTGCCGGACTTGACGCATACATAAACCTCATTCCATGGAATCCAGTTGAAGGTTTACAATTTAAGACTCCTTCAAGGAAAGAATGTGAGGAATTTGTTAAGATTCTTGAAAAAGCAAACCTTAAAGTAAACTTAAGAACTCGCAGAGGTGCAAAAATTGGCGGCGCTTGCGGTCAATTAGGCCGTTCTGTGGCTTCAGGCATTTAAATTTGCTTGAAAAAAAACATAATCCCTATTATAATAATTCTGTATTTAAAATTTTGCTAGGAGACAAAAATGCAGAAAAAGATTTATGTTACAGGAATGGATGATGATGCGGCGGCAGCAAAAGTTGATGCAGCAGTAAAAGCAGTCGCAGGTGTTACAAATGTAGTCTCTTCAGCAGCAAAATGCCAAGTTTGCGTTGACTTTGACGAAGGAACAGCTGGAATCGAGGATGCGATAAATGCAGCAATCAATTCTACTGGCGTTATAGCGCTCGGCTAATTCTATATGAAAATCACAGTTCTTGACGGCAATGCCTTGAATCCAGGCGATCTTTCCTGGTCGCCACTAGAAAAGTTCGGGCAAGTCGCAGTTTTTCCAAGGACAGAGGCTTCTCTAGTTGCAGAAAGAATTGGCGACAGCGATGCGATTCTTTTAAATAAAATAAACATAACAGAAGAAATCCTCAATAAATGCCCGAATCTAAAATACATTGGAGTTCAGGCAACAGGCTATAATGTAATCGACTTGGAAGCCTGCAAAAAGCACAATATCACCGTAACAAATGTGCCGTCTTACAGCACAGCAGGAGTTGCGCAGCTTGTTTTCGCTTTTATAAGTGAATTTGCCTGCCACACGCAGCTTCATTCAGACAGCGTAATGTCCGGCGAATGGACAAAATGCCCGGATTTCTGCTACTGGAAAGTTCCGCTGATTGAACTTGAAGGAAAAACTCTCGGAATTTTCGGCTACGGAAGCATAGGCTCAAGAGTTGCAAGAATCGCGGAAGCCTACGGAATGAAAGTCATTGTCTGCACCAGAACTCCAAAGCCTGAAATAAAAAATCCAGTTGACATTTCAACTTTGTTCAATGAATCTGATTTTATTTCCCTTCATGCGCCTTTAACTGAAAAAACTAAAAATGTCGTAAACAAAACAACACTTTCCTTAATGAAGAAAACCGCATTTTTAATAAACACAGCCAGAGGTCCGCTTGTAAATGAAAAAGATGTAAGGGAATTTCTTGACAGCGGAAAAATTGCAGGCTACGCGGCGGATGTTGTAAGCGAAGAGCCTATGAAAGAAGACAATCCTTTGCTCGGCGCAAAAAACTGCATTATAACTCCGCACATCGCCTGGGCTGCCACAGAAACAAGGCAAAGGCTTTTGAATATCGTAATAGAAAACCTAAAATGTTTTATCATGGGAAAGCCGCAGAATGTTGTTTCATAAAATCATATTGACAATTTTATTTTTACTTAATAAACTTTAATTATACTAAAGTCTATTAATACAGAGGAATTTCTATGGGAAAAACTATAGCACAGAAAATCTTTTCATCACATTTGGTTGAATCCCCTTTTGAAGGAACAAACATTCTTAAGCTTGACAGAGTTTTCTGCCATGAAATCACAACGCCAATCGCAATCAACGACCTTGTTGAGCGGAACAAAGACAGAGTTTTTGACAGCACAAAAATCAAAGCAGTCATAGACCACGTAACTCCTGCAAAAGACAGCAAATGCGCAATGCAGGAAAAAATTATCCGTGACTGGGCAAAACGCAACAACATAAAAGACTTTTTTGACATCGGAGCAAACGGCGTCTGCCATGCGATTTTCCCGGAAAAAGGATTTGTGCGCCCCGGATTCACAGTAATCATGGGAGACAGCCACACTTGCACACATGGAGCATTCGGAGCATTTGCCGCTGGAGTCGGAACTACAGACTTGGAAGTTGGAATATTGAAAGGCGTATGTTCTTTCCGCGAGCCAAAAGCCATAAAGTTTGTTTTAAATGGCAAGCTCAAAGACGGAGTTTATGCAAAAGACGTAATTCTTTTCCTGATTGGACAGATTGGAGTAAATGGAGCCACAAACTGCGTTGCAGAATTTACAGGTCCAATCGTTGACAATATGTCAATGGAAGAAAGAATGACAATTTGCAACATGGCAGTTGAAGCTGGAGCAACAAGCGGAATCTGTTTTCCTGATATGACAACAGTAGAATATCTTTGGCCGTTTATCAAAGATGAATTCGAGTCAAAAGAAGCCGCCCTTAAAGAATACAGCAAATGGATTGACGATGAAGATGCGGAATATGAAAAAGTTTACACATTCGACTTGTCAAATCTTGAGCCTGTATGTACAATTGAATACAAGCCTGACCAGATAAGAAAAGTTTCAGAAATGAAAGGAACAAAAGTTGATCAGGTTTATATCGGCTCATGCACAAACGGAAGAATCAGCGACCTTCGTGTAGCCGCTGAAATTTTAAAAGGACACAAAATCGCAGAAGGCGTGCGCGGAATCGTAAGTCCTGCTACTCCGCTCGTTTACAAAATGGCGCTTGAAGAAGGAATCATAAAGATTTTCATGGACGCTGGATTCTGTGTTACAAATCCGACTTGCGGAGCCTGCCTTGGAATGAGCAACGGAGTTCTTGCAGAAGGAGAAGTTTGCGCTTCAACAACAAACAGAAACTTCAATGGACGCATGGGAAAAGGCGGAATGGTTCACCTTATGAGCCCTGCCACAGCCGCCGCAACAGCAATTGCTGGAACAATCACTAATTCATGCTTTTTTAAAGGCTGAAAAATAAATAAAGAAGAGGAACAAAATGAAACAGTTTGGTGGACAAGTTTTATTCTTGGATCGCTCAGATATTAATACTGACGAAATAATTCCTGCAAAGTATCTCACAGAAAATACAAAGCAGGCGCTCCAGCCGTATCTTCTTGAGGATTTAAAGCTTGAAGGTTTCAATCCAAAGACAGACGTTCTGGGCAAAAAAGTCATCATCACACGTGAAAACTTTGGCTGCGGTTCTAGCCGGGAACACGCTCCTTGGGCTTTGGAAGTAAACGGAATTTATTGTGTAATAGCAGTAAATTTTGCCCGCATTTTCCGCCAGAATATGTACAACTGCGGACTTCTTGCGCTGGACATGAGCAAAAAAGACATCGACGATATGTTCAGAACATTTGCAGACAAAGACACAGAATGCAAAATTGAACAGAAAGAAGACGGTACTTGGAAAGTAAAACTCATTGCCGGCTCACTTTCAAAAAGCTATCCTTTCAAGCTCGAAGGATTTGAAAAAGCCCTTGTTGAAAACGAAGGCTGGATTGGATACGCTGACAAAAAGTATTAATACCTTACCTTAATGTCATTATCCGGCTTGACCGGATAATCTTTAAACTGCCTTGGTAAACGCCAGGGCAGTTTTTTTTATCTGAATTTGAGATTTGTAAATTCACAGCAGATTCCTGACCGAGTTTACTGCGTAAACATCGCAGTATCGAGCACGAGAATGGCACTTAAACAATTGCTTTTATAACAAAAGTATGATTTTCTATATTAAACGCCTCAAAATTCCACAATTTTTATAATAAATAAAATATTTGTTGACATACAAAAAAAGAAGCGATATATTCAATAGTAGTAAAACAGTTACTACTAATATTTTTTTTCAAGGAAGAACATGACAGACAAAATCATTGACATACTGGGCAGCCTTGGTTTTTCAAAAATGGAATCGCTTGTTTACTGCGCGCTTGTTCCAGAAGAAAAAATGGGCGGCTACCAGATTGCAAAAAAACTGAATGCGCCCCGCCCTTCTGTTTATTCCGCGCTGGAAAATCTTTTAAAGAAAGAATGCATAACAAGCATTCCCGGTTCAACAGCAGAATATCAGGCAATTCCGCCGGACGTTTTAATTGACGAGATTTCACAAAAGTATTCAGACAACGCCGCAAAAGCAAAAGAAATGCTAAAGGAATTAAATTCGCCGATTTCAACGCAGGAACGTTTTGTAAACATTGAAGGCAAAACAAAACTTATTTCTGTTGTAAACAAACTTATTTCCGCGGCAAAAAAAGAAATTGTGTTCAACTGCTCAATGCCGCTTGAATATTTCAAGGACGCGCTTCTTTCGGCGGCAAAAAGAAAAGTGAGAATTGTTTTGTTCAGCTGGAAAAATCTTGACACTCTTGAAATTCCGCTGGAATTTTTCTGCGGATTTGACGGAACAGACTGCTGCCCAGAACAAAGAATCCTCTTGGTTTCAGACATGGCGCACTGCATTGTAGGTAGCAACGATCGGGCTGTTTTTTTCCCGCACAGACCGCACCACAAAATTCAAAAGCTGCCAGACGGAGAAAATGATTTTCTTGGAATGACAAGCGACAACAGGCTGATTGTGAATCTTGTTTCAGAACATATTCACTTTGATATTTACTTGCAAAAGCTAAGGAAAAAATTCAAACGCGATATTATTTCCAAAGACATTTGCATTGGAACTTTAATGGAGAAAGGAGTCTAAAATGAAGGCTGAAAACAAAACATTTTTAAACAATTTAATTTCAATTGCCGTTCCTATTTCGCTGCAGAATTTAATTCAGTCGTGTTTAGGAATGATTGACCAGATTATGATTGGACAGCTTGGCTCAAAAACAGTCGCCGCAGTAAGCCTTGCCGGAAGACCTTGCTTTGTAATGCTTTTTGCGCTAGGAGGAATCGCAGCCGCAAGCTCAATTTTCGCATCTCAATACGAAGGTGCAAAAGATTCTAGCAAGCACGCAAACGTAATGAGAGCTTCGGTTTTCGCAGCATTGGCAGTCGCACTTGTGTTTTTTATTTTTTCACTTTTCACACCTGAACTAGTCCTTTCATTTTTTACAAAAGACAAAGAAGTTATTTCAATAGGCAAAAATTACTTAATGATAAATTCTTTAAGTTACTTTGCGCTTGCAATCATCAGCTGCTGTTCGGCAATTTTAAGAAGCACAGGCTTTGCAAAAACTCCGCTAGTTACAGGATTTATTTCTGTCGTAACAAACACGATTCTAAACGCAATCATGATTTTCGGACTTTTAGGATTTCCGGCGCTTGGTTCAGACGGAGCTGCAATTGCAACTGTAATTTCGATATTTGTTCAATGCGTAATCCTGATTATTTTTATGACAAAGAAAAATCATCCTGCGAACATGAAAGCTGTTCTTTTGTGTAAAAACGACTTTTCATTTCTAAAAATATTTTTTATAACTGCTCTTCCTGCAATAGGAAACGAACTTTTATGGGCATTAGGAGATGCAGGCTACAGCGCGATATACGGACACATGGGAACAGCAGAGCTTGCGGCAATTACGTTAACCTTTCCTGTGCAAGGGTTAACAATCGGATTCTTCAGCGGACTTTCTGCAGCCACAGGAATTCTTATAGGAAACGAACTTGGCTCAAATGATTTTGACAAAGGCTATAGGCTCGCCTGGAAGTTTATAAAAATCTGCGTTGCAGGATGCGCCGCAATCGGAATTTTAATTTTTGCATTCGCTCCAATATACATAAACTTTTACAATGTTGAGCCACAAGTCCGTGAATATGCAAAACATCTTTTGTGGATATTCGCATTCTATTTATGGATAAAAGTCTGCAACATGATAATTGGCAGCGGAATTCTTAGAAGCGGCGGAAAAACAAAATTCACTTTGTTTCTGGATGTCTTGGGAACTTACGGAATCGGACTTCCGCTTGGACTTTTGGGCGCGCTGGTATTCAAGCTTGAAATCACAAAAGTTTACGCGCTTCTTTCCGTTGAAGAAATTGTAAGGCTTATAATTGGAACAGCAAGAGTTAAAAGCAGAAAGTGGATAGACAATATTACACAAAAAAACAATTAGGCAATCAAAATGGAGGAAAAGATGCTTAAAAGAATTTTTACATTTGCAATGATTTTTATTTTAGGAGTTTCTGCTATGTCCGCGGAAAATAAAATGCAAACAAAACAAGGAACTATACTTCACTGCTGGTGCTGGTCGTTCAAGACAATTGAAGAGAACATTGAAAAAATTGCAGAAGCGGGATTCACTGCAATCCAGACTTCACCGGCAAATGAATGCTTTGAAGGCGACAACGGCGGACTTGAAATTATGAGCCAGAAAAACGGAAAGTGGTATTATCACTATCAGCCTACGGATTGGAAAATAGGAAACTATCAGCTTGGAACAAGAGACGACTTTATCCGTATGTGCGCAAAGGCAAAAAAGTATGGAATCGCAGTAATTGTTGATGTTGTTCCAAACCACACGACAACGCACAAAGATGAAATTTCTCTGGACTTTATAGAAGCTGTAGGCGGAATGGAAAAAATGTACCACAAGAATTCCGACCACACAATCAGAAGCATGGCAAACCGCAGGGAAGTTACAAGCGCAATGCTCGGAGGACTTCCAGACGTGAACACAGAAAATCCGCTTTTTCAAGAATATTTTATGAACTACATAAATGACCTCATTGACTGCGGAGCCGATGGTTTCAGATTTGACACAGCAAAGCACATTGCCCTTCCCGATGACCCTGTAGATCCTGCTTCAAAAGAAAACGACTTCTGGCCAGTCTTTACAGGAAAAAAATCAGTAAACGGAAAATCTGTAAAAAACGCAGATGAACTTTTTATCTACGGAGAAGTTCTTCAAGAAGGAGCTTCAAGAGAAGATGCCTACGGAAAACTTTTTCCAGTAACAGCAAGCAACTACGGAAAGCTTTTAAGAAGCGCGTTAAAAAATGAAAAGCTAAACGCAAAAGGAATTGTAAACTTTCAAAACGCAGCTTCTCCAGAAGTTGTAACTTGGGTTGAAAGCCATGACACTTACGCAAACGAAGGAGAATCCGCTTACCTCACAAACTTTATGATACGTGCAGGCTGGGCAGTCATAGCTTCAAGAAAAGACGGAACTCCATTGTTCTTTAACCGCCCCAAAGGAAAAGAAGCCACACAGTTTCCGGGAAAATCCAAAATCGGAGAAACAGGAAACGATGAATATTTCAGCCCGGAAGTTTCCGCTGTAAACAAATTCAGAACCGCAATGCAAGGCGAAAACGAAAAATTCATCAACGGAGAAAACGCAGGAGTTCTAATTATAAAGCGCGGAGAAAAAGGCTGCGTAATCATAAACTTAAACTCCAAGCCGTCTGCAGTTCAAGTTGAAATAAAACTTCCAAAAGGAACTTACATCGACAAGGCAAACAAAACAAAATTTATCTGCAAGGATTCAGTTTTAAAAGGAAAGATAAAACCAAAATCAATTTGCGTAGTCTATTAAAAAATGTCGGGAGGCATAAAATGATAAAGAGATTTGTATTCGGAAAAGCATTTGACACAGAAGCCGTAAAAGAAAAGCCTGAAGCCTGCAAAGAAAAAATTCCATATTTTGAAAACGCAGAAGCTTCCAGTTTTTCACTTGAAATGGACGCAAGCGACATTGTCTACGGTCTTGGAGAAAATGTGCGCGGAATAAACAAGCGCGGATTCATTTACGAAAGTTTCTGCACAGACCAGCCGGAACACAACGAAAACAAAAGCTCGCTGTATGCCGCCCACAATTTTCTCATTGTGTCTGGAAACGAAAAAAACTTCGGGGCATTCTTTGACACTCCGGGAAAAGTTACATTTGACATTGGAGCTTCGAACTATTCAACTCTTAAAGTCGCTGTAGAAAATCCAGAATTCGAACTCTACATAATAGAAAACCCAACGTTAGAATTAATCATAAAAGAATTCAGGACTTTAATCGGGCAAAGTTACATTCCTCCAAGATGGGCATTCGGAATAGGACAGTCCCGCTGGGGCTACACCTGCGAAGAGGATGTAAGAAAAGTCGCTGAAAACTACAGAAAGAACAGCATTCCGCTAGACATGATTTATCTCGACATCGACTACATGGAAAAGTTCAAGGACTTTACTATTAACAAAAAATCATTTCCGGACTTTAAGAATTTCGTTTCTGAAATGAAAAAGAATTCCGTGCGCATTGTTCCAATCATTGACGCCGGAATAAAAATGGAAGACGGATTTGAACTTTACGAGGAAGGAAAGGCAAACAATTATTTCTGCAAGGACAAAGACGGAAACGACTTTATAGTTGGAGTGTGGCCGGGAAAATGCTGCCTTCCAGACTTCTTAAATCCAGAAGCAAGAAAATGGTTTGGAATGAAATATAAATTTCTTACAGACCAAGGCATTGAAGGATTCTGGAACGACATGAACGAGCCTGCTCTCTTTTACTCTGAAAAAAATCTGGGAAAAGTTTTTGACCAAGTAAACGAAATGAAAAAGCTCAACATCGGCTTAAAAGAAAATTTCGCGCTAAAAGACACAGTCTTGAATCTTGCAAACAATGTCGATGACTACAAAAGTTTTTACCATTGCAAGGACGGAAAGAAAATCCGCCATTATGACGTTCACAACATCTACGGCTACAACATGACAAGAGCCGCATCCGAAGCGTTTGAAAAGATTTCTCCAGAAAAAAGAATCCTCATGTTTTCAAGGTCGTCCTGCATAGGCTCTCACAGATACGGCGGAATCTGGATGGGAGACAATATGTCAAGATGGCAGCACATCCTCCTGAACTTGAAAATGCTTCCGTCTCTTAATATGTGCGGATTTTTGTACACAGGCGCGGACTTGGGCGGATTCGGGGAAAACACAACTGAAGACCTTCTCTTGCGCTGGTACGCGCTTGGAATCTTTATGCCGCTGTTAAGAAATCATTCCGCATTAGGAACCCGGGAGCAAGAGCCTTTTAGATTCAAAAACAACATAGAAAAATTCAGAAACATCCTTAATCTGCGCTATAGATTTCTTCCTTACATTTACAGCGAGTTTATGAAAGCCGCCTTGCAAGGAACAATGTACGCAAGCCCGCTTGGATTTATCTGGCCAAAAAACGAGGACGCAAGAAGAACAGAAGATCAGCTTATGATTGGAGAAAGCATTATGATTGCTCCGATCTATGAACAGAACGCAACCGGACGGCACGTTTATCTTCCTGAGGAAATGAAGCTTGTAAAGTTCAAGGACAGTGAAAGCTACGAGGAAAAAATAATTCCAGCCGGACACAACTTTATTCACGTTGCGCTAGACGAAGTTGCAATCTTTATCCGAAAAGGACACATTCTGCCTCTTGCAGACAATGCGGAATCAGTTGAAAAAATTGACTTTGAAAATTTAACAACTATAAGTTTTGCAGAAAAAGGCGCACGATATGAACTCTACACTGACGACGGAGAATGCAGAAATCCCAGCCTAAGCGGAAACTTAAAAACTATAAGTGTATAACAATGTGTCATTGCCGTGCTTGACACGGCAATCTGTCATAAATTTTAACAGATTATCAACCGAGTTTCTTTCAGAAAAGAGACATCGCAGGGTCAAGCCCGAAAATGACAGAAAAGACACCTTTATAATAGCCACATATATTGCCGCTTTCTTTTTCTTCCCGCTCAGTCAATTTGCGAAGTCAGTAGCAAAACTCGACATTTTGGCTAATCAACGTTTCTACATATCGGCGTAAGTCTGAACGGAATCTTCCAAGTGCTCAATTTTTATTCCAGCCTCGGCAAACATTTTCATTGAATCTTCTTCATCATGGTAATGTTTTTCACAGACAACTCTTTTTATTCCGCAGTTTATAATAAGCATGGCGCACGTTCTGCAAGGAGTCATTTTGCAATAAACGGTCGCTCCGTCAATTGAAATTCCTCTTTTTGCGGCCTGACAAATCGCGTTCTGCTCGGCGTGAACTGTCCTTACGCAGTGCTGGGTAACAGAGCCATCAGCGTGAATCATTTTGCGCATCAAGTGGCCGACTTCATCGCAATGAGCAAGCCCTGCAGGACTTCCAACATAGCCTGTAACAAGAATCTGATTATCCTTTGCAATCACACAGCCGCTTCTTCCGCGGTCGCAAGTCGCACGCTTTGCAATAGTCCGCGCAACTTCCATAAAGTATTCATCCCAAGTCGGACGCACATATTTTTCTTTTTCTTCGCTCATGCAAAAAACTTACCATAAATTGCTGAAAAAAAAAAGACTGCCTGCAATGCGCTTCTTTTTTCAGACAAAAATTCAGTCAAAACTCACTGAGGTTTGGGTGAAAACTCACTGACTTTTGACTGCTTCGGTTAAAAAGTATAAAAATTCTGCAAAAAAAAGTGTGCCCGATTGGACACACTTAAACTTCAATTTTTTTAACTATATTGCTTTTATTGCAAGGGCAAAGATGAATACAACGGCAAGAATCCAAGTAACAACAGGAATTTCTTTTGCTTTCTTTCCGGCAACTTTTGAAATTACGTAAGCAATCATTCCGAACGCGATTCCCTTTGAAATTGAATATCCGAATGGCATTACCATGATTGTAATGAAAGCCGGGATTCCGTCTGTAATATCAGCGAAGTTGATTTTAGAAACTGACTGCATCATAAGGAAGCCTACAAAAATCAAGGCAGGAGCTGTGGCGCAAGAAGGAACAAGCGCGAACAAAGGAGTAAAGAACAAAGCAAGAAGGAAGAAGAAAGCTGTAACAACAGAAGCAAGACCAGTGCGTGCTCCGGCTGCAACTCCAGAAGAAGACTCAACGAATGAAGTTACTGTTGAAGTTCCAAGGCAAGCTCCGGCTACAGTTCCAACAGCGTCAGCAAGAAGAGCGCCTTTTACATTCGGAATGTTTCCTTTTTCATCAATAAGATTTCCCTGCTCGGCAACACCCATCAAAGTTCCGATTGTATCAAAAATATCTGTAAACAAGAAAGTAAAGAACACGCCGAAGAATTTAAGAGAAAGAACTCCAGCCCATTCAAACTTAAAGAGGAACGGTGCGCTAGGAACGGAAACCGGTTTGAAGTTTTCTGGAACAGTTGTAACGCCAAAAGGAATTCCAATAATAGTTGTAGCGGCAATGCCAATAAGAATTGCGCCAGGAATTTTAAGAATGTAAAGAACAACTGTAATGACAAGACCGATAATCGCAACAAGAGCTGTAGCATGGTTCAAGTCAATTGCGTTAAAGCCGATGATTGTTCCGTTTGCAGAAGTTACGATTCCTGCATTGTTAAGTCCGATAAGCGCAATGAAAAGTCCGATTCCAACAGCAACAGCTTTTTTCATTGTTCCCGGAATTGAATTGATAATCGCCTCGCGCACTCCGAAGAATGAAAGCAAAATAAAAAGAACGCCTTCAAGCAAAACAGCAGTAAGAGCGAACCAAGGAGAACATCCCATCTGGCCGCAGACTGTGTAAGTAAAGAACGCGTTAAGTCCCATTCCAGAAGCAAGAGCAACCGGCATATTCGCAAGGAACGCCATAATGAGAGTTGCAACGGCAGCAGAAACAGCAGTCGCAGTAAACACGCCGCCGAAATTCATTCCGGCAATTGAGCCAAGCATTCCCGGGTTAACGGCAAGAATGTAAGACATTGCAAGGAAAGTTGTAATACCGCCGACAACTTCACGGCTTACAGTAGACCCCTTCTCCTTGATTTTGAAAAATTTCTCCATAAGAAATTTCCTCCAAAAAATAGAATGCCAATATTATATCACGAAATAAAAAAAGATTATATAGCCCAAACTTCGAGTTTTATGATTTAATGTCATTATCGGGCTTGACCCTGCGATGTTTCTTTTCTGAAAGAAACTCGGTTGATAATCTATTGAAAATTTCCAGCAGATTGCCGTGTCAAGCACGGCAATGACAATGAATGAGTTTTGAAGCAAGCTGAAAAAACTCGGCGAGAATTTTTTAAAACACGCCGTACTTTTTAAATTTCACGCCGAGAATTTGGGGAAAACACGGCGTGTTTTTTTTATTTTATAGTTCGTGCAAGGCGGAAGCCCATGGTGTCGGCAAAAGCAGCTGGAGCATATCTAATCCGGGTCACAACACGACAAGATAACTGATTATCTTGGTCAAAAGCACCTCCACGTTTCACACGGTCAGAACCAGATGACGCACCAGTATCAGGTGTGCTGATGGATATGCTATCAGTGTATCTGTCCCAGCACCATTCCCACACGTTGCCGGTCATATCATAAAGCCCAAGCCTATTAGCCTTTTTTAAACCAACTTCATGAGTAATATCGTTAGAATTATCGTCATACCAAGTAACTTCAGTCTTAGTATTACTTCCAGCATAAGTATAATTCCAGTCAGTAGAAGCGCTTTGGTAGCCGCCGCGGGCTGCAAATTCCCACTCTGCTTCTGTAGGCAGACGGTAGCCATTTTTAGTAAAATCACAAGAAACACTCTGCCAACCTGAGCAACCTTGGGTAATAGCATCAAGGGAAATATTTTTATACTCAACCTCATCACCATTCGTCTGAATAATTGTATAACAAGGTTCAAGTTCCATTAATATAGAAAGCCTGTTGCAAAACACAATTGCATGATACCAGCTTATATACTCAACAGGACGTAGCACTTGTGTTTCTCCCTCAGCCGGAGGATAAGCTTCTCCATGAAACCTGCTTGGATTTTCTCCCATCACGGCTTCAAAAAGCTCCTGCGTTACTTCGTATTTTCCTATGCTGTATGGGCTTAAAGTTACTGTGCGGTCGCTAATAAAAACACCTTCAGTTCCGCTTCCTGTAATTGGTGTGGCGGTGTCAATTACCGTCGCAAGGGCTGTCTTTTCAAGCTTGGTCTTGTTTATAACTATGCTTCCGTCTTCAGCAATAGAAAAGATGTTAGACAAAAGTATTAAGGTTAAAGAGCATTCTGTAGTTTTATCTGCTTCAACTTTTATATCTTTGCTTCCAGATGCGATAAGCTCATCATTGTTCGCAGAATCTCTCGCTTCTGCCTCAACGGTATATTCACCGGCTTCAAGCTCCGTGAACTCTATTACCCCCCCCAACGCCGCATCTTTCTCTATAGTCTCACTTTCGCCAATTACACGCACAACGAACTTGTCGGCATTGTCCTTGCTGTAAAGGTAGCGTCCGCCCGGCAAAGCCACACGGATTGAGCCGCCTTTTTCAGAGCCGCCGCTCATGTTCATGCAGGACGCAGCCACAAATAAAAACGCAAATAAAGCCGGAACAATAAATTTCTTCATAAAAGACCTCCAATGAATTGATTTCTGACCGAGTTTCTTTCAGAAACATCGCGGGTCAAGCCCGAAAATGACAGTTTTCATTCCTGTGTCATTCCTGCGCAACGACACAGGAATCTCTATTATAACCAACATTCCTAGAATCTAAATTAAATTATACTGAATAAATTTCAAAAAACAACTTTTGGGTGAAAATTTATTAAGAATTTTCCTTGAGTAAATACGTTATTTTCCATTGGTAAATAGCTTATTTACCTTAGGAAAATAGTCTATTTACCCAGGGTAAATATATTGTTTACCAAGGGTAAATATGTTGTTTTCCATAATTATAAAAAAACAGCCCAGACATTTTATCCGGACTGTTCTTTACGCAATCTAAAACTTAGAAAGCTGCAAGTGTTTTTTCAACGCGCTCGCAGGCTTTTTCTTTTCCAAGAATCCAGATTGAGCCAATCAGCGGCGGAGAAATGCGGCTTCCTGTAACAGCCATGCGCACAGGCATCATAAAGTCGCCAAGTTTTATTCCAAGCTCCTCGGCATATTTTTTTGCAAGGGCTTCAGCATCATCGTGGCTCATTCCAAAGATTTCAGAAACAAAAGACTTCGCCTTTTCAAGAACTTCCTTTGTCTTTGCTTCGTCAAGTTTTTTTGGAATAATTTCAGACTTCACAGGAACAGCAGGTTCTGTAAACATAAAGCGAACCATTTCAGCGGCATCTGTAAGGAAATGCAGGCGTTCCTTTATAAGCGGCATAAGCTCCAGAAGCTTTTTCTTTACATCTGCGCTCGCCATATTCATTGAAGAATCCACGCAAACAGGCTCGCCATCGCTTCCAAGCGCAACACCAGAATATTCAGGACCAACCTTTGGCTTAGGCTGCGGATTTTCAGGATTGATTTCAAGGGAAGCGTCTCCTGTTCCTGTTATAAACGGCAATGTCCACTTATAAAGCTCCTCGTCAGACAAAGCGCGGATATACTGGCCGTTGTACCATTCAAGCTTCTTGTAGTCAAAAACAGCAGGAGCCTTGTTCAAATGTTCAAGCTTAAAGTTAGCGGCAAGCTCCTCAAGGCTGTAGATGTCGCGTCCGTCCTCGTAAGAGCAGCCCAAGAGAGCCACATAGTTTACAATCGCCTGTGGAAGGTAGCCTCTTGCGCGGAACTCATTAAGCGAAGTCGAGCCGTGACGTTTTGAAAGCTTCTTTCCGTCTGAACCATTTACCATTGGCAGGTGGCAGAATTCAGGATGTTCCCAGCCGAACGCCCTGTACATCTGAACATGAAGAGGAGTTGAAGGAATCCATTCCTGGGCACGCATAACGTGGCTTATCTTCATCAGGTGGTCGTCAACAATATTCGCAAGGTGATATGTCGGAAATCCATCGCTCTTTAAAAGAACCGGATCAGGGGAAATGTCCTCGTTCTTCCAGACAATGTCGCCAAGAAGATGGTCCGTGAACTTTGTCTCGCCTTCAAGCGGAACTTTAAGCCTTATAACATAAGGTTTTCCGGCTGCAAGATTCGCCTTCACTTCTTCTTCTGTAAGGTGGCGGCAGTTTCTGTCGTATCCCGGTGGCATTTTGTTTTCTGTCTGAATCTTGCGGATTCTTTCAAGACGCTCTGAATCACAGAAGCAATAGTAAGCCTCGCCTTTTTCCACAAGCTCCTGCGCATATTTTTTGTAAAGCTCGAACCTTTCACTCTGAACATAAGGCCCGTACTCTCCGCCCTTGTCTCCGCCCTCGTCCCAGTCGATTCCAAGCCAAGCCATAGTGTCGTAAAGATTCTTCACATATTTTTCATCGTATCTTGTGCGGTCAGTATCCTCAAGACGAAGAATGAATTTTCCGCCCTTAGACCTTGCAAAAAGATAGTTAAAAAGCGCAGTACGCACACCGCCGATATGCTGCAGCCCCGTAGGAGAAGGCGCATAACGAACCCGAACCTCTTTGTTTTCCATAAATGTAAACCTCTGTGATATAAAATTACAATAGAGTTTTTATTTTTGTGTCATTATCGGGCTTGATCCGATAATCTATTTAAAATTTACAATAGATTCCCGTGTCAACGTCCGCCTTACAGCGCACTGCACGAGAATGACAGTAGAAATGATTATACCGACTGAAAAAGTTTTACTCAATAACGAAAGCACTGATGCAAGGGCGCAGAAGCATTGAAAAATTCCTGTGGAACTTTATGATTAAGTCTGCTATACTGTTGCAATGAATCTGATTGAGCTTAAAGATATTTCCAAAAACTACAAGATGGACAAAGTAATTGTAAAGGCCGTGGACAAGGCGTCTTTTTCAATAAAGAAAGGCGAATTCGCGGCGATTTCCGGCTCGTCCGGCTCAGGAAAGTCCACACTTCTGAACATAATCGGGCTTATTGACCTTCCGACTTCCGGCACTTTGCTTTTAAACGGAAACGACATCTACGCGCAAACCAAGCTTTCTGCGGACACAAAACTTTCCGCATCTCTGGACAAAAAGCTCACAGTTCTTAGAAGAAAAAACCTCGGATTTATTTTTCAGACATTCAATTTGATTCCTGTTTTAAATGTAAGGGAAAATGTGGAGCTTCCGCTTACGCTCGGACCTTCGTTCGCAACGGAAACCATGGGCAAGAAAGAACTTGGCGAATGGATTGACTTTCTGATTGAAACAGTCGGACTTTCAGCCTGGAAAAACCACAAGCCTTCAGAACTTTCAGGCGGACAAAGGCAAAGGGTGGCAATTGCGCGCGCGCTAGCTACAAAAGCCCCGGTGATTCTTGCCGACGAGCCTACCGCAAACCTTGACTCAAAAAACGGAGACCAGATTCTTGAGCTTATGAAAAACCTGAACAAGGAGCTTGAGACAACCTTTATCTTTTCAACGCACGACGCAAAAATCGTGAACATGGCAGACCACGTGATAAAAATTTCCGACGGAAAAATAATCAGCGCGTAAAAAAGAGATTTTTATGAACTTCTTTAGATTCCTTGGAAACATTGTGTGGTTTGTGCTTTACGGATTTATTTCCGGGCTTGCTTGGCTTGCTATCGGTCTGCTCTGGTGCGTTACAATTATCGGCATTCCAGTTGGAATCCAGTGCTTTAAGCTGTCCTGCGTTTCGTTCTTTCCGTTCGGAAAAAACATTCTGCTTGGAACAAAAACAAGCTCGCTTTTGCTGAACATTCTTTGGGTTGTCTTTGGCGGACTTGAACTTGCGATTGGATATTTAGCGGCAGGAATTTTGTTCTGCTGCACAATCATAGGAATTCCGCTAGGACTTCAGTGTTTCAAACTCGTAAAACTTTCGTTCCTGCCCTTCGGAGCAAAGATAGAAATAAAAGTGTAAAGTGCTATGCAATCTGCTTGCAGGCTGGTATTTTTTTCAAGTCTTTTTCCAGTCTGATTTCAGCCTCCCGCAAATCCAGCTCATTCTGCAAATTAAGCCAAAATTTTGAGGTTGTTCCAAAATATTTTGCAAGGCGCAAGGACATTTCTACAGTTATCTTTCGTTTTCCGTGAACTAAATCTAAAATTGTGCTAGACGAAACACCTAAATCTTTTGAAAGTCTATAAGGCGTGATATTTAATGGCTCAAGAAATTCTTCTGTGAGAATTTCTCCTGCGGTTGGCAATTCAAATCTTTCAGACATAGAAAACCTCCGTTTAGTGGTAATCCACAATTTGAAGTTCATAAGCTTCATTGTTTTGAAACTTGAACATTATTCTCCATTGATTATTTACTCTTATGGAACAGTAGTCCTTTAAGTTTCCTTGCAAATGCTCAAATTTATTTCCTGGAGGAATTTTTAAGTCATCTTCATTTTCCGCTGAATTGATTATCAACAACTTTGCAAAAACTCTTTTATGAATTTCAGGCGGAAACTTTTTTGATTTTTTTCCCTTCCAGATTTTTTCAGTTTCAGAATCTGCAAATGACTTTATCATATACACATTATCTATTGTTCAGATATATCTGTCAAGAAGATATAAAAACTAATTTCAAATTTTACCTTAATCTCTTTCCGGCTTGGTGAACTTGAAGAACTTTGGGGCTTTGTGGTCAATGTGCCAGCCGCCGTTGTAGAAGCCGTTTTCATTGGCGGTGGAACTTACAAAGATTACTTTTGCAGGATTTTCTGTGTCGTACAAAAAAGTGTTTGAGTTCCAATCCTTTTCTAAAAGCTCCCTTGAAAGTCCTTGAGCGAAAACTTTTTCCTTTGGAGTGAAAAAACTGATTTTATACCTTCCCTTCTTTAAAAGAAGATGCATTGCCATTCCGCCGCAAAGATAATAACTACGCTCATAAGGAATTCCTTTCTTTGGCTCGCTGATCCAGGAATAGTTTGCCTTGGCTTTTGTGTAAGTTACATCTTCGCCAGTTTCAGCGTCTTCGAGCTTCAAGTAGCAGCGGGTTTCGTTTATCTGACAGCTGTTTTCTGGGCGGTAGACTATGAGCGACCATGGATTGTGGCGCACTTCATCTTCCGCATAAAGACAGATTCCGTTCAGAAATAAAAGCAAGAAAAATGCAATGGAAAAAAGCTCTGTTTTCTTTGTTTTCATCGCCTCTCATATTAAGTTTTTTCTGATAAAAAATAAAGAACACAAGATTCAAGACGATTCCAAAAACTGTTGCTGTAGGAGCGGCAAGACCAATCATTGAAAGGCTTGCATCCGGCTGAACAGACATTATATACGACATCGGGAGACGCACAATAAACGACTGAGCAAGCCCCTGAATCATAACAAGAACCGTTGCGCCGTGTCCGTTAAAATAGCCGATAAAACTGAACAGCACAGAAGTTACCACAGCTTCAATTGCGAATCCGCGCAAGTATTCAAATGAACGGCGTATTACATTTTCGTTGTCGGTAAAAATTGAAGACACAAAATCGCCTTTAAAGAAAATCAGGATGAAAACAAAAATTCCTATAAGCGCGCCAATCGCCATTCCTGTAAGCATTGACTTTGTTGCCCGCCTTTCATTTTTTGCGCCCACATTCTGCGAAACGAAACTGGACATTGACTGCATGAGAGAACTTGGAACAAGCATTACAAACGCAACAATTTTATTTGCAACTCCGTATCCAGAAGAAGCTTCAAGTCCAAGCCGGTTTATAAACGCAACAAGGCACATAAAAGATATTTGCGTCAAAAGCTCCTGAAATCCAATAGGAATTCCAATTTTTATTATTCCGCGCAATTCTTCGTTAAAACGCAAATCTTTTCTATTTAGATGAACAAGTTTTTTTCTTCTGATTATGATTATAGAAAGAACAACGGAAACTGCCTGGGCCGCAACAGTCGCAATGGCAGCTCCGGCGACATTCATCTTAAATCCTGCAATCAAAACAAGGTCGCCTGCAATGTTCACGGCGCAAGCGATTCCAACAAAAAGCAAAGGACTTTTTGAATCTCCCAGTCCGCGGAAAACTGCGCTGATTAAATTGTACGCAAGAATAAAAACAAATCCGGCTCCGCAAATTCTTATATACTGAACAGTATGGTCAATTGCTTCGGAAGGAGCCTGCATAAGAAGCGCAATCGGGCGTGCAAAGACAACAAGGCAAACTGTAAAAAGAATTCCCGCGCACAAAAAGAAAACAATAGAGCCTCCGATAACGCGGCTGATTTTCTCAGGCTTTTTTTCGCCTAGATATTTTGCAATAAGAACTGTAACAGAAGTTGCAAAGCCTGCAAGAACAAATGTAAAAAGGTTCATTATATTTGAGCCTGTGGAAACACCAGAAATTCCTTCCGTAGTTCCGAATCTTCCCACGACCATAATATCCACCGCGCCATAAGCGGCTTGAAGAATCAATGCGCCTAGAATCGGAATCATAAAGCGCAGCATCTTTGAAAGAATCGGGCCGGACGTAAAGTCATTCGCAGCCGTCAATTTATTTTCGTTCAACATGGAATATATTTTATTAAATCAAAAATTTGTTTCAAGCAACAAAAAGGCTAATTTTTTGTTATTGAACTGATATAAACACAGAGCGTGCGGCAAAATATTCTTAAAAAATAATTGCAAAATTCAGCATTTTCCTGTTGACATTTTTTTTCATAAAATATAATATATTGAACATAAGCAATGCGGCAGTCGTATAACGGCTTATTACCCCAGCCTTCCAAGCTGGAGACGAGGGTTCGACTCCCTTCTGCCGCTCTCGGACCTTAGGTTTTTCTAAGGTCTTTTTTTTTGCCTATTTAACATTGCTTTATTTGGAGGAAAGAATGAAAATAGCAGTAGCAGGAACAGGATACGTAGGACTTTCAAACGCAATTTTGCTTTCGCAGCACAATGAAGTTTTTGCAACAGATATAATTCAGGCTAAAGTTGACTTAATAAACAGCAAAAAATCTCCAATAATAGACAAGGAAATTGAAGAATACCTTGCAAACAAAAGGCTCAACCTTACAGCCACAACAGATGCTAATCTTGCCTACAAAGACGCTGATTTTATCATTATTTCAACTCCAACAAACTACGACCCGGAAAAAAATTACTTTGACACTTCTTCTGTTGAATCGGTTCTAAAACTTGTAAAAGAAATAAACCCGGAAGCAACAGTTGTAATAAAATCCACAATTCCAGTCGGCTACACTGAAAAAATCCGCGCGGAAATGGGAATTAAAAATCTTCTGTTTTCCCCGGAATTTCTTCGTGAAGGACACGCGCTTTATGACAACCTTTATCCGTCAAGAATCGTTGTAAGTTTTCCAAAAGAACAGCCGGAATTAAAAGAAAAAGCCGAGCAGTTCGCTTCATTGCTTAAAGAAGGCGCAATCAAGGAAGACATCAAGATTCTTTACCCGAACTGCACAGAAGCAGAGGCAATCAAGCTTTTTGCAAACACATATCTTGCCTTGAGAGTCGCATATTTCAACGAGCTTGACACTTATGCGGAAGTGCGCGGGTTGGACACAAAGTCTATTATAGAAGGAATCTGCCTAGATCCAAGAATCGGAGACTTCTACAACAATCCTTCGTTCGGCTACGGCGGTTACTGTCTTCCAAAGGACACAAAGCAGCTTCTTGCAAACTACAAGGACGTTCCGCAGAATTTAATCCATGCGATTGTAGATTCAAATTCAACACGCAAAGACTTTATCGCAGAACAAATTATCGCAAAGAAGCCAAAAGCTGTGGGAGTTTACCGTCTTACAATGAAAGCGAACAGCGACAATTTCCGCCAAAGCTCAGTTCAGGGAATTATGAAACGCGTAAAGGCAAAGGGAATTCCTGTAGTTGTCTACGAACCTTCTTATAAGGATGATGAATTTTTCGGCTCAAAAGTAGCCAAAGACCTTTTGGAATTTAAGAAAGACTGCGATGTAATTATTTCAAACAGAATGTCTCCTGAACTTGCAGACGTAAAGGAAAAAGTCTACACAAGAGATTTGTATTCGCGCGACTAAGGCTTAAAAATGATTTTAATAAACGGAAACTTTCTTTGCAGAAATCTCACAGGAATTGAAAGATTCGCTTGGGAAACTTGCAGACAGCTGGACTTGATTGTTTCAAAAGAAGACAACATCGCGCTTTATGCTCCTGTAAACGCAAAGTCAGTTCCGGAATACAAAAACATTAAAATCATCGTGTCAAAAAAAAGCATTAAGAGCTTTCCGCTGTGGGACATGGGAACTTTTTCTTTGGCTTGCAAAAAACTGAAGGCGACAGGACTTAACTTTTCAAACACTGCCCCGCTTGGAAAAAACTGCGGAATTTCTTTTATACATGACATTTACGCAAAGGATTTTCCACAGGACTTTAAAACATTCAAGGACAAGCTAATCAGGCTTTACTGCCGCTTAAGCTACTGGAACATCGCAAGGAACGCAAAAAAAATCATAACAGTTTCACAGTTCAGCAAGGAGCGGATTCTAAAGGCATACAAAGTTTCGCCAGAGAAAATAGAAATTGTTCCGAACGGCTGGGACCACTTTAAGTCAATAAAAGCGGACGATTCTATATTTGAAAAGTTTCCTAAGCTTGAAAAAGGCGGCTTTTACTTTACGCTCGGAAGCCTTTCAAAGCGCAAGAATCTCAAATGGATTGTATCTTACGCAAAAAAAAATCCACAGGAAAAGTTTGCGGTTTCTGGAAAGGCAATATCAGGGCTTGTTCCAAAGGAGCTTGAAGACTTGCAGAGCCTTCCAAACGTAACTCTTTTAGGCTACGTAACAGACGGACAGGTAAAATCGCTGATGGAAAACTGCAAGGCGTTTGTTTTTCCTTCTTATTATGAAGGATTTGGAATTCCGCCGCTTGAAGCTCTTTCCTGCAAAGCAAAAATAATAATCTCAAAGTCAGCAAGCCTTCCTGAAATATACGGAAATTCCGCCCATTACATTGAATGGAACAACACGGACTGCAATTTAAACGAGATTCTAAAGGAAAAGACAGAATCCGCAGAAAGAATCCTCGAAAAGTACACATACAAGAATTCCGCGGAAATTCTAAAAAAAATCCTAAGAAATTAAAAAAAAAACGCTAAAGTTAAACTTACATTGTGCCGATGATTATATTGAAAAACCATGGCTGTTCAACTTCGTAGAAGACATCAGCCAGGCTATTCAATGTAAAAGATTGCAGATGTAGCCTTGTAATACAGATGTAGTCTTTTACAGTTTTAGACCGAAAGGATTTGGTCTTTATAATTCCATGGAGGAAAAATATGGTCATCAACCACAACATGTCCGCAATGTTTTCAAACCGTTCTTTAGGAGTAACTCAGGGTTCACTCACAAAGGATATGGAGAAACTTTCTTCTGGCCAGAGAATCAACCGCGCTGGAGACGACGCTTCAGGACTCGCAGTTTCTGAAAAAATGAGATCTCAGATCCGCGGATTGAACCAGGCTTCAAGAAACGCAGCAAACGGAATCAGCTTCATTCAGACAACTGAAGGATATTTGCAGGAAACTACAGACATCATTCAGCGCATCCGCGAACTTGCAGTTCAGGCTTCAAACGGAATTTATTCAGATGAAGACAGAATGCAGATTCAGGTTGAAGTAAGCCAGCTCGTAGCAGAAGTAGACCGCATCGCTTCTCAGGCGCAATTCAACGGTATGAACATGCTCACAGGAAGATTTGCACAGGCTACTGGAGAAAACACTCCTACAGCTTCTATGTGGCTCCACATCGGCGCAAACATGGATCAGCGTATGTCTGTTTTCATCGGAACTATGACAGCTGCCGCTCTCGGAATGAGAGAAATCGGAACTGAAGAAGTTATGACAATTGCGGCTCCAAGTGATGCCAACCGCGCAATCGGAACTCTTGATGAAGCTCTTAAAATCATCAACAAGCAGAGAGCAGACCTTGGCGCATACCAGAACCGCCTTGACTATGCTGTAAAGGGACTTGATATTGCCGCTGAAAATACACAGGCATCTGAATCAAGAATCCGCGACACAGACATGGCTTCTGCGATGGTAGAATTCACCAAGAACCAGGTATTGTCACAGTCTGGAATTGCAATGCTCGCTCAGGCTAACAGCCAGTCACAAAGCGTCTTGTCTTTGCTCCAATAGTGTGATATACTGAATACAAAGAGCATGGAATTTTCTATGCTCTTTGCCGTTTGCAGGTTTGATTTACACTTCAACTTTGCTTTCTTTTGAATCTTTCCCGCAAAAACAGCTGTGCTTTTAGACACGGCTTCGCTTCGTTTTAGAAGCTGATCTTTGAAAATTCTGTTTTCCATGATTGTCTGTAACAGCATAGACGGTTGCTTAAATTTTTTACAAGGGAAATAAAAGCAACGGTTCCTGCTGTACAAGGTCTAAAACTTCTGCCGGGGGCGCAAAAACCAGCGGAAAGCCTTTACAGACGGGCATTTTGCATGATGCATTATGTACGATTCATGGAGGACATTATTATGGTCATTAATCACAACATGAGCTCAATGTTTGCAAACCGCACATTGGGAGTTTCTAATTCCCAGTTGATGGGCAACATTGAAAGACTTAGCTCAGGCGAAAAAATCAACCGCGCTGGAGACGACGCTTCAGGACTTGCAGTATCTGAAAAGATGCGCAGCCAGATCCGCGGACTCAACCAGGCTAACAGAAACATTCAGAACGGAGTTTCTTTCATTCAGGCAACAGAAGGATACTTGCAGGAAACTACAGACATTCTTCAGAGAATCCGCGAGCTTTCAGTTCAGTCTGCAAACGGAATCTACAGCGATGAAGACCGCATGCAGATTCAGGTTGAAGTTTCTCAGCTTGTAGCAGAAGTAGACCGCATTGCTTCACAAGCTCAGTTCAATGGAATGAACCTTCTTACAGGACGTTTTGCAGAGAATTCTGTAACAAACAATGTAATGACATTCCAGGTTGGCGCTAACATGGATCAGAGAGTAACAGCTTTCATTGGAACAATGACAGCACAGGCTCTTGGTCTTAAGGGAACTCAGGGTACTGACGAACAGATAAGCATTTCTACTCCAGATACAGCTAATATGGCTATCGGAGCAATTGATGCAGCTCTTAAATCAGTTTCACGCCAGAGAGCAGACCTTGGCGCATACCAGAACCGCTTTGAAATGGCTTCTAACGGTATCGCTGTTGCAGCAGAAAATATGCAGGGCGCAGAATCAGGAATCCGCGACACTGACATGGCTGCTGAAATGGTTGAGTACACAAAGAATTCTATTCTTGCTCAGTCAGGAACAGCAATGCTTGCTCAGGCAAACAGCCAGTCACAGAACGTATTGGCTTTGCTTCAGTAGTATTAAAATAACGGCGCAAGCTGTAACCGTGTTTTCTGAATAAGAGAAATCTGGATGTCTTCTTTTAGACAGCAAGCACGTAAGAGTGAGGAGGGGTGCGCCCCCTTCCCCTCTCTTCTTTTTTATTTTTCAGGAGGAAATGTCCATGAATACAATCAGTATGAATGGTCAGACGATGGCAATGGATGGCCAAAAAGTCTACAACGCTTTCTCTCCGCAAAAAGGAGAAGCAAAGGTTTCTGTAAAAGGAACTTTGCCAAATTCAGCTTCGGAAGTGCTTCAAAACTTTGAAGCGAATCAGGCAGATTTGGAAGCGTCAGTGCAGGAACTTCAGCGTCTTTCTGACATTGTTACAGGCCACAAACTGCATTTCAATGTAAATGACGAGCTTAACAGAGTTGTTGTAACAGTTGTAGACGCATCAACAAACGAAATTATCCGGGAAATACCGTCAAAAGATATACAGAGAATTCAGGCAAGAATGAAACATGCCATCGGTGTACTTTTTGATGAAATGATTTAATGGCAGACGGACTGAACATACCAGGCGTAAGCGACAAATACAAAACAAACGATCTCGTTGAATCCTTAATGGAAGTCGAGCGGATTCCTTTAAAGCGTGAGGAGTCCAATCTTGAGACGTATAAAAAACAGCAGGACGCCTGGCGTGGAGTCAACCAGAAAATGTCTTCTCTGCGCGACAGTGTAAAAAGCCTCTACTCTTTTGAAAATCCATTCAGCAACAGACTTTCATCTTCTTCGGAAGAATATGCGGTAACAGCAGATGCAGGACGCGAAGCAGAATTCGGCTCATTTAAAATAGAAGTTCTTCAGCCTGCCGCATCAGACAGATTTTTAAGCGAAGAAATAGACAGCGATATGCAGGTGGCTCCGGGAAAATACACTTATTCCGTCGGAGAAAAAAAAATCGACTTTAACTGGAAAGGCGGAAAACTCAACGACTTTGTTACTGCCTTGAACCGCCGCGGAAACGACACAATAAAAGCAAGCCTGATTGGTGTAAGCGCAAATAAAAAATCACTTCTAATTGAAAGCCTAAAGACAGGGAAAGAAAACCGCCTTGTATTTGAAAATCAGGCTCTTGATTTTGCAAAAAAAACTGGCATGATTTCTTCTGCAAAAGCGGAAACCACGACTTTAAAATATTCCTCGCTTTCTGCAAAAACGCCGGAAACAAAAGACGAAATTCAGCAGGAAAATATTCCGGCAATTTCAAAAAGCAAAGTAAAGGCAAGCGGAAACGAAATTACAATAGAGCCAAGAGGCGGATTTGAGCTTGACCTTCCGTCTTCGATAAGAAAAAATTCTGGAAAAATAGAATTCTCTTTTACCGAAAAAAAAGTTCAGGACATAACAGAAGAAACTGTCCAGCTTCCAAAAGAAAGCCTTGAGCTTCCGACTCCGCTGAGCGTTACTTATGAAGGAATCAGCGTGTTCAACAACCCAAGCGACTCTACCCTTCCGCCGGCGCAAGAACAGCAGGAGCAAAAATCGCAGCCAGTTGAAATTTCAAGCAGCCAAGTGTTTTTTATAAAGGATTCGGACGGAAACGAAAAACCGGTTGATTTAAAATATTTTTCAAAAGATTCGAGCGGAAAAACAAAAGTTTCTGTGAGCATTTCGGACTTTCCAAATGCACAGTCGCTTGTTGTAAGAAATTCAAACACAGGCAAAGAAATTTCAATGACTTCACCGCTCTACTTTGATGAAAAAAAATCACTTGGATTTGAGCCTAAGAACGCAATTTCAACAGCGCAGGACGCAAAGCTAAAGTACGAAGGAATCACAATAAGCCGCCCGACAAACGACATTGACGACATTGTTCCAAACGTTACCCTTCACGTCCATGAAAAAACAGAAAAGCCCGCGAACATAAAAATTGAGCCGGACACAGAATCCGCGAAGGACGCAATTATAACTTTTGTGGGCAAATACAATCAGGCGGTTGCGGAAATGAATATCCTTTCTATTAACAAGCCTGAAATTGTTTCCGAGCTTGACTACCTTTCTTCGGATGAGCAAGACAAAGCTTACGAGCGGCTTGGAATGTTCCAAGGGGATTTTACTCTTACAAACGGAAAATCATCCTTGCAGCAGATTGTTTCTTCAAACTACAGATTTTCTGATGACGCAGCTGTTACAATGCTTTCGCAGATTGGCGTTTCCACAAATGCGAGCGGAGGCGCAAGAGGCTACAGTCCTTCCCAGATGCGCGGCTACCTTGAAGTCGATGAAAAAAAACTTGATGAAAGTTTAAAGTCAAATTTAAATCAAATAAAAAATTTATTTGGATACGATTCAGACGGCGACTTGATTATTGACGATGGAATCGGTTTCAAGATTGACAGGCAGCTTACTTCCTGGGTTCAGTCAGGCGGAATAATTTCATCAAAAACGAATTCACTTGAAACTCAGATAAAAAATTCAAATTCAAAAATCACGCGGCTTCAAACTCAGCTGGACAGAAAAGAAGCTGACCTTAAACGCAAATACGCAAACATGGAAGGCACGCTGAACAGCCTTGAAAGCCAGCAGTCCACAATGCAGAATTTTTCAAATCAAAATAACGGCAGAAACAGATAGGAGAAAAACATGAAACTTTTTGTAAACGGTGAAAAAATAGACATTACACTTGAAGATGAAAAAACAGTCGGCGAAGTTTTAAAGTCATTTGAAAAAGAAGCTGAAAAAAGCGAAGCCACAACAATCGGCATTTTTCTAAACGGAAAAAAAGTTCTCGCAGATGATTTTGACGAGGCTTCAAAAACTCCGCTTGAAGAAAATACAAAAATCGAGCTTACAGTTTTAAGCAAGCAGGACGTAATCGATTCCCTTGGAAAATCAAAAGAAAAATTTTCTTTGCTTGCACAAAAGCTTCCAGAAGTTCCGGTTTCGCTTCAAGGCGGAAAAGATAAAGAGGCAAACTCTGTAATTGCAGAACTTGCAGAAGCAATTGACGACTTTTGCCATACAGCGGCTTTGAGCGCATTGTTCCCGGAAGTATATTCAAGCATTGTAATAGACGGAAAAAGTGTTACAGAATTTTTTGAAGAATTTGCGCCGATTGCAGCGGATTTTGAGCAGTCGCTTGAAACAAAAGACACTGTAACTTCAGGAGACTTGTGCGAATACGAAATTGCGCCGCGTCTTGAGCTTATTGCAAAGGCTATAGAGGACGGCCTCAAAAAGTAAAAATTATGGACACAGGCTCACCTATTGAAGCTCGTCTTGCTTCAGGCGGATTCGTATATTCTTTTGTCGCATTTTTTCTTGTTATAGCAGTAGTTCTTGCAGTTTTGTATTTTATATATTTGAAATACAAGGCGTTCACAAAATCAAAAAAATGGATTGAAGCAAACAAGAACAGAGAAACTAAATTTTCAGATGTAAGAAAAATTTCGCATGAAGCAAATCTTGACAGCACAGAAAAAAAACTGCTCTGGAGCATCTGCAAAACACATCATGCGCGCAACATTCAGTTTTCTTACCGCTCGGAAAATGAAATGCAAAATCTTTTTAAATCCGAATTCCAAAGGATGAATGCGCAGAATCCGCGGAACGAAGAAAAGATTTCAGTTTTGTTTTCATTAAGGTACAAGCTCGAAAAGCTTTATGACAGAAAACATTCTATAACTTCAACAAAATATTTAAGGCCGGGACAGCAAATAAGAATTTTGGACGAAAACCGCAATCCGCATGACGCAACAGTTCAAAAAAATACGCCGGAAGGTTTTTACGTAGAAATTTCCGCGGAACTAAAAAACTTCAAGCCCAAGCCTCTTTCAAAGTTTATGATAAATTTTTCTTCTGCGACAGGAATGCTTTACCAATGCGTTGTAATGGCGGCGCGCTACGAAGATATTCCAAACGGAAAAGAGCTTCTTCTTATAACGCATTCTTCAACGCTCAAAGTTATCCAAAAGCGAATGACAAAGCGGCAGGGAACAACCATTGAATGTCTTTTTTCCGCAGTAAAGGAAGTGAAAGCCGGGCGAAAAACAAAATTTGAAGTTCAGCAAAAAAAGTACATGGGAACATTCATTGACATTTCCGCAGGCGGATGCAAAATTTCATGCGGACTTCCGATTTCAAAGAATCAGTACATTCAGCTTTATTTTAAGCTTCCGGGAATAATTGAGCATCAGGCGCAAGGTCTTATTGTAAAGACAAAAAAATCCGTGGACGAAAAAACATTTGTGCTGTACATTAAATTTACCGATATTAATATAGCTGCAAGAAATGATATTTATGCCGCGATTTATGATTATTTTTGAGCTTGGAATTTGATTGCATTATGAAAGTTTTAGAAATAAATTCGATACAAAAAGAAGACGGATACATTTACTACATTCATCACTACAAGGCGGTTGCAAAAGTAGAAGTTTTGTCTTCAATTATTTCAATACCAATAAGTTTCACTGTAGAAACAAATCCTTTGGGAATAAGAACGGTTGATCTTGATCCGCTTCCGGCAAAACTTGACTATCCGGTTATTCCTATAACAAAAGCAATCAAGGCTCTTATTGATAAAATGGCGCAGGAAGGCTCTCTTCCGCAAGTTTAATGGCAGCAGGTAAAAAAATGATTTTCCACACAAAGTCTTCAACTGAAACAATTTCACTGGGAGAAAAAATCGGCTCACTTTTAAAGCCAGGCGACATTCTTGCAATGACTGGAACTCTCGCAGCCGGAAAAACTACAATCACAAAAGGAATCGCAAAATCCCTTGGAATTAAAGACAACATAACAAGTCCCACATTCTGCCTTGTAAGCGAATACGAAGGCGAAAAAATGCCCTTGTATCACATGGACGTTTACAGGCTTGAAGGCGAAGAAGATTTTGTAAACTTGGGCGTTGAAGACATGCTCTACGGAAACGGAGTCTGCATAATTGAATGGAGCGAAAAAGTAAAAAAAGAGCTTCCAAAAAAATCTATTCTTGTTGAAATCACACCGCAGGAAGACGGAAGCCGCCAAATAAAAATTGAAAACTGGAACAACGGAAAAATCGACTGGAACGAGGAATAAAATGAAAGCTCTTGCAATAGACTGCGCAGTTACAAAACTTTCTGTAGCCGCAAAAAATGAAAGCAACACAATAAAACTCACACTCGATGTTGGAATGAAGCAATCAGAAAAACTTCTTCCTGCAATTGATTATGTAATGAAAGAAGCCGGACTTTCTGCAAAAAATCTTGACTACACAGCCGTTACGCTTGGTCCTGGAAGCTTTACAGGGCTTAGGCTGGGACTTAGCGCGCTCAAGGCAATCACACTTTCAGACAATGTTCCGATTTATGGAATTCCTTCTTTGGAAGCATACTCTTGGCCGTATAAAAAAGCAATTGAAACAGTTCTTCCTGTAATAGAAGCAAAAGAAGATGAATTTTTTTATTCATTTTATATCCGCGGAGAAAAAATAAGAAACGAAGAAGATTCAGAAATTGAAGAAATCTTAAAGCAAATTGACGCGGAAAGTTCTGTTCTTGTTTGCGGACCTGGAGCAAAAACATTTGTCGAGCGGACAAACGAAATAACACCGCTGTATTCTCTTCATTGCTTTTGCCCGGAAAATGACTGCTGTGAAAGCCTTTTTGAAATTGCAGAAAAAATGATTGCGGAAAAGAAAGAGCCGTTAAAAGACTATGACGGTCCGCTGTATGTAAGAAAGAGCGAAGCTGAAATAGTCCTTGAATCAAAAAACAAAAACTAATATTTTTCTAGCAAAGAAATCAGCCAAAAAGTTTTCCGAGACGTTCCATTGAAATTTGGGAAGCAGCGGCTTTGTTTTCTGACTGGATTGCTTCAAAAACTTCCTGCCGGTAAACTTTTACATTACTAGGAGCTTCCACGCCGATTTTCACTTGGTCGCCTTTCACATCTATCAGCGTAATAACAATGTCGTCTCCAATGCGGATTTTTTGATCTATTTTTCTTGAAAGGATTAGCATTATTTTGCCTCCTTTCGTTTTAATGCTTCAAGAATGTTGTGCTTTGTTGTGTACTTTGAGCCGTCAAGAATAGCCTGCATGCACTGATGATTTTTCTTGTTGATTATAAGAGGTCCTTGAAAATTTGCAGTTACCGCGCTGCCATCATCAGGAACAGTTACAATTGTAAGAACCATTACATCAGCAGGATCTTTTATGCCGATTTTTAAAAGCTCACTGTCATCAATCTCAGCTTCATAGTCATCTGTAATTAAAAACGGATCAATTAAAAGAAACGCAAGATTTTTTTCCTGCAGCGACTGAAGCCACATAAGCGGTTCATACTCACTGTCCACAAGAGCAAAATCCGTATATTCTTCAAAGCCAAAAAGCCCGGAAGGTATAGAAATTAACCTATCGTTGGAAATTTCAACACAGCCTTTAGTTTTTGTTTCTACCAGCATAAAAAATCCTATGAATATTTTTAAATATTAAAATCCTAGCGCATATAATTGAGCAGTGTGCTTGAATACATTTTTCCGGCATTGCTCATTGTGGCTTGATTGACATATTCCATCATCTTTAAATCTGTTATGGCTTCTGTCAAATCAATATCGCCTTCTCTGCTTACAAGCTGAGTAACATTCACATTATTTGTCTTTGAACGTTCAACGTTATTCATTGCACGCTCATAGTCGCTTCCTGATTTTGCAAGGCGAGTTGTAAGATTATTGATTCCATAATCAAGAGTTCCGATTACGCGGCTTCCAATTGATTCCTGATCTCCCTTGAGCATAGAATCACGAAGAGCAATAACAGCGTCAAACAAAGAACCGCCGGAAACTTTCACAGCGGAAGTGTTCACATTGTAAGGCGGAAACTGGCTTGAATCTTCAATCATTCCCATGTCTGTCAATGCGCTGCCTGTTTTATCTTCCATCCAAACCTGATGAGAATCTGTAGTAGAAAGCGAAAGTCCTTGAGAAACAGGATCAATCGAAGCCTTTACCGCAATTCCAGAATTATTAATTTTTGCAGCAACAGCGTAAACATTGTCGCCGGATTTTATTGCAATATCCGCTCCATCAATGTTTATAACAGAATCTTCCAACGCCTGCCAAGAAGTCAAATCTCTTTGTCCTATAAGGTGCTGAGGTTCCGCCCAAAATGTTTTTGTTCCGCTGTTGTCAATCTGAAGATAAGCGTTTTCATCAACTTCGATTTTATTAATTCCGTTGTTTCCCTTGTAATTTACTTTTTCAATAAGAGCTTCATCAGAACCCGGAATATTTCCCAGCACAACATCAAAAGCCGCGCCCTTTGTTCTTGTTCCGGCAAAAAGAGTATTTCCGTCCGGACCTACAGCGTTTGCATTTTGAACCAATTCCTTTAAAAGCTCGTTGACTTCAACAGCCATATTTTTTAAGTCTTCTCCGGTATAAGTTCCGTTTGCGCCAGTAATGGCAAGTTCTCTGACACGATGCATAATCTGCAGATTCTGATTTATATATCCTTCCCTAACATTCATCTGATCCGCCAGAGTCTGCGCATTTTTTTCAAACTGATTCACACGTCCCAAGTAAGACTGATAGCGCACAAGATGTCCAGCCGCAATCGGATCATCACGAAGACTTCCGATTCTGCTTTGAGTTCCAATCTGACGGTTTTTGATTGCCTGATTCACTTCCTGTTTTCTAAGCTGGTACTGGGTATCTGTATTATTAAACTGTGAACTGATTCTATGCATATTCTACCTCGTTTCTAAAATAACTCAAACTCCAAGACGGTTAATCAACGTATCAAGAAGCTCGTCCTGCACTGAAATAAATTTTGCGGCAACATTATATCCATGCTGAAACTTTATTATATCAGCAAGCTCTTCATCAATGTTTACACCAGAAATGCTGTCGCGCAAATCTCTTAAGTCGCCCATTATTTTATTTTGAGTCGCAAGCTGATTTTGCGCCTGCTCGCCTTTTAACCCAACGTTGGTTATAGTGTCAGCAAAATAGTCATCAAATGTGCGCTGACTTCCAATCATTATTTTTGTATTTCTGATTGCAGCCATTTCTACAGCTGCTCTTCCGTCGCTAGGCTCTGCAAACCCTTGAGAATTTTTAAATGCGGCGGCAACACTTGAAACATCATTTTGAATAAGTCCATTTACTTCAATATATGCAGACGGATTCAAAACTGGAGAAACCGCAAACTGCGCTCCGTCAAGAACATCAACCGCATTCGCACGGTTAAAGTCATAGGCATTGGCTTCTCCGCTTCCCTGCAAAATTCCAGAATACCCCGTAAGGAACATTCCAGAATCTTCAACATGGCGAATAACAAAATCAGGATTTTCCATTCCACTAGAAGAAGTTGCTTTTAAAACAAGACAACTGTTTCTGTCAAGATAAGCCTTTACCTCTCCGTTAGAATCATTGATTCTATTGATAACATCTTCAACTGTGTCTGTTGAAAAATAAGCGACATCAATATTTCCGCTTGCGCCGTTAATTGTCATTGTTCCAGAAAGACCAATCTGCTCCTGCGGCTTAAGCGCATTTGTTCCTGTCATGCGGAAAATATACGAAGTGTCTTCTACGCCATCGCCATTTCTGTCGTAGTTTCCGTTTACGTTTTCTACAAAATCATGCTGAACAAAAAAGTCCAAGCCTGTTACATTGTTTTTTCCAATGGCATTTCTGTGAACGTCATTCACCAAGTCTGCAAAGTTAAGAGCCATTGTATTCAAAGACTGAATTTCACTGCGGATGTCCTTGTCGCGAAGCTCCACCAAAGCTCCGAGTGTTCCGCCGTGAAACTCTGCGTCAAGCTTTGTATCAGACCACATAAGTTTTCCGTAGCCGTTATTGTCAAGCTGACCAACAGTTTCTATCTGGCGCGCAAGGCTTCCCTGAACAATAATTTGTCCGTCTGTGTGAACCATAAATTCATCAGGATCTTTTTGAGTTACAGTAACGTTAATGAGAGATGAAAGTTTTTCAACAAGCAAATCGCGGCGGTCCATAAGATCATTTGGATTATCTCCAAGACCTTTGCTTCTTACAATTTCACCATTGACAGAAGCAATCTGGCGCGAAAGATCATTCACTTGCTTTACAACCGCTTCAATGTCGCCGTTTATCTGGTCGCCGATTCCACGCAAACTTTTGTACTGCTGCTGAATTGAATTTGTCAAAGTCTGTCCGCGCACAACAAGTGCAAGACGAGCCGCATCACTTTCAGGATAAGTAGAAAGCTCTTGCCAGCCCTGCCAGAACTTGTCCATGTTTGTTCTTACAGAAACATCATTAGGCTCATTGTAAACAGATTCAATCATTGAATAATATTTGTCGCGTGTCTCCCAGTAAGACTCGACATTTTTCTGGTCAACAATGCGGCTTTCCAAAAGCTCATCTTTTATTCTATTTATACTTTCAACATCGCAGCCTTGTCCTATCTGACCTGGAATCATTGCGCGCTCCAAGTCCGGGCGGTAAATCGGTTCAAAAGATTTTACAATGACACGCTGCCTAGAATAGCCTTCTGTATCCGCATTTGAAATATTGTGGCCGGCAGTCTGAATCTGAGTTGAATGAGCCATAAGGCTTCTTTTTCCAATTTCTATTCCTGCAAAAGAATTCGCCATAATTCCACGCTCCTTAAATGCTTCTGTTTACAACAATGCTCTGCGCATAATTTTTTCTCATTGTGCCGTTCGGAGAATAAATTTCATTTCTCTGCTGAGATGCGCACTGATCCATGACTTCTGAAATAAATTTCTTTGTCGCGCTCACATATTTTGCAAGCGCATCATTTTCAACTTTGCTTCTCGAAAGTTTTGTTTTTACGCGGAGGAAAACATCCTTTACTTCAGGATGAAAATAAATATTTTCTGAAACAGACGCGATTTTTTCGCGGAACTTGTCAATCTTGGAAAATTCGCTGCCAAGCTCGTTGATATTCAGGACATATTCTTCAAGACCTGCCCAGCTGCGCTTTACAACGCACTCGTGAATTTTATTCTGCTCCATAAGCATAGAATCAAGAATGCGTTCCTGCTCATTAAGCACACTGATTAATTCAATCTCTTTTTCTTCCGCCATAAATTTTTCCTTCAAAAAGAAAGTTTCTATTTAATTTTCGGAATATAAAGATTTTTGTTTAGAGAAAAATTTAGAAGTTTGAATACTGATACTTTTGTGTCATTATCGGGCTTGACCCGATAATCTGTTAAAAATTTCCAGCAGATTTCTGTATCTTAGTAGCACAGAAAGTAAAATTATCTTTGACCGGAAAGCTCAATGTAAATCTGGTCAGCAAGACCCAAAGAAGCATTTTTTGTAATCGATTCCGCCATATTATCATACATCATGTCGTCGTACATTTTACGGGCGTACTCGTTGTCTTTTCCGGCGAGATTTGTTTTTTGAATTGTATTGCGCATTGACGAAAGCATCATTTTGACCATGTAGTTTTCCATTTCCATGGACTGCGCATAAAGCTCGGAAGTCTTGTCAATTACGGGAATTTTTCCGCTTGAAGTTTTTGAGTTTGCGGCGAATCCCTGCGGACGGGCGGACTTGTCAGAATCCGAAGTGAACGCTCCGTAGAATCCCTGAGTGTAATCTCCGTTCAGGCGATGGTTCTTGGCAATCTGGCTTGAAGAAATTCCAGACAAAGATGCTCCTTCAGAAATTCCCAAGGCAGTTTTATTTTGCATTTCCTTTACGAGCGAAGAAAATTTTTTTGCCTCATTTTGAAGAACAGCAGAGTCGATTGCATTGCTTCCGTTAGACAAAGTGCCTGTAATTCCAGTTCCAGAAATTCCGTTTACCGCCATGATTTCACCTTATTTATATTTTCGGCATTTTGCATTCAAGATTTTACAAGATTTTCTGCGATAGATTTTCAGTAAAAAAAAAAGCCTGCAACTGGATTTTTTCCAATGCAGGCTGATTTAGGCTGAGTCAAGGTCTTGAGCGCAAGCGTACCTTGACCAGACGTATTTCTAACTATTCAGTTTAACGTTTAAGTCCGGCGGCAGTCTGAAGCATATTGTCGCTAGTCTGAATTGCCTTTGAGTTGAACTCATAAGCGCGCTGGGCAACAATCATCTGAACCATTTCATTTACAACAGAAACGTTGCTCATTTCAAGGAACTTATGCTTTGTAATTCCCATTCCGTCAATTCCAGGACGTCCGGCGATTGGCTCTCCAGAAGCGTTTGTAACTTTGTAAAGATTGTCGCCTGTATTTTCAAGTCCGACTGCATTCGGAAATCTGTAAAGCTCAAGCTGGCCGACTTCAACAGGCTCAAGCTCGCCGTTTACTTTTACGTTTACTCTTCCGCCATCAGAAATAGAAAGTGTCTCAAGCTGAAATCCTTCCGGCATAATTATTTCTGGCATTACACGAAGTCCGTTTGCCGTTACAAGCTGACCAGTTGAATCAACCTTGAACGAACCGTCTCTTGTGTACGCCCAGCTTCCGTCGTACTGCTGAACTCTAAAAAATCCGTCGCCGACAACCGCAACATCTGTGTCAACTCCGGTCGCCTGCAAAGAGCCTTGTGTCATAATGCGCTGTGTTGCCCCGACTTTTACACCGCTTCCCATCTGATGTCCAACAGGAGTTACAGTGTCTTCTGTAGCCGGAGTTCCTGCAAGCTTTACATTCTGATAAAGAAGGTCTTCAAATTCAGCGCGGTGCTGCTTAAATCCGGTTGTATTTACGTTAGAAAGGTTGTTTGAGATTGTGTCTATATTCATCTGCTGGCCGTTCATTCCTGTAGCGGCATTCCATAAACTTCTTACCATTTTCTATTCCCTCTTATTAGCGGTTTACAGTAACAACTTTAGACCAAAGCGTATCCATCATGCTATCTTCTGTCTGAACTGATTTCTGGTTCGCCTCGTAAGCGCGGTTTACTTCTATCATCTGAACCATTTCGTTTACAACATTCACGTTGCTTGCTTCTGTATATCCTTGCAAAAGCCGCGGACGCTCATCACCTTCCGCAATGTACGCATCTCCTGAAATTTCATTTGAATTCCAAAGCGAAGAGCCTTGTTTTTTTATGAAACGCTCGTTTTCAAAGCGGACAACTTTTATTCTGTCAACAAGCTCGTTGTCTTCATTTGTATAAATCATTCCGTCCTGATTTACAAAAAATTTATCGTTAGGAACATGAATTGCTCCGTTTTCACCAAGAACAGGATAACCTTCCTTTGTCAAAAGAATTCCTTCTTTTCCAAGGTGAAAATTTCCGTTGCGTGTATAGCGTTCGCCAGCCGGAGTCTGAACTGCAAAAAATCCCTCTCCGCCCAAAGCCATGTCTGTCTTAGTGTCTGTCGATTTAAAAGAGCCTTGAGTAAAATCTGTGTAAAGCTCATTTGTTTCAACGCCAAGCCCGATTGAACCGATTATAGGAGCCGCATCCGCAGAACCGAACGGTGTTTTGTACACGCCATCTGCCGCAGTTCTTCTAAGCAAAAGCTCGCTGAATTCCTTGTTTACAGGAATTTCTTTTTTAAAGCCTGTCGTGTCTACATTCGCAAGATTGTTCGAAATTGTGTCCAGCCTGTTCTGCTGAGCGTTCATTCCGCTTGCTCCGATATACCAGCCTCTAATCATAACATAACCTCAATTAGTTTATCGGAATCCGAATAAAAAAGTTAAGCTAAATCAGTTTGCCGAAAACATCGCGCATTTTAAACAAAATTTTTCTTGTTTTTTGAAGAATTGCAGTTTATACTTTATTCATTCTACTTAAACTTTTTACGAGATTATAAAAATGTACAGTCCACGTTTTGCCGCAATGATTTTAATTTTTTTTGCTACGCTGATTTGCTTCGTAATAGCTCTTCTTCTGCTGATTCTGCATAAAAAAAGCTACATGATTGAACATGACAACATAACAGGGCTTCCCGCATACAGCCAGTTTGAAACCGATGCAAAAAAGCTTCTGAAAAATGCGCTTCCAAACGAATACATGATTCTTTCGCTTAATGCGGACAACTTTAGAATCATAAACGACACTTACGGAATTCTCTGCGGAAATGAAATTCTAAAGCTTCTTGGAAAACATTTTGCCTCCCAATGCGGAAAAAATGAATTTGTGTGCAGGTTTTACGCAGACAATTTTGTTTTCCTTATAAAAAACATGGAATTTTTCTGGGACATAGAAGAGCGCGTCTACAACATGACAAATGTGGACAATATCGTAAAAAATTATCTTCCTCCAAAATACCAGTTTACATTCAGCGCAAGCATTTACCGCATAGAAAATCCGCTAGACGACATAGAATCCATGATAGACAAGGCGAATCTAGCCCAAAAACTCTACAAAAACAATTTTGCAACCCACAGAGTAATCGAATATACAAGCGAGCTGAAAGATTCCCACAACTGGAACAGAGAAATAACGCTTTCTATGGAAGAAGCTTTTGAAAACAAGGAATTTGAAGTTTTTTACCAGCCAAAGTTCAAGTTTGAGGACGAAACTGTAATCGGCGCTGAAGCTCTTATAAGATGGAACAATCCACGCAAAGGTTTTCTTTCGCCTGCAAAATTCATTCCGCTTTTTGAAGACAACGGTTTTATAGAAAAAATCGATAAATTTGTTCTGAACAGAGTCTGCCTTTTCCTTGAAGAATGGAACAAAACTCCAGAAAGCAAAAGCCAGCCGCTTACAATTTCATTTAATTTAAGCCGCTACAATCTTTACAACCCGAATTTAATCAGCGAGCTGAAGCAAATTTCACGTAGCTACGACATCGGCGACAACAAAATAGAAGTCGAGCTTACAGAAAGAATCATGATAGACAATCCGAGCCGCCTTATAAAAATAATGAGCGAAATAAAAAAAGCCGGATTTTCTGTTTCCGTAGATGATTTTGGCGCAGGATATTCTTCGCTGAACCTTTTAAAGAATATGCCGGCTGATGTAATAAAGCTGGACAAGGAATTTCTTTCGTCCCAAGAAGAAAACAAAAATCAAAAGGAAAGAATTATCATAACTTCTGTAATTGAAATGGCGAAAAAGCTCAACATAACAACGGTTGCCGAAGGAGTCGAAACAAAAGACCAGTGCGAAATGCTGAAAACAAGCGGCTGCGACATCGCCCAGGGATTCTACTACGCCAAGCCGATGCAGGAAAAACTGTTCAAGGAATTTCTTGGAATGAAAGAAAAGCAGACTGTTTAACTTTTTGCGGAATCAGCTAAAAAAAATGATTTTTTTGGAAGTTTCGTATAATAAAATCAAGATATTTTGTTGCAAAATTCAGAAAGTGATTTATAATATTTGAAAGAATATTTCAAAAAATTTGGGTGCGAATCTCAATTTTTAACAAGCGGAGGAATTTAATAATATGGCTTTGAAAAACAAAGAAGAACCAAGAGTTCTTGCAATCATTTTGGGCGGAGGAAAAGGAACAAGGCTCTACCCTCTTACAAAAGAAAGATCCAAACCAGCGGTTCCTTTTGGCGGAAAATATAGAATTGTTGATATTCCTATTTCAAACTGCATCAACTCTGGCTACAAAAAAATCTATCTTTTGACACAGTTCAACTCTGCATCGCTCCACCTTCACATAAACAATTCCTACAATTTCGACCGCTTTTCAGACGGATTTGTAGAAATTCTTGCGGCGGAACAGACTCTTGAGCATTCAGGCTGGTATGAAGGAACTGCTGACGCAGTGCGCAAAAATTTCGGGCATTTTAGAGTTCAGCGTCCGACACATTACATAATCCTTTCAGGCGACCAGCTTTACAAGATGAACCTCAAGGATTTTATGAACAAGCACATTGAAAGCGGCGCGGAAATCACAATCGCAGCAAAAGCCGTAAACCGCCGTGATGCTTCTGGATTTGGAATCATGCAGGTTGACGACACAAACCGCATTACAGCTTTCATGGAAAAACCAGCCGCAGACATGAACATTGACGCCTGGAAAATCCCAGAAAAATCAAGAGGAGACCTTCCTGCAAGCCTTGAATATCTGGCTTCAATGGGAATTTACATTTTCAACGCTTCAACAATGGAAGAGCTTTTAAGCAATGACAAAACTGACTTTGGAAAAGAAATTATTCCAATGGCAATA
This sequence comes from uncultured Treponema sp., assembly GCF_934725225.1. Classification (NCBI taxonomy): domain Bacteria; kingdom Pseudomonadati; phylum Spirochaetota; class Spirochaetia; order Treponematales; family Treponemataceae; genus Treponema; species uncultured Treponema sp. The sequence goes on from NZ_CAKVAM010000003.1 coordinate 121,630, forward strand.
AAGTCAAAGCAGGTCAATAGCTACATTTTCAACGACTACTGGGAAGACATCGGAACAATCCGCTCATTCTATGAAGCCACATTGGATCTTACAAATCCTGTTCCAAATTTCAACCTTTACGAAGAAGACAAGCCGATTTACACACAAATGCGCAATCTTCCGCCAAGCAAAATCAACAACGCAAACATGACTGCGACACTTGCAAGCGAAGGCTGCGTAATCGAATATTCACGCGTGCAAAAATCTGTAATAGGAATCCGCTCAATAATTAATGAAGGCTGCGACCTGAACGGCGTTGTAATGATGGGCGCGGACTTCTACGAAAGCGAAGAGGACAAGGCTGAAAACAAAAAGAAGAAAATTCCAGATCTTGGAATCGGAAAGAACTGCAAAATCAACAAAGCAATCATTGATAAAAATGCCCACATTGGAAACAACTGCTGCATAAACATCAATGGAAAAACTTATGAAGATGGAGACCACGGTTTGTTCTATAGTTCAGACGGAATCATCGTTATCAGAAAAGGCGCAGTTATTCCAGACGGAACAGTAATTTAAAAAAAAGAAGGCTGTCATTGGACAGCCCCACTTTATATTGCACGGGATTTTATAAAGAAAGTGCCAAAATTGCACAAAAACATCTTTATAAAACCGTGCTTTTTTTATTCTTCAGACAAACCGCCCGGATTCATTGACGCAAGGAAAGCTTCATTGTCCTTTGTCTTCCGCATCTTGTCGCGGATAAGCTCAAGCATATCGGCATCATCCATAGGATTAAGAACTTTGCGAAGAATCCACATACGCTGAAGTTCAGCTTCAGAAAGCAAAAGCTCTTCTTTTCTTGTGCCTGATTTTTTAATGTTAATTGCCGGAAACAATCTGCGCTCAGCAAGTTTTCTGTCAAGATCGATTTCGCTGTTGCCAGTTCCCTTGAACTCTTCAAAAATAACTTCATCCATGCGACTTCCAGTTTCAATGAGCGAAGTTGAAATTATTGTAAGAGAACCGCCCTCTTCCACATTTCTAGCCGCGCCAAAAAATCTCTTTGGCTTATGAAGCGCATTCGAATCAACACCGCCGGAAAGAACTTTTCCAGAAGTCGGAACAGTCTGGTTGTATGCGCGGGCAAGACGAGTTATAGAATCAAGGAAAATGACAACATCGCGCTTATGCTCAACAAGGCGTTTTGCTTTTTCCAAAACCATTTCAGCAACCTGAACATGGCGAGTCGCCTGCTCATCAAAAGTTGAAGAAATAACTTCCGCATGAATAGAACGCTCCATTTCCGTAACTTCTTCCGGACGCTCGTCAATAAGAAGTACAATCAAGTAAACTTCCGGATTATTTACAGTTATGGCATTTGCAATTTTCTGCATCAGCGTTGTTTTTCCGGCCTTTGGAGGAGCAACAATCAAAAGACGCTGGCCTTTTCCAATCGGAACAAAAAGATCAACAATGCGTGTGCTAAGTTCTGTTGAAACTGTTTCAAGCCGAAGTTTTTCGTTAGGATAAAGCGGCGTAAGGTTTTCAAAAGGAACACGAGTCTGCGCAACATAAGGATCTTCAAAATTCACAGTTTCAATGCGTAAAAGCGCAAAGAATTTTTCGCCTTCTTTTGGACTTCTTGTCTGGCCGTAAATCGTGTCGCCAGTTTTCAAGTTGAACAAGCGGATTTGGCTTGGCGAAATATAAATGTCATCAGGTCCAGGAAGATAAGAGTTCTGCGGACTTCTAAGAAAGCCATAGCCGTCAGGAAGAATTTCCAAAGCACCGGAAGCAAAAATAATTCCGCCGTGTTCCGTATGCGCGCGTAAAATAGAAAAAATCAAATCCTGCTTTTTCATAGGAGCCATTTCATCAGCAGAAATTCCGTACTGAACGCCAAGCTCTCTAAGTTCCGGCATACTTTTTTTTGTAAGGTCATTAATCAAAAGACGCGGCTTTGATTCATATTCCTCTGGATTTTCAATTTTCTGGGCAGCCTGAACAGCCTCTAGCCTAGCCTGAAGATTTTTCTCATAGTTTGTGTTGTTATAACGGTTATTGTTGTAGCGGCGGTTTCCGTAGCGGTTGTTGCCGTTCCATCTTCTATTGTCATAACGCTGGCGAGGCACATAATGCTCTTCATGCGCTGAATCTGAATTCGATTCTGAAACTTCATGGTGTGATTGAGTTTGCGGCTCTGAAGAAGATTCAGCTGCAACAGAATCATTTTCCTGCGGTTCAGAAGAAGGCTGCTCTGAATTTTCCGATGATTCTTCTTGTTCAGATGATTTTTTCACTATCCGACGTCTTCTTACTTTAGGAGGATTTTTTGCCTCGTCTGATTCTGTAGATTCAGGATTTTCATTTCCTTCCAACTGGCTTGCGGTTTCTTCTGTCTGAATTTCCGCTGCTTCATCTGAATTACGGCGTTTTATAATTGCCATAGATTACTCCAAAATAGGCATCCCAAAAGAAATGGCATGTCGTTTTTATATGCAAGAACTGCAATAATTTTTATGATTTTTAATTTCAAAAAAGCCAGAATAAAAACTTCCAGCATATTTTATAAAAAACCCAGCAAAAGGGCATTTTTGATAAATTTTCGGAAAAATAAAAGAAATAAAATTACTAATAAACAGTTTTATTTTAATCTTACTACTGCACTTTTGTCAATAAAAATTAATTTTGAAAATTATCTAGCTTCATTTGACTGCATAATAAGTGAATTTTTATATTCTTCCGAAGCAACAGAAAAAATATCAGAGGCAGGAATTTCATCAATCATGGAAATTTTTCCTTCAAATTCCACTCCGTCAGAAATACGAAGCCTTGCAGCTTTTAAATCTCCGTGAACCTTGCTTCCATCACAAAGTTCTATACGGTCTTTTGCTTCTATATCTCCAGTTATTTTTCCTGAAACAACAATTGAATTTGCGCTCATTTTGTCAACATCGCAAACCGCAGTTTTTTCAATTTCAAGATTGCCAGATGCGTTTATTGTTCCATGAAATTTGCCAGTAATAACAAGATTGTCTGAAAATTCCAACACACCGTCGAATTCAGTCTCTTGTCCAAATACTGTTAAATTTCCAGCGGAAAATCCTGACATCAGCACACCTCTTGAATCTTAAAAATGGAAAAGATTTTAATTCTGTTCATTGGAAACTTCGCTCACAGGCAAATCCCATAAAGCTTTTTTTAATTCCTGACCAGAACGGAAAGCGACAACATAATGAGGAGCAACAGAAAGCTGCTGTCCTGTTTTTGGATTGCGGGCATTTTGCCTTCCTTTGCGAAGCCGCGCCTCAAACGTTCCAAAACCGCGCAATTCAATTGTATTACCATCTTTTAGAACTTCCTTCATCTGATCAAAAAGATTTTCCATGATGGTCTGAACTGCAAGCTTTTCGTATTTTGTATTTTGATAAACAGCTTCCAGCAAATCGTTTTTTGTAACTTTTTTTGAAGACATTCCAATACCACAAACAAAAGGATGCTGTTTTTTAACAACATCCTTCAAAGTTTATTTTGCAGCTGCAAAAGTTACATTGTAAAGAACAGCCATGCGGCTCTTTTTGCGTGCGCAGGCATTGAGTTTTATTACACCCTTGCGGTATGCATTGTCAAGCTCTGAATGAAGAACCTTGAGTTTTTCCTGAGCAAGAGGCTGATCCTTTTTAAGGATAGCTTCCATGTATTTCTTCAAGCTTGTATGTACTCTAGACTTAACTGCCTTGTTGCGCATTCTGCGAACTTCGCTCTGTGCGTGTCTTTTTTCTGCAGATGTTTTCTTTACTGACACAGGATACCTCCGAATAAATTCCTATGAAAATACCGTTTACGGCTTTGATTTTTATTTAAAATCTTTAGGTCTGCGCTCAATGCGTTTGCATTTCTGGCATTCTGCAAGATTCTTGAGTTTTCCGTTCTCAAAAAAAGTCTTCATTACAATTTCACCGCCGCAATCTGGGCAAATAAATTTCTGTGTTGCAACAGTTGTACGAGAGTTCTTACTGGCTCCGGCCATCGTCTTCCTCCATAGTAGATTTGCAGCTTTCCATAAAACCGAAAGCTTTTTTTTATTTGAAAGAAACAGCGGCGATTCAAAATGGATGAACCTTAGAAACAACCACAGATTTCTTTATATGTTCTAGAAATATACACAATTTAACATTCGTGTGTCAAGAACAGAACAGCAATTCTAAGCAAAATAAAACTACAAATATCCAAATTTTCAGCATAAAATCACTGAAAAAACTCAAAATTACACAACTGAAGAAGCAACTGGAAGTTTTCTCCATTCTTCAAGCTGATTTTTTATAAGCTCCCGGGATTCTTCAAGGATTCGCTTTTCCTCTTCTTTTGTTTCAGGGAAAGGATAAACCTTTAGAACTTTTACGCGGTACGAGCCTTTGTGAAGATTCCTAAAAAGAGAATTGAGCCTTGAAATCTGCCAGCCGCCGTCAAGAGCGCAAACTGCGACAGGAAGCTTAGTGCTTTCAACCAGCCGTCTGAATCCAGCCGCATAAAACTGGCCAACATTTCCGTCGCGGGTTCTTGTTCCTTCCGGGAAAATTACAGGAATCTGCTTTTTTTGCAAAACCCGGGAGGCAAAGCTATCTATGGAAGACATTGCAACAGAAGGGCTTCCGTGGCGGGGAATCATGCAGTGTCCTTGAGTTTTCAGCATTTTTCCGACCATCGGAACAGAGCCAAGAGTGTCTTTTGCGACAAACCGCGCTTTTTTTCCGCCGAAATACTTTAGATAAACAACGATGTCAAAAAGGCTTTGGTGGTTGGAAATCACAACAAACTGTTCTGGAAGTAATTTCAAATTTTCCTTGTCGCCAAGAAACTGAAATTTTCTATACAATTTTAAAATTGCAAAAACAACTCTTGCACACCGGCAAGTTATGTAATCAGACCAAAAGAGGGCTGCTTTCCTGCTGAAAGGATAAACAAGGCAAAGCATAAACGTAGGAAAAACAACCTCTCCAAGGCAAATCAAAAGTGTAATAAATCCAAGCATGGTCTGATTATAGCAAGGCTTTTTTTATTATTCAACAAGGAGCAAGTTAACGTCGTCCATTACAAGCCAAGCGCCGTTAGCACCCGAAGCAGCGTCAAATTCAGCTTTTATGAGCGCGCCGACAGTTATTGACTCAGTTGAATCGTCAAGCTCGATTACAGGAAGCTCCGCTTTAAAGAATTTTTTCCAAGTGTTTGGAATTGTAACATCGCAAGTGAATTCTTTTTTGCCTCCGTCTTTTTTCTGAACAACAGCCTTGAAAACTGTTCCGCTAGGATTTTTTATTCCAGTTCCCTCAAAATGCGCAAAGCACTTGTATTTTCCGGCTGAAAATTCTTTTACAGTCTGGGAAACCGTGAATTCAAAATTGTCTTTTTCCCATGCGGTAAAGTAGCAGACGCCTTCTTTTGCATTCTGGTTGTTCTTGTCAATTTTTGGAGTTCCTTTTCCAAGCGGATTTTCAACAGTCCAGCCAGTAAGGTCGCCGCTTTCAAAGCTTCCGTTTACAAGGAAATTGCTTGCGGTAACATTTACAGTGCATTCAGCCTTTCCGCCTTTTTTAAGCTTGCCAGGAATTTTGTATTCGCCAAAGTCAGGCTTTCCAGTTACAGCTTTTGCGGCAGCTGCGTCCCATTCAACAGGCTCGTCTTTTACAGAACCGTCATTGTAAACAACTTTTACAGTTTTCGGCAATTCTTCCTGCTTTCCGTAGGCGAATTCAACACGAGGATTTTCCACGCGGATTACATTCAGCTTGCCTTTTGAACCTGTGCGCGCATATTTGAACACATTGATTGAATCAAGGCATTTTCCGTCAAAGTCAAAGAAAGCCTGATTGTCCCAAGTGCCGCCGTTTCTTGCAGAGCGAACTTCCTTGTCGTATTCAGCAGCATAAGAAGAAGCCCAGCCGCAGCCGTATTTTTCCCATGCCTTAAAATTTCCTTCAAGAACAGACTGTGCATCCGGTGCTTCAGGCTTATAATGGCAAACAGGAATCCATGCAGGCTCCCAATAGAAAACGCCAACGCCTTTTTTTACAGAAGCAACAGCCGAAATTACATCCCTGACTGCGACAGCCTGGCCTTCAACAGAGAACGGATAGTCAAATTCCTGCTCCGAAGACATTCCAGACACAACGTTTCCGAATCCGTCGCCGTCATCATTTGTAAACGGATATGAAGTTTCCGCGACCATAACTTTTTTGTTGTAAATATTCGAAAGTTTTTTCAAAGTGACAGAAAGTTTTCCGGCTTCTCCGTGCCAGAAAGGATAATATGAAGTTGCAAAAATGTCGTAGTCAACATTGAATTTTTCAAGCAGCCCCGCCCTTTTTTCCAAATATCCTTCAGAAAGCGGATCTGTGTAATGAACAACAATCTGAATGTTTTTGTCAAAGTTTCTTACAGCCTTGCATCCGGCTCCAACCAAAGCCAAAACTTTGTCATCGTACATTTCACCGCACATTCCATTGTTGATTTCGTTTCCAACCTGAACCATTGTAACTTTTACGCCGGCAGACTTTAGTTTTTCCAAGCTTTCAGTTGTAAATTTTGACAACGCGGCTTCTTTTTCATCGAATGTCATGTTTTTCCAGGCTTTTGGAACTGACTGCTTGTTCGGGTCAGCCCAGAAATCCGAATAATGAAAATCAATTAAAACGCCAAGACCTGCATCAGTTGCTCTTTTTCCGATTTTTACAGCAGTTTCAATATCGTTGTTTCCGCCGCCGTAGCCGTTTCCGTTCGCATCAAAAGGATTGTTCCACACACGGATTCTAACGCAATTCGCGCCGCCCATTTTCAAAAGCTCAAGCAAATCAGCCTTTTTTCCGTTCGCATCGTAAAAAACACCGCCGGCATTTTCCACGGAAATCATGGACGAAACATCAACGCCCATAACAAAATCATCAGCAATATTTTCAACAGGAAGAACTGTTATGTTTGCTGAACCGCGGTTTTTTGTAGAAATTCCGCAGGCCGCAAGTGAAAGAACTGAAGCACAAACAACTGCCGCTCTAACGCATTTTCCAAAAATCTTCATAAAACCTCCAATTTTTTATACAAGTTATCAACACGAGTTGACTTTATTATATATCACCTTTTTTAAGAAAGCAAACATTTTTTTTATTTAAAACAAAAAAAGCGGAAAATCCACAAACGGGACTTCCGCCTTTATTTTATTTGCAAAACAAATTATCTTTTTCTGACAAATGCGTCCTTGAATCCTGCATCCTTGAACTTTGCAAGAACCGCGCCGTATTCGTCCACAGAAAGAGGTCCGACAAGAACACGGTAATTTTTTCCAGCAGGAATAAGCGAAACAGGATATTTTGAATACTTAACAAGAAGATTCTCAATATTCTTAATGTTTCCCATTGTCGCAATCTGAATATAGTAACAGTTTTTTTCAAGCGCACTTTCAGAAGAAACCACGTGATTCTGAATATTTACAGGATATTCAGTCTGCAAAGGTTCAGGTTCTGATTTTTTTTCTTCTGGAACAGATTCAACTGGTACAATTTCAATCGGCTCATCTTCCGAAGCAACTGCAGAAGGCTCTGGAGATTCCGGCTCGGAAGGAACAAGAATAATCGGAGCATAATCACTGCTTTCAGTTTCTTCGCTAGATTGAATCTCTGGTTCAACTTGAGCTTCAGGCTCTGCAGCAGGTTCTTCCACAACCTCATCTGGCTCTGAAACTTCTTCCGCTTGTTTTTCTTCCGCAGCAGAATCATCTTCAATTGGAGAAGGCTCTTCTACAGTTATGGCTTCTTCTTCAATTTCATCTTCCGCAGGAGCTTCCGCCTCTTTCTCTGGCTGAGGCTCTTCAACAATCACAGGCTCCGCATTTTCTTCTTCTGGCGAATCTTCTGTTTCCTCTTCGATTGGAGCTGGCTCTTCAACCGTAACAGCTTCCGCTTCACTTTCTTCCGCAGGAGACGGCTGCTCAACTGCTTCTTTTGACTCAAGGAATCCGTCTTCTATGCTTTCATAGTCTTCGTAAGGTTCTTCTGAAACATTTTCCGCAGAAGACTCTTCATCGTCTTGTGGAACTTCGCATTCTTCTATTGGAGCCGGAGCTTCAACAACTACAGGCTCTGTTTCTTCTTCAGCTGATTCAACGGAAGGCTCTTCGTCCGCGGCGGCTTCTTCAACTGGCTCTGCAGCAAGTTTTTCCACATCTGAAAAATCATCTTCATTTTCAGAATTACTTTCTTCCGCAGGAATTTCTTCTTCCGCAGGAATTTCTTCTTCCGCAGAATTTTCATCTTCTACAGCCGCGACCTCAGCATTTTCTTCCTCGCCGTTGTCTTCCGTGTCCGCAATCAAAGGAACACCAGCAACCGCAACAGGAGTAACTTCCGCGGCAACAGCGGCAGTTTCAGCAGGCTGACTGGCAACTTCTGGCTCGGCTTGAACAGCAGGCGCAGACGGAGTTTCCTCAGTCTCTTCTTTTTCAGCTGGCAAAGTTTTTTCATCAAGAACCGCATTTCCTGAAACTGTCTCGTCAAAATATCCTGAGCGAGGGGCAAGCTTTACCTTTACACCTGAATTCCGCTCTATTCCAAGGCTTTTCGCAGACTCTTCTGAAATAAGAATGGCAATTCCGCCTGAAGCGTCCAAAGTGCCAAGGTTCAGAATCTGCAAAGTGATTCCAGTGTTCGGATTTGTAATTGAAACGCTGTCTCCCGGAAGATAACCGGCAGCTTTTCCAAAATATCCGGCCGGAAGCTCATCCTTGCCGGCAACTTCAATCACGCCTTCAATCGATGCGCTTGAGTCGGCAAAAATGAAAACGGAAATCAACAAAAATAAAATTCCAGATAAAAACTTTTTCATACGTCCCCTACCTACGGATGATTTTATATATATCGTCTGCTATTCCAAAAGCAAAATCGGAAAGTCCCTTGCGCTTGTCCTTGAACTGGCTTGAAGCAGGAGGAACTTTTTTTCCGCTCCCCAGAACCGCCCCAGAGCCGACATTCAGAACTTTATACGAAAGGCTTGAGAGATTCGCAAGAAGGTCAGCGTCAGGATTCGTCGAATTTGAAGAGCTGAAATCCGCTGTAAGCTCTACAAAATAATCAACGCCGCCTTCCCAAGCCTCCTGTCTGGACTTTTCAAAAAAAGAAGCGTCATTTTCCACGCTGTCAGAAGCAATGGCCGGAGAATTTGAAATTATGATTCCCTTTCCGAAGAAAAAGTCAAACAAGCCTTCCTCAATAACGTAGGAAGAACTTCTAATTTCCGAATCCCCGTGCTGGACAATCTGAAAAGCGACAGAAACTGCATTCGCGCAGAAAGCCGCACAGACAACGATGAACAGCAGAGCCAGCCTCTTGAATCTCATAGGAAAACCTCTTTTTTCTAACTGAAAAGCCGCAAACGGCACTCTCAATTATTCATCGGCTTTTTTAGGCTTGAGTTTAGGTATTTTTAAGAAAGAGACATTGCTACTTGATATTGTCGTACCTTGCTACCTGTCATTGCCTGACTTGATCGGGCAATCCCTTTTGACACAAGATTATCGGGTCAAGCCCGATAATGATAGTAAAATACCAAAGAATGAAAGGAAAAGCAAAAGGAAATGATGATTTTATGCAGAAAAAAAGAATTTTATGCAGGAAAATGAATAAAAGCTCTGGAATACTGCATATTCGCCAAGAATATCTTCTATTCTTCAATTTTTATGCAAAATTCTCAAGAATATTGTATACTCCTCAAGAAAATTTAATATTCCAGAAGAATATACAGCATTCTTCAATATTTATACATATTCCTGAAGAAAATGAATAAAATTACAAGAATATTAAATATTCCCAAAGAATTCGCCATATTCCTCAGGAATATTTAAATTTCCAGAAAACAGCTGTCATTGCCGGGGAGAATCTGACAATCTCTTGGAAAAATCTAGCGTTCAAGGCGTTTTTTGCAGATAAAGTAGGCAGGAATAAGAAAACTGTCTGCAAGAATCCAAGCGGCAGGAGAAGCAAAGCAGGCGGCAGTGTAGCCGAACACAGGCACAAAAACAAGCCCGAACACACCACGCCCGGCAAGCTCAAAAAGACCTGCGAAAACCGCAAGCTGGCTGAATCCCATTCCCTGAATCATAAAGCGCACAATATTCACAAGGGCAAGAGGAAAGTAAAACGCGCTGTTAATCACAAGGAATTTGTAGATATTGCCAAGGATTTCCTCATTGCCTGAATCAATGAACAGAAGCCCCAAATTCCGCCCGAAAACAAGCATAATGCCAAACGCAAGAAGCGCATAGACAAGTCCGAGGAACGAGCAGCTGAAGATTCCGGGATTAAGACGAGAAAACTTGTGCGCGCCGGTGTTTTGTCCGCCATAAGTCGCCATAGTTGTTCCCATGGCATCGAACGGACAGCAAAAGAACATCGCAATCTTGCTTGCCGCCGCTACAGAAGCAACCGCCACAGAGCCAAGGCTGTTTACGGCAGTCTGGAGGACAACACTTCCAATTGCGGTAATAGAATACTGCAATCCCATAGGAAGCCCCATGGAAAGAAGAACATACACGTGATGGCTGTTTATCTTCCAGTCTTCCTTGGAAAGATGAAGAATCGGATAATTTTTAAGAATATAAAAAAAGCATGCAACACTTGAGACCGCCTGGGAAATAACAGTCGCAAGAGCAGCTCCTTCCACTCCGGAATTCATCGCAAGGATAAAAAACAAGTCCAGGGCAATGTTCAGCACAGAAGAAACAACAAGAAAAATAAGAGGAGTCTTGCTGTCCCCAAGGGAGCGGATTACAGCCGCAAGCAGATTGTAAGCAAGAGAAGCAGGAATTCCCGCAAGGATTATAACAAGATAGCCGTAAGAGCCGTCAAAGATGTCCGCTGGGGTTTTCATAAGAACAAGAAGAGGCTTGCAGAAAACAACCGTAACAGTCGTAACAAGAACGGCAATTGCAGCAGTAAGCTTGACTCCCCCTGCAATAAAATTGCGCATGGAATCATAGTCCCTTGCCCCGAATTTCTGCGAAACTGGAATAGCAAAGCCGTTGCAGATTCCCATGCAGCCTCCGATAATCAGAAAGCAGACCGCCCCCGTAGAGCCAACCGAAGCCAGCGCGGAAACACCAAGGAATTTGCCTACAATCACCGTGTCCGCAAGATTGTAGAACTGCTGGAACAAATATCCAAAGAAAACTGGAACCGAAAATCCTAAAATCAGCCGCATAGGGCTTCCTGTTGTCAAATCCTTTGTCATTTGAAATAGATATATGAATTTTCAAAACTTTTGTCAAATGAAAAATGCATTATATTGTGCAACTTGTTGAGCAAAAAAAAAAGCCCTAGGCAAAATGAAACACCTAGGGCTGAATAAAAAAAGTATTATAAATTATTTATACTGAAAAAAGTAAAATTGACTTATTCTTTCACACACTCCCCATAAATCTCCGCCATCTTCTTTACCGCGATGTCAACCGAATATTTTGCAGAATCTTCTATATTATTCTTCCGCATCTCTGCTCTAAGCTCTGGATTTTTGTAGAGTTTCAGGATTTTTTCCACAAAGTCAGCGTCATTTCCCAGCTGGTAAAGTTCTCCGTTTCGTCCGGGAACAACAGCGTCAGTCTGGCCGCGGATATTGCTTGCCACAACCGGAACTCCGCTCGCCATCGCCTCAATCACGCTGATTGGAAGCCCTTCCTGCCGGCTTGTCGTAACGTAAAGGTCGGAAAACGCACAGAGCAGATTTATGTCTTTTCTGTAGCCGGGAAACCAGATAATGTCGTCAACCTCAAGATTCACGGCAAGAATTTTCATTTCTTTCAGCTGAACGCCTCGTCCTGGCATTATGACTTTCAGGTTCGGAATCCGCCTTTTCAGCTCAGGAATATTTTTTATGAAAAATTCGTGGTCTTTCCGGGGAATGAACTCCGCAATGTAGAGGATTATGAAATCGCGGGAATCGTATTTGTATTTTGAACGAAGCACGTTTTTTTCTTGTTCAACATGTTTATCTTCCATATTTTCTCCAAACTTTTCTTTTAAATAGGCTACAATGACAGCGGATTATATTTTTCAAGATTCACGCCTACTCCGTCGATTTTTACTATTTTTTTCGCCTTGAATTTCTTCCGCATTGCAAGCTCATAATCTTCCTCATTTATGCAGACAAGGACATCTGTATATTTTGAGAGCCATTTTTCAACAGGATAAAACATAATCCAGTTCAAGATTGGTGCGCCTTTGTAAAAATGGAATCCGTGCGCAGTATAGATAATCTTCAAGCCATTTTTTCTGAAACTCTTTCCAGCAAGCCGCGCAACAACAGCTCCCATCGGTGTATGACAATGCAGAATATTATAGTTTCCGTTTTTTAGAATATTTTTTAAAGTTATAATGGCCTTTAGATTTTTCAATGAAAACGGAGAACGAGAAATCTCAACGTCAAAATAATTATCGCAGTCCTTTACAGGCTCGTCATTCGGACAAGCATAATCCACCTGCCAGCCCTGATTTGAACACCAGTGCATAAACGGAAGATTGAATTTTTGAAAATTTGCGGTATTTGAAACGAAAAGGATTTTACGTTGATACAAATTATTTTTATCCATATTTTGCCTCATTTTGAGAAGAATGTTATGTAAAAGATTTTTAAATTGAAATAAATATTTTTTAAGAAACTAAAATCAAGATATTCAGAAACAATTATTAAGATTTTTTTTCAGTTTATTTTCGTCTTAATTTTTTTTGAATTGTAGCTCTTACCCCAATCTCCTTAACAACACAGACAAATTGCATAGGAAGAAGAATTATCTTTACAATTTTGATTCCAATTTTTTTAGAAAGGGAATTCCTCAATGACATATATTTTTTCCGCAATGGAATTGTCCAAGTTGCAGCATAATGATGAATCGTATATGTATTTTCAGTTATTTTTAATTCACCTGTCGATGGATTTATAGGACAGAAATATTCAGATGGATAAACTGTAATTCCAGCAATTTCTTGAATTTCGTTCTTAGCAATAAAACCATGCACATGAAAAATATCAGAAACTCTATCAACAACGGTCGTTAAATCCATCGAGCCATTATTTTTTATAAAAGAACTATTTTTGTACGAATCAAGAATTTCTTTGTAGATAGGAGTCGCCGCCGGACTTGCTAGCCCAAGTCCGGCGGCGAGAGCGCCTGCACTCTCAACGCCAGCAAACGCTCCGCGTTTTAAGATTTCATCAAGCGGCTTTATTACTTCAACATCTGTATCAAAATACAATCCGCCATATTGATACAAAATATCAAAGCGTGCATAGTCACTAACAAAAGCGTACTTTTTCGCATCATAGGCCTGTGCTGTGTATGGAATTTTTCTGACATCATAGTTTTCTTCATTCCATTCCTTTATTTCATAGTCAGGAAGATACTTTTTCCAAGAAGCAATGCACTTCTGAGCTAATTCCGGGAGAGGATTTTTTCCGAACCAGCAGTAATGAATTATTTTAGGGATTTTATTATCCATTTTCTAAGCTCCTGTAAAGTTCTCTATATTGTTCATAAATAGTAACTGGAGAAAAACGTTTTGCATTTTCTGTACCTTTTGAAACAAAATTGTTATAGGTATTTTTATCAAAAAGAAGTTTTTCAAATGAGTTTTTTATTGAAGCTATATCATTCGGATTTATATAAAAAACAGAATCATTTCCGACCTCCCTGATTATCTGAAGTTCACTGGAAACAACAGGCTTACACATAGCATTTGCTTCAATAATCGGAAGTCCAAAACCTTCATAAAAAGTTGGGAATGCTACAATCTTTGCACGGTTATAGCAATTAACAATTTCTTCATAAGACACATCAAACTCATTTTCAAAATCAACATCGTTTTCTTTTAATAGTGAAATTTGAAGTTCTGTCAGTTTTCCTATAACAAGAAGTTTCGCATTTATGCCACGCATTGCTTTTATTGTCGATTCAAGATTCTTTCGTGCTCCTGTTCCTATTTGCAATATGACAGGTTTTGTCTCTTTTTCTGAAATATCATTAGGAACCAGTCTTTCATCATACGAATTGTAAATTACTTTTAGATTTATATTTTTTTTCCAACTTTGTTTTTTAAATTCATACAAAGTCTGATTTGAAACAAATGAAATCACATTAGAAAAAAATTCTGCCGTTTTTATATAAATTAATGTTTTCAAGATTTTATATAAAAAATTTCTTGAAGAATACAAAGTTCCTAAATCATGAAAAGTAACAATTGATTTATTCCGTAAAAATGGAACAAGATAACTTTCAGTCTGCGCAGCTATATGATTTATTTTTCCCTGCTCTTTTTTTGCAAATTTTATATTTTTCAACATTCCTCTTATTGTTGTTGAATGACAGGGGCAAACTTTTATAATCGCTCCTGTTGCCTCTGCGACTCTTTGAGCATATCCTTCTATCGAATTTTCACCATCGATTTTTTTTCTTAAAAAAATAACTCTTTCGTCCATAATTAATGAAAAATATTACCTCCGCTATTCATAAAGTTTTGTCTAAAAAAAATATAAAAATTCACTGCTATAAAAATTGGAATAATGATGAACTCCGTTTTTTTCTTTTTATATTCTTCAAGATAAAAAGATGACTGCGGAATATTACTTATTAAGAATAACTGATTGATTCTTCCAAAAGAGGCAATTGCAGAAAAAGCAATCATAAAATAAGCAGATAAAATCATATAAAGGGATGTTTCACGTAAAAAAGGATTTTGTTTTTTATGATTAAATAAAACTATAAAAGTCATTAAAAAAGAAATTGAATAAATAATTACAGTCTTTATCCCACCTGCTGAATGTTCCTTTTCCAAATAATTATTAACTTTTACTGAAACCATTGATAAAACATTGTTTGCAGACAAATCTCCCAAACTTCCCAGAAACTTTATAAAAACTTTATCATTTATAAAAAAAGCCAATGGAATCAGAATAAACAATCTATATGAAATCTTTTCATTCTTTACAAAAAACGGTAGCAAGCCAAAAATTCCAACTGTATGAAAGGAAAATGCCAATAAAACACAAAGCAATGCTCGTTTTTTCTGATTTTTTGACAAATAATAAATTTCCAATAAAATCAATGAAGATGCTAATCCATGACGCAAAACTATAATTTCATTCAAAAAATAAAAACATGATATGTATGTAAAAAGAGAAATAAAAATATTTTTACAGTTCTTCAATATTATAAATCTGTAAATTAAAATTGAGACTGTTGAAAGAAAGAAAAAATAAAAATGATAATTTAATCCAAGAGCATTAAAAAAAATGCAAAGCAACTCCCAGCCAGGCTCATACCCTAATATATATGGAACAAAATTACCTATACTTGGCACTGAATTATAAAAAAGCACATAATTATTTGTGTCATAGCAAGTTTCTGGACTTTTTGTTGAAGAGAACAAAATTAAAACAATACAAAAAATATTAAAGATATATTCTTTGTATTTTCTATGGACTTTTGTAAAATCCAAACCAACAGATAAAAATGAGGCAAAAAAAATCAGTAAGACAATTTTAGCTGACATATAACGACCATAATTTTTTACGCATATTTTTTGTTTTATAGAAAAAATGGAATAGATATAACTGTTCCAAAATAAAAATTATAAACAGCCAAATTTTCTTATGATTATTTTTCTTAAAATATAGAATTCTTGAAAAAAGAATCTGAGCTGATGAAAAAGAAATATACCTATCTAATGATTTCATTTTTATCTTATTTGACTTTCCTTCAAGGTGAATTGTTTTAGGATCTGATATTAAAATCCGTTTTAAACTATTTTTATTCATTTTGAACTGCAAATCAGTTTCTTCAAAATATAAAAAGAATCTCTCATCAAATTCTGCAAAGCTGTTATTGCGGACAAATAAATCAGCACCTGTAACATAGTCAACAGATTCAGAAACGGCATTTAAAAGTCTATTCTTTTTCTTATGAATCTGTTTTATATGGAAAAAAGAAAGTAAAGAATTTACAGAAATCGCAACATTTTCTTTTATAAGCCTAAAAATTTCTTTCTTATAAGTCGGAAAATCACCGCCTGAATGAATCACATTTCCTTTATCATCTTGAAGAACACAACCCAAAGCTCCAATTTTTTCTTTTTCAGGAGAATTTTCCCAATAGTCAAAGAAAATCTTTACAGCATTGTTTAACAGGACGGTATCGCTGTTCAGATATAAAATGTATTTTCCTTTTGCAATTTTTAATCCACGGTTGTTTGCCGCCCCGAATCCCAGGTTCGCATTGTTTTCTATAAGAACAACTTGCGGAAATTCGGATTTTATCATTTCAACAGAGCCGTCATTGCTGCCGTTGTCTGAGACAATAACCTCAAATGAAATTCCGTTTGTCTTGTCGAAAACTGATTTCAGGCAGTTTCTTGTCAGCTCTTTTGTATTGTAGTTTACGATTATGATTGAAACATCTAATTCCCAAGACATCAGGCAATACTCCTGACATCATTAGAAATTATATGCAAAGTGCTATATTTTACCCCCCCCGTTCAACAATAAATGCTCTTATCCAATTATCAATTTTATAATCAGATAAATCAGTTTTTCTGAAAGAGGCTGATAGAAATTCCTGTATATCATTTAAATTCTCATCCGTAATAATATAAACATTTTCTTCACTATATAATTTTTCTTTTTTTATCCATTCATTGGTTGTTATTACTTTACGCCTTAAAAACAGAGACTCCAAAGTTCTTTGAGTAAGCCCATGCTGTCCAGCAACTGGAATATCTAAAACGGAACGGCTTTTATTTAGCCTGCCATAATTTTCATATTGCGGAATTCTTCTTTCAGAAAATTTCAGAGTCTTTTCTTTTTGAGGGCTAGTTTCATCACGGAGAATATTAAAATCGCAAACTATGCCCAGCTTAGAGAAAATCTCAAATAATTTGTTGAGCTTATCATATCTGCCTCTATCTTTTCCTACAAAATAAATATCCGATTCTAATTTTTCTTCATGCGCACTCATGCTGACAAAAGGAAAATGAGCAACAGTATTTTTATAGGTTAGTCCATATTTTTCTGCATCAAAAGCATCAAATGTAAAAACTTCATAATACTTTTTCAGGTATTTAAGAAATCTTAAATCAGTTTTCGAAAGAACAGAATCCCAAAGCCAGAGATATTTTTTTTGAGCATTGCAGAATTTTAAAAACGGAAAACTAAGACATGGGGAAATACCGAAACCACCGGCAAATATTAAAATAGAATCACTTTTTTTTATTTGTTTTACAATTGAAATAAAGTTATGATTGAAATTATATTTAAAAGGAAAATGTAGGCAAAATCCCATATGAAGTAGAAATCTAGAAAATGTATTTTTATAGCTCCAAATATTTTTCCCAGCTGGGATTAATGTTACATATGGATTATTTATTTCTTCTAGTACAAGTTTTGCGCATTCATTTTTATCTATCTCGTTATAAAAAATATACAACATCAGGCACACCGCCTGATTTCTCCAGTTTTTACAAACTGGTACTTGACAAACCTAATTCTTGCTACATAATCGACTGCTGACTGCTGACTGCTGACTGCTGACTGCTGACTGCTGACTGCCTCTCTTAGCGCATCAAGATATTTGCGTCCAAATTTCAAGTCCGGCTCAAGATAGTTTCCTTCCGCCCATTCATTCCAGCTTTTTACAAATATAAATTTTCCTTTTGTGTTTTCTAGCACAGCCTTAGCATGATCCGCAAATTGTTCTGGAGTTTCTTTAGTGAAAACAGTTCCATTTTTTGCGCTGCGCGGAGTGTGATCCCAGCCTGTTATAATTGAAGGGCAGACTTTTTCATTTTCATCTGTATTTTTATCAAAAAACATCTTGCTTACTTTTTTATAAGGAATAACAAAAGGCTTTTTGAATAAATGCCTATAAACGTAATAAAAAGTTTTTCCGAAAAAGTTTCTTTTTGAAGTGTAATCATTCATACAGCAAGTATTAACAGCATCTAAATCAAGCTCAAAATATTTGCTGATATTTTTTCTGTCATTTATGCAGTGTCCGACAAAATAAATTCCTTCAAGTCCGTTTTTTTTCGCCAGTTCCCGCCAAGTTTTTATAAAAACTGAAATTTCAGGCGAAGCTAACGGCTTATAAATTACAAAGACAGGCTTGCCGTCTTGCTTTATATATCTTTCATCTTTAAAGGCTGGAAGAACATCATAAAAATGTTTTGTATACTGGGCAATTCCATCATATTTTTGCTCAATCAGAAGCTTATCTTTTCTTACATCTTTATCCCAAAGTTTCGCATACCAGCTTTCATTTGCCCAAGCAAGGCAGAACGGAAAATCAGGCTTTCCGTTTTTTAAAACTTCATTAAAAGGCCGCTCTAAAAGCTGATGATTTTCATCAAACCAGTAATGCCAATAGCAAAAACCTTCGATTCCGGCATCTCTCGCAAGCTGAGCCTGCGCCTCTCGTGTCTCTGGAACGCGCAAATCATAGAAGCCCAAGTCAGCAGGAATTCTCGGCTGATAATGCCCATGAAAATATTTTTTAGCTTTTGCAACATTAGTCCATTCAGTAAAGCCCTTGCCCCACCATTCATCATTCTCAGGAACAGGATGAAACTGCGGAAGATAAAAGGCGATTATACGAGGTTTGTTATTTGACATTAAAATTCTCCAATAAAAGGTTGGTTATTATTAATAAGTTATCAGCTATTTCTTCAAAAATTCACCGAGTATTTCTTCATCAAGCTTTTCATAAACGACCGGCATATCTTCTTTCGTGAATTTATCGAACAAGGCGGCGACGTCAATTTTTTCAAGTTTTTTACGAAGATTTTCATCCAGCCTGTACTTTATGAGCCTTGCAGGATTTCCCCCGACTATTGCATAAGGCTCGACATCTTTTGTGACCACAGCACCGGCTGCAACAACAGCTCCCTGTCCGACTGTAACGCCAGAGCAAATTATCGCATTCTGACCAATCCAGACATCGTCTTTTATAACAATGTTTCCCTTGCTTCCAGCCTCGCGCTTTTCTCCAAAAAGCCGCACCTTGAACGGATAAGTCGAGATTGTGTCAAGATTATGCTCGCCGCCCAAAAGGAAAGTTGTTCCGCCGGCAATCGAGCAGTAATTTCCGATAATAAGTTTTGTGTCAGCAGGAGAAAAATCTATCACGCTGATTGTTCCGTAAGATTTTCTTCCAACCTGAACACGGTTCATGTCGCACATATTCACAACGCACACAAGATTGTGCCTGTTCCGCAGGCGAAACAGTTTGCGGAAAATTTTGAGTTTTAAAATAGCTAAAAGCATTATTTTTCCTAGAAAATGAGAAAATTACAGAAATGTTATTTGTTGTTTTATTTTATTCAGAAAGAACGCACAAAATATTTTTTGCGATTCTGTGCATTCCTATATCGCCCGGATGAACTCCAACTCCAGGCTGTCTGTATTTTTTATAGCTTGAAGCGAAATTCTCAGAATCAATTCCGCTTCCTAAATGGCTCAAATCACAGATTCTGCTATCTGTTGCAACTTTATTGTCATAATTTCTCACTAAAGTCGTTATTCTTTTAAGATTTATAGCTCCTTTAAATAACTATATAACCATACCACCAATTATAAAAATATACTCTTAATAAAATATTTAAAAAAAATTATTCCTATTTTTATACTTTTACAGGTAAACTGCTTATAATACGAAATACACTTATTTTCATTAAATCTTTTCAAATAACCGTCTGCCCATTCTTTTACATCAATATCATAATATTTTTTTTCTATAGGGCTATCATTTTTTCCTTCAAAAAATCCAAAAAGATATTTTCTAAATTCATCAGCACTTATAATTTCTGATTTTATTTTCCTAGAAATAGATTCTAACTCATTAGGATTATTAAGGTAATAATCTATTATTCTTTCGCAATCTTCTTTAGATTTATATTGAATACTTATATCAGTTTTTCCTAAAAGAAGTTCATCTACATTATTGCAATGATGCAAACCATTTGTATTTAATGTGACTGGAAGCTTTCCCGCAATACAAGCATATTGCGTCATTAGCCCACCAAGCATTGGATAGGTATTCAAATACAATGTACAATGCTTAAAGACTTCATAAATATCTTTTCTTTCCTTGCTATAAAAAAATCGTCCTTGAAGGCTATTCTCTTTTACAAAATTTTCAAGATAAGAAAAATCTCCATTTCCTAAAAAAAGAAAAATTGTATCCGAATGATTCTCAAGTATATATTTTACAATTTCTAAAAAAACTGGACTTCCTTGAATTTTATAAATACTTCCACCTGAGAAAATAAGTTTCTTTCCTGTCGTATCAAAATTAAAACCATCAAAGTTTATTTCTCTGTTTATGATTGGATAATATGGAAGCAAAAGCAATTTATTTTCTGAAATTCCTCTATACTTTTTCGAAATGTTGTAACCATAATTTCTAAATTCAATAAAAAAATCGAATATTGTTGTTCCAAGCCAAAACGCATGATCCGTTATATTACTCAAGTATCGTTTGCATTTTCCTTGAAAATGAGCAATTGCAACAAGACTCGCTACATCAAATGGGGCTGTATGTGCAAGAATAATCTCTGGTTTAAACTCTTCTATAGTTTTTTCAATTCTTTTCGTTTTCTTAATTATATTCTTTTCAATAATAATTTCTGTTCTAAAATTATATTTTTTTAATTTTCTATAAATCTCAGTAGATTTTTCACCTTTATAACATCCTATAAAAAGGACTTCATATTCAGATTCAAAAAAAGAATTCAAATACTGTTCTGTAAGACCTCGATTATCTAAAACAAAATAATCATAAAATACAATTCTTTTTTTATCTGATTTTTTTATAAAATTTATTTTATCAGTAAAAATTTTCTTTTCTAAAATATGCATATCTTCTTCTAATTCCGCATCTGCATAAATAAGATTGGAGTTATACATTAAAGTAGCAGCTTTTTGCATACACAAGGCTGCAAACTTTAAATCATTTTTTTCTAATGCATTTCTTGCTGATTTTTTTAATTTATTAAAATCACTATTAATTATCTCTTCTGTTACAATCATGATTTATCCTTGTCTAAAAAAGACAAGGCAAACCATACTATTGCAATATCTTTTTTAGTTTATTTATATCACAGTCAATATCTTCATAGCCTTTTGTTTTTTCAGGTAAAAACTTATTAAGATATGACAATGGATTATGAATAAGGCGTAATAATCTACGCTGTAATTTATTTTCTGAAAAATGAATAATATATACCCATTTTTTTATTAAATTTTCATTAAGTAAGTGTGCAAACAAATTTTTATTGTCATTTACTATGCGCAAATTCCATTCATTACTCTTTTGTGTTGATATTCCAGATCCGCACTCATACCATACCCCCCCCGAATATTCATATAATAAACAGGTTCGTTATTGGCTATCATATAAATCATAGAGCAATCCTCTGCAAAAATTACAAATGGAGCAATTTTATTAAGATATTCAGAAAGTTTTTTTGTATTATACATAGATACTGCACCGCATATATAATCACAATCAACAAGATAATTACGCTTAATTTGTTTCATGTTATGATTTTTCCATGGGCGTAAATCTCTCGGATTTTTTTTATCTTTATAAATTGTTATACTCTTATTTTCATCTATAGAGTAATAGAACATATTCCCAAAATATAACGCTGCGGGATTTTTCTCTGCAAATCCAATAACTTCTTCCAATGTATTTTCATCATATAAAAAATCACCTGGTGAAATAAGCTTTATATACTTACCTCTAGCAATATTCACAGCGGAAAGAACATTTTTTACAATACCTTGATTCACAGGATTCTTTACAAGCCTGTAATTAGAGAAATTTTGTTCCTTAAAAAATTCTTCAACCTTATCAAGGCAATTATTTTCTGAACCATCATCCGCAATAACAATTTCAAAACTTACATTTTTTTGCCAAATAATAGACCTTAATGTATTACGAAATTTCTCCCAAACAGGATTATATGTGATAACGGCTACTGTAATTATAATAGATTTATCCATTTTTATTTTCCATACATCATTCCACAACAAATTCTTTTTTATAAAGGCTGGTTTCATTCAACTTTTTCCGCAACGGAGAAACTAAAAGCCTCAGCACCAAGTCAATTCCATAGCATACGGCGGTCATCGCAAACACCACAAACAAGGAATTTATCAGTACCCTCCCCCCGTGAATTTTTCAGAACTGGAATGTCAAACAAAGACCACGTTGTTCCAAAAAAATTTCCTGTATGCAGACAGAAAACACCGAACGTTGCTGCACTCACACAGTTCACAACTTTGCTGCTGAAAGAGATTTTTAAGAACAGCATAAACAGACAGACTGCATTCAAAATTACAAACGGCGAGGCATAAGACAATGCAGAATCTGAATCAATAAATTCAAGTACAAAAATGCAAATCAAAGAAATAAGATATGTCATCCAAAGGCACACATTTTTCAAATTGATTTGATACCTAGAAATAAAAGCTCCAACACAATAAAGAAGCAAGAAATTCACAATTGTGTATCCGCTCTCGCTTCCTGTGAATGCATTCACTGTGTTCATTCCGCCGACATTAAAACCTAGAATATGATTGGCAAATTCCAGGCAGAATGGAAACAGCGAGAACAGAAAAATAAGAATTCCGATAAATACGGAAGCCTGTTTTTTGTCCTTGAAGGAATCAAAGAGTTTTGAGACAAACGGACTCAGAACATACAAGACAAGATAAAAAGTCGCGTAATAATTTGTCGGAAGAAAACAAGCTACAAAATGTCTTAGGGAAAAATTGTTTCCATCAATAAAAATCCGAAGAAAGGAATCAAAAAATTTCAATCCGATAACGACAAGAAGAATATGAAGTATTCTCTTTGTCTTTATTTTCCTGTTATAAGAAAGAAAATATCCGCTAACCAACACAAAACAGTCAACAGCGCAAACTCCCAAAGCTTCCGTAAAACGGGTAAAATAAAAACCAAGTCCAGAAGTATACAATTCCAGCGCATGACCGCCCATTCCGTTATAATGCAGCGTTATGACAAAAATCATAAGCACAATGCGGAGAAGCTCGATGTTTGAATTTCTTTTAGTGTTTTCCATTTTTCTTTAGAACCTTTATTTTTTCTAAAAATATCCCTTCTATATAATAGGAAATAACAGCTACCAATCAGTATAAAAACACATATCAAAATCAACTCATTTTGCAAAAAACACAGCCGCCACAAAACCATAAAAATTACCATAAACAGAACAGCTAGCATAAAGCGCAATGAAATCTGCATGAGCTTCATATTGCACAAGATAACCATGCACACAACATCAGAAACCAGGTAGCCTATCAATGTTGCAATGGCGGCACCCTCTATTCCTATTCTTGGTATCAAGATAAAATTCAATACAACATTAACTGCTGCACCAGATGACAATATCAGCATATTCGGCCAGGTCTTTTTTACTACAAGAAACTGATTTGCAGCCACCTGAAAGAGCATCTGCAAAAGAGGAGCCAAAAACAAATACGGACTTATTATATATGCTGAAACATATTCATCAGTAAAAAGCAAACTATAAAGACCTCGGCTTACTATGCAAACAAGCATTGTGCATAAAAAAGAAATAATGCCTAAATATTCAAAGATAAGGGAATTAGTCCTCACCTGATTTTCTTCTTTCATGGTAGAAAAAGAAAAATACTGCCAGCCACCTGCAAAAGCAGTATAAATAAGCTGGCTTGCGTGTCCTAGTTTTGCCCCCACAGAATAAACGCCAGACTGTCCGACATCAAGAAGATTTGCAATCATAACTCTGTCGCTGGAATTAAATATCCAGTAAATCAAAAAATTCGGAAATAAAGGAACTGCAATTGCTAAAAGCTGCTTTAAAAGCTTAAAGTCAAACTTCTTAAAGCTAAACCATTCTTTATTCAGAATCCAAAATGTAATCTCCATTGCAAGTCCAGAAACCACGCTTGCAAGCGGCAAGGCTATAACATAAAAACCTTTAAGCAGCAAAGGTATTGAAACTGCATAAGAAATCAAAGGACTTATTGTATTTGTAATAAGAAAAATCTTCCTCTTATTCTGCATTCTTGTCGGTGCAGAAATTATACCATTAGTTGCTCCTACCAAAGTCGCTATTGCCGTAATATAGACCAAATAAAAGTATTTTGTGCCGCCAAAGAAAAACTTTGCTATTGCATTCTTAAAAAACAACATCAGTACAAACACAACAGCAGAAGTTACAAGTGTAAACATCAATGTTGTTGAACAAATCTTTTCTTTGTATTGCCTTTCCTCTTTTTCAAAGAACATTCGGAACATTGCATCGTACATTCCAATTATGGCCAATGCACTTGCAAAAGATGTAACAGTAACAGACAGATCGCTTAGACCAAAGTATTCTGTATTTGGCATAAGCCTTGTGATAATAGGAACCATTACCAATGGAATAATCCTGCTGACTATTCCCCCTAGTCCATAAACAAGAAAATTTTCTATAAAGAGCTTAGCTTTTCCCATTTAAAACTCATTCACACAGTCAATAACATACTGAACCTGCTCATCCGCAATAGTAGGTCCAATCGGCAGACTAAGCTCCTGCGCAGCGATTTTTTCTGTAACAGGCATAGACATTCCGTTCCAGTCCTTGTAGCACTTCTGCTTGTGAGGCGGAATCGGGTAATGAATAACTGTCCCTATGCCTTTTTCTTTTAAATACTGCTGAAGCTCATCACGCTTTTCACAAAGAACAGGAAACAGATGAAACGCATTTGCGGAAAAATTTTTTGTTTCTGGAACTAAGATTTTCGGATTTTTTATTCCGTCAATATACATTTTGGCAACAGCTTTTCTGCGGTCATTGTCCTGCTCAAGATATTTAAGCTTTACATCAAGGACAGCAGCCTGAATTTCATCCAAGCGGCTGTTGCGTCCGATGTAGTCAAAGACATATTTCTTGCTTGAGCCGTAATTCGCCAATGCCCTGACACATTTTGCAACTTCCTCATCATCTGTTGTTACAGCTCCAGCGTCTCCCAATGCGCCAAGATTCTTTCCCGGATAGAAACTATGGGCAGCCGCATTTCCAAGGCTTCCAGTTCTTTTTCCGTTGAACTGGCATCCGTGAGCCTGAGCATTGTCCTCGAACAAGTAAAGGTTATATTTTTTGCAGATTTCTTCTATCTTATTGGTATAAGCGCAGCGTCCATACAGATGAACAATCATAATAGCCTTAGTCCTTGGCGTGATTTTTGGCTCAAGCAAATCATCATCAATTTCAAGAGTCTCAAGCTTCGGCTCTACAAGAACAGGAACCAAGCCGTTCTCGCTGATTGCAAGAATCGTGGCAATATATGTGTTCGCCGGTACTAAAACCTCATCGCCTTTATGCAGACGGCCAAGCTCAATATAAGAACGCAGAATCCAAATCAACGCGTCAAGACCATTTGCAACCCCTACACAGTATTTTGTGCCGATATATTTTGCAAAGTCAGCCTCAAACCTTTCATTTTCAGCCCCTTGCAGATACCAGCCAGAATTCACAACGCGGCTAACGGCCTCATTGATTTCCTTAGAATGAAGGCCAGTAACCTCTTTTAAACTTAAAAATGGAACTTGCATATTTTTGTCCTTATCAAAATAAAAAATAAAGTTTTTTAGTTAAAAACTTTTTAATCGGTTTTTCAATTAAGAAATGTAGAAACATACTTATAACGCAACAAAAGAAAAGTGAACACAAAAATAATTTCAAGCTTTTACTTTTCTGAAAAAACGAAATATGATTTACAAAATATTTTGTTATGTCAAAACAGAAAAACTGCGCTAAGTAGAATGCGTAACTACATCTACTGCACAATGAAATTATCCTTTGGAAGCGGCATATCTTATAGCACATTTCTAATCTTCCACAAAAATACAGAATAAACCCAAACACAGGAACTGCTAAAAAATTATAGAGCAGTACATATCCAAAACCAAAATGAACACCGAAAGATATTGCACATATTAAAACAAGAGTAAAAACTGGAATTAAAAAAGCATACCTTTTTGAAATACTTTTTTTTCTATTTTCTAAGAACAAATAAGCAAAAATAATCCCTTCCGCAAATTCAAGAAGTCTGAAAAATGGATTTGCATAAATATCGCTGAATTTAAAAACATAAACAGGCACATAAGAATATGAAGTCATCAAATAAAATAAGATTAGAAGAACGATATTCGTCTTTTTTTTATTTTGTGAAACTACGGATTCAAGATATGGATAAAGTAAATAGGCAATAAAAATACAGCTGATAAACCACGTTCCTCCGTTATGTAAAACAGCAAAACTTCCGTCATAAACCGACTGTATCATTAAAAATTCAACAGGCGCAATAACCAAATGCTTCCATGCAGGAAGAATATCTCCCTTAATTAATTGAAATACAGACCATAAAATCCATACTGCAATATAAAGCGGAAATATCGATACGATTCGTTTTACAAAGAAAGAGCCATGCCTCCCCCCCCGTTAAATTTTTAGTATAATACAAGGCAAATCCAGACAGCATAAAAAATGCCGTCATAAAAACATGAGAATCTCCAATAAAATTATTTAAGATTCCAAAATTCACATTTAAATGAATCCTTGCATGAAATAAAAATACTGCAAATGCACAACAGCATCTGAATATATCAATACTGTAAAGACGTGAATTTGATTGAACTTGCATATTTTTTTGTCCTTGTATGAGAAAGCGATAAATTTTTCAGAATTAATTTATTTGAAAAAAATATATATAAAAGTATTTTACAAAATTTTACAGAAAGATTATTTATCTTCAAACAATCTTTCAAAATCAGCCTGTTTAACAGGAAAATTTTTAGGAGAATTTAAATTTCTTCGTTTCCAAGAATTCTTTATTTGTTCAAAATTTTTATTTTTAAAGACAAAATAAGCAATATCAATACATTTTATTTTCCCATCTTTTTCATCTATTAAGTTTTTCGTAAATGAAAATTTTTCTTTTATGGAATCATTTGAAATATTTGAATGAACTTTATTTGGTGCAGTAACATTAAATTTAAAATCAGCGAGTAAATATCTCTTTTCCAATTTTTCAGAAGAACTTATCTTGGTTACAACAAAAGTAATATCCATGCTTGATGGAGTTGGCACAAGATTTAAAGAATCTTTAATCTTGTCGATATTTATAAGCATAATATTTTTTAAACAAGTTTTTCCACCTTCATGAGTCACTATTTCATTATAGCTTTGAAAATCTTCTTTATTAAATATAACAGGAGATTTTACAGTGAAATCTTTATTATATTTAAATTCAAAGAATACATCACTCGTCATCGAATGAACCATATTGATTAATACGATCTAATGCAATATTAAATGAGCTAAATATCTCCTCAATATCTGTACCAAGATTTTTATATTTATATTTTCCAAAATCTTCACTTTCAACTTCATTAGCAATGTAAAAAGTCAAAGAATCTGAAATTTTCTCTTTTTCAGAAATATATTTTATGGCACTAACCATATCTGGACTGTGACTATCAGCAAGAATTGTTACATTTAACCATTTATGTATAAGAACCAAAATCCTAGCATATTCAACTATCCACTTCGGATGTAAGTGAACTTCAGGTTCATCAACTATAAGTAAAGTTCCATCTTTCAAGTAACCATTCATATATAACCGTTCAATAACTGCAAAACACTTTACACCACTTGCAGCCTGTGACAAAGGAATTGATTTACCATCTTTTGAGGTATACATAAAAATTCTAGAAAATATATCATCTTTTAACGAAATCTTACCATTTAACACATCATTTAATATATCTGAAATAACTTTATTTTTAATAGAATTACTTTCAGAAGCCAGTGCAGTTCCCAATTCAACAGAAACTGAAGATCGTGTTATCCTCTCTTGGTCAAAAATTGTAGGAACATCAATATAAAAAACATGAGAAAAACTTTTTTGAAAAGTCACAGACATTGTTTTCTTATCAATCAAATTTGAATCAAACTCATTAAATAAATAATCCCATTTCTCGGTATTCTCGTTAAAATATTTTAAAAATTGATGATTATATACACGTAAATTATGTGTAGTTTTTAATTCAGCGATTTCCTGCACTAACTTATTTATATAGTTTTCATAGTCATCTAACAGTTCAAGAATGGTAGTAGCGGTCGTCTTCCTAATATGTCGCTTATATAATTGAAAAAGTCTAGAAACTGAAACATTTCCTAATTCATATTCTTTTGTTTTATACTTTTCCTTAAGGATTTTTATTCTTGGAATAATAGAATCAGACAAATATAACTCGGAATTCTTAATATTAACAGGATTTGGAAGAACCGTTTCAGTATTGCCACCAAATAAATTTTCTTCATTAACATCTGAAAACAAATCTCGTCTAAATTTTCTTGGGACAAAATCCTCCAATAGAGATGTAATAAAACCTAATTTATTTGAATAGAGTTCTGTTACTTTAGAGTCAAAATCAATTGAAGTTTTTATAAATCCGTACAAAAGTTTTGATATTGTAGTTTTACCACAACCATTTTCTCCAGACAAAACCGTTATACCATTCAAATCAATTTCAGCATCTTTTATTGCACGGACATTTTTTACTGAAATAGAAAATTTTGACTTCATAATTGCTATTATAGAATAAAAACGAAAAAATGACAATTCCCAATAATTTACACTGACAATTACATTATTCACTATTATTAAGAAAGAATAGAAATTGCTGTATATCAACTTCAGTAAACTCAATCAACAATGTCATTATTGATTGATAAACAGCAAAGATTCATCTACTTTGAGATTCTTAATATTAAGTATATACATAGTTTAATCCATCTTTCTTACAAACCTAGCTGGATTACCAAGCCAAAGTTCCCCTGCCGGTATATCTTTTGTAACAACGCTTCCAGCTCCAATCATTGCATTTTCGCAAATAGTAACTCCTGCAAGAACAGTCGAATTCGCACCGATTGTAGCGCCTTTTTTTACAACAGTTTTCAGGAGCTTCCAGTCCGGATTCTTTGAACGCGGATATTTGTCATTTGTAAAAGTCACATTCGGACCAATACATACGTTGTCCTCAACAGTAACTCCGTCCCAAAGCTGCACGCCGGACTTGACCGTCACATTGTCTCCGATAACAACCTCGTTTTCTATCAGAACATTTGCGCAGATATTGCAGTTTTTACCAATTACAGCTTCAGGAAAAACTACGCAGAACTGCCAGATATTTGTATTTTCGCCTATATTTTCAGTTTTGCAGTCAGCAAGTTCATGAATCATTTCTTCCACTCCAAAAACTCATTGTAATCGCGGATGTAGTCTTCCTTCTGGTACACTTCGCTTGCAAGAACAAGACAAACTGAGCCGCTGGAAAAATTATCTAAATCTCGCCAAATACCAGGAACAACAAAAAGTCCCTGATACGGCCTGTTCAATGTGAAAGTACGTTTGACCTGCCCATCGTCAAGCCGCACATCAAAACTTCCGCTTGCCGCAATAATCAGCTGCTTAAGCTGCTTGTGGCTGTGCCCGCCACGCTCCTCACCGCCGGGAACATCATAAAGGTAATAGCACCGCTTTACGTCAAAAGGAATCTCTTTTTCATTTTGAACAACTGTAAGATTTCCCTTCTCACGGTGATTCTTGCTAAGCTCAATCATTGTGCAGTCATAGACTGTTGTTTTATCTTTGTTCATTTTTTACCTTTGACAAAAATTCATTGTAGTCACGGATATAGTCTTCCGCATTGTAATCCGTAGAAGAAACTATCATCGCAAGCGAATTCGTAGAAAAATTTTCCATTTCGCGCCAATAAAGCTTTGGAACATACAATCCGTAATAAGAGCGATTCAAAGCGAACGTCTTCTTTTCTGCTCCGTTGTCAAGCACAACATCAAAACTTCCAGAAAGGGCAACTATAAACTCTTCTGTATTCTTGTAAGCATGCCCTCCACGATTTTCTCCTCCTGGAACATCATAAATCCAGTAGGAACGTCTGATTTTAAACGGCAGCTGATTGTCGTTCTCAAAAAAAGACAAATTTCCCCTAGGGTCACTTATCTTTGGGAGCTGAATAATTTTTGGTTCGTTCATTGTTTTTTTTAAAATTAGTTTGATTGTGAATTTTGTTTGTTTGATTTATTGGAATAAATCCATTTTATATAAGCGGTTGAATTTTATTATTAGTAATTTATTTTAAACTAAACATCATTGAATGAAATAACGCCTATTTTAACCATTCACACTGTCCAGTACATCATTTCATACTGGACGTTACAAAGCATCACACTAGCCTTTACGATGTTTCATACTAGATTATACAAAAGTGAATGCTAGACAGTGATTTGTTTTATAAAGGTCTAAAAAGCAAAAAAAAATCTGGCAAAAGAAGCCATCGAAAGATTCAAAATACGTCTGGTCAAGGTACGCTTACGCCAAAGACCTTGCCTCATCCGTTTTTAAGTTTTTGATAAACTCTAAATAAAAAGCCATACCGCAAAAGCATTTTACATTTGCAGCATGGGCTGTTAAAAATTACCGTGGAAAATTTTAACTTCCCACGGCAATAACTATTAAAAAAATTACGAAACTATAAAGTTTCCATAAGTAAATTCAAGAGGCTCTTTTCTGAAAACTTTGCCGCCAATAAACTGTGTTACAATTTTTATGCTGTACTCCCCGTTTTCCAAGTTAGCAGGAACAACACACGCAATCGCAGTCGAAGCATTTCTTCCAAGCTCACTGGCAGAAAGTTTTACAGTCTTTGAGCTGTCTTCAGTATTCACAAAGTACAGGCCAACTTCCTCGCAGTCTCCCAAAATACGGATGTTTGTTCCTTTTATTTCAAGATAACCGCCTCTTGTAAGAACAGAGTCCGCCTTTGATTTTGCATCATATACACCTGTAATCACTGGCTTTTTCGAGTTGCCTTTTCTGATTACAGGCTTGATTTCTTCAAAGACCTTCATTGCGGCTGCAGTTGGATGCGAAGAAATTACAATTGAATGTTTTTCTGGCGAAAAATCCTCTGTGTCAGATTCAAAAGAGCCGTTCAGTTTAAGACGAAACTTATTGATTCCATCATCAACAACAAAGCCTTCTGCAAGACGCGACAATTTTGCGTTCCGTATAAGCATCATAATTGACAGAATCTGTTCTTTTGAAAAGCCTGCATTCAATCCAGCGACAACAATGTCATTCGCTATGTCTTCATCAGTACATACACCGCGAGTTATTGTCATGGCATAGAACTTTGACTTGCTGTTCTTGTCTTTTACCATGTTGTTTGAATAAAGCGCAACAGGAAGATGCCCAGACTTATAATCAGATTCAATTTTTGAAAGAGTATTAATATTCATTTTTTACTCCTAATACGCATTTACTAAAATATACTTAGTTCGTAAACCCCATTTTCAAACGCCTGTTAAACTTATATAACTGTTTGAGGGTTTGTGCTCCAAGATCTTACTATAAACAAAATGAAATTTTATAGCCGCCTTGCTCTATATGTCTTAACGGAAAGAAAGTTAATGTAAAGATTCTTACATTTTTTTCTCTACGACCGTTGCCGTTTTTCCTGTGGCGCCCAGGGAACATCAATAAATCAATTTGCTTTCCTCCAGATATTTTATATTTATGGAAACAAATCCACTTTACACTTTAAAATATAATAAAAACTATTCAGAAAGACAAATTTTTTTGTGATTTTTTTTGCAAATATCAAAAACTCTTATTTTAAAGACACCTTCTCCATTGCAATGAAAAAAAAACTTCCGTTGCCTGAAAAAAAAACATGGTCGCCATCCGAAATGCGCTCTTGAACCAAGATCCGCTTCTAAAAAAGGCTGTCTTTAAATTTGCAGAACAAACTTCTGCATTTATTTTGAAGGCTGCTTTTGAACTTCCTCGTAGCAAAGCCCCACAACACGCACGCCGTTCATAAAATCAATCTGTATGTTTAATCGCTTGTTGCGGCGGTTCACGGCTACCACATTTCCAGAAAAATCCTTAAACGGTCCGTCCGTTATAATAACCCTGTCTCCCGCATCAAACTTAACAGGAACAATTCCCACAGTGCTTCCAAACCTCAGTATAGAGCTCACAATTTCCAAGTCGCCCTTTACAAGAGGACTGACAGAACTATTTGAGGGTAAAAAACGTAAAAAATATTTTCCCAAAGAAAGAACATAAAGCTTTGATGCTTCACATTCTTCCGTTTCAAGAAAAACATATCCGGGGAAAAAAGCATCAAAATATTCTTTCCCGTTTTTAAGCCTCATCCGCTTGCGCAGAATATGGACAAACCCTTGAAAAGTGCACTTATCTCCGCTAATCATGGGAAGAACGCTTTCCTTGAATTTTTCCTCTAGCCCGGTCTTTACCGATATACAATAAAGGCTCATAGCACAGAAAATTCCGCGCAAGCATTCTGTCTTGCAAGCTCACATTCAAACTTCGCGTTTCTGTCTGCCGCAAAAACATCAAACATCTCTTCCCCTTTCTGCAACGACTTGATAAATGAAGCCGTGTAAAAGCCGCTTCCATCTTCCAAAAGCAACGGCTTTTCGCCAATTTTGCATCCAGAGAAAAACGCACTGCCGTTTATTTTTTCAAGCGCATTTTCACTTAAGAATCTGCCGGCTGCAATATTACGCAAAGCATTATTTTCGCTGTTAGAATCCCGCACAAGCAGTTCTTCATTCACAGAATCCTTATAATCCTCCGAAACAAAGCTTTCACACGAATCAAAAAAAACTGCCGTATGAAGTGTGTTTTCTTCCATTATGTATTGCAATTTTATTTCAGTTCCGCAGAAAGTAAATCCGTTTTCAGTGCGAACGTCATCTTTGTTTCCGCAGAAATAAAAAACAATATTCTTCAGCTTAACGTCTGAAACACGGCGCAAAAGGAATTTCAAGGAAGCAAGGTCAATTCCTTCTGGAATAATCATTATTTCAGATTCCGTCCAAGAGCCTCCTTTTAGGCTCAAGAGAAACCTATAGAAATCAGCGAGCGACTTTTGAATGTAGTCCGATTTTTCTGAAACTCCAACAAGAACTGCACAGCGCGTCAAATTCCACTTCCTTAAAAACAATCCGCCTAAGCATTTTAAAAAATTACGCAGGCAAAAAGCTAAACTACTTATTTTCGTAGTTAAAAAACATATTACTACGAATATAAATAGTTTTCAAGTAAAAACTACGGATTCAAGTAGTAAAATTCCGCTTATAATTGAAGAATGGCATTTTGGGACAATGTTGAAACCTTGCGGCTGGCGCAAAACACTTCCTACCGCTGGATTGCAAAAAAGATGGGAGTTTCAGAAACGACAGTTTCCAGCATGAGAAAAACAGGAACAGAACCAAGAGCATCAGACGCATTTAAAATCGCCTCAGCGTTAGGGACAACAGTTGAATTTCTATGCAACGGAGAAAGCGACTATTACCAAAGCCGTTACATAAACTTAAAGAATGCCATAAAAGAACTTTTTGAAAAATATTGATTTTATTCTTCAGAAAATCTAAAAAGCCCCATATAAACAGTGCAGTTTTTGTATTTTTTCAGCAATGAATATTTATAGAAATTTTCAAAGCAAGCAGGAAGGAAAAATGCAAAGACACGAACTTACACCGGCTCAAAAATGGGAGCGGCTCACACTCGCCGACAATTTTATCTTCTGCAAAGTCCTTGAGGACAACCCGGAAGTCTGCAGGCATCTTATCGAGATTCTCCTTAACATAAAAATCGACAGAATCGAAAAGCCTGCCGCGGAAAAATCAATAAAAACAGATTTTATCTCGCACGGAATAAGATTCGATGTATATGTGAAGGACGGAAACGGCCGCTCGTTCGACATAGAAATTCAGACAACGCACAGCACTTCCCTCGCAAAACGCGCCCGCTATTACCAAGGACTGATGGACGTTGACAATGTGCAGCATGGAGCTGGCTATGACGTGCTTAACGAAAGCTATGTTATTTTTCTGTGCTTGGGAGACGCGTTCGGAAAAGGATTTCCAGTCTCACATTCCGCTACCGTGCCGACGAGGATAAGAATTTTCTGATGAATGACGGAACAGTAAATATCTTTTTCAATGCGAAAAAATATGATACAATGAAGTCCGAGGAGCTGAAATCGTTTTTCAAGTATCTCTGCGGAAAAGAGCCGAGCTCCAGTTTCACAGACAGGCTTTCCGCGTTGGTCGAGCGTGTAAAAATAAACGCGCAGTGGAGGCACAGGTTTATGACATGGGAACAGGAAATGGCTATTCAGTCCAATGAAAAAGCAAAAGAAATAGCAAAGGAGCTTGTCAAAGACATGGCCAAGGAAATAGCTCAAGACATGGCAAAAGATATTGCCAAGAACATGGTTCAAGACATGGCAAAAAATATAGCCCAAGAAGCTATTGCTAAAAATTCGACTTTAACTGCAAAAAAACTTATAGAAATGAATCTTTCTATCGAAAACATTGTAAAAGCCACAGGACTTTCAACAAAGCAAGTACTAGACCTAAAAAAGGAATCAGAAATATTTCAAAAAGCATAAATAATAAAAAAATTTCACTTAATTTTACAAAAATTTGCTAAAATTTAAAAAACTTCTATTGACACATTTTTTATGGCGTGCTATAGTCTGCATATTCGTGGTGGCATAGCCCAGTCGGTAGAGCAATGGACTCATATTCCATGTGTCATAGGTTCGATCCCTATTGCCACTATAGAATCAAGCACTTCAGTTTTCTGAGGTGCTTTTTTGTTTTATGCTGAAAATAATCTGGCTCGATATATTTCAGCAAAAAACCGAAAGATGTATAAATATACACAAAATCTCTACAATTCTGCATAAACAGTTGATTTTATACACAATTAATCTTATAATTAATCGTAATGCAAAACGGAGGAAGCAAAATGAAGGCAGAAGAATTCAAAAGCCCTTTCAAGGGAAGAAGCCTTTTAAATTGGATAGACTGGAAACCTGAAGAAATCAGACAGATTTTAGACTGGGCATTTCAAGTAAAAAAAGAATCACATGCAGGTGAAGTCCATCAAAGATTTTTAGGAAAAACAATCGCGCTCATTTTTGAAAAACGCTCAACACGCACAAGATCTTCATTTGAAACTTCATTCGGCGAAGAAGGCGGACATCCTGTCTTTATGTCAACTGACGATATTCAGCTCGGCGGAAAAGAAAGCGTGCAGGACACAGCAAGAGTTCTGGGAAGAATGTTCAGCGCAATAGAATTCCGCGGATTCAAGCAGTCCCATGTTGAAGACCTTGCAAAATACTCAGGAATTCCAGTTATAAACGGACTTACAGACGACTTCCACCCTACGCAGGTTCTTGCGGACATTATGACACTCAAGGAAAATTTCGGGCATTTAAAAGGACTTTCGCTTTGCTTCTGCGGAGACGGAAGAAACAACATGGCGCGTTCTCTTATGCTGATTTGCTCTAAGTTCGGAATCAATTTCAGCGTGTTTGCGCCAAAGGAACTTTCGCCTGACAACGAAATAATGGAAATCTGCGCGCCGTTTGCAAAGGAATCCGGAGCAACTATAACCGTTTCCGATAAAATTTCAGTTGTCAAAAACGCAGATTGCCTTTATACTGATGTTTGGGTTTCTATGGGTGAAGAATCGCTTAAAGAAGAGCGCGTAAAATTGCTTCAGCCATACCAAGTGAACAAGGCGCTTATGGAAGCAACTGGCAAGCCTGAAACTATATTCCTGCACTGCCTCCCTGCCGTAAAAGAACAGGAAGTTACAGAAGAAGTCTTCGAAAGCAGCGCAAGCAAAGTCTGGGATCAGGCGGAAAACAGAAAGCACACCATAAAAGCCATTATGCTCGCGCTTATATAATTATATAGAATAAATTCGGAGGAATTCATGAAGAAGTTTTTTGCCGCGGCAGTTCTTGCTCTTGCTATGATTTTGCCAGCAGTTTCACAGGAAAACAACGAGCAGACAAAGCAGCCTGTATGGAATCACGGAGACAATGTATCTACAATTTCTTATCAGAATGTAAGAATCTTCAAAATCTATGACCAGAAAGACGCTTATGTTGTTCTTTACGAAAAACAGGGCATAGACATCGGAACTGCGGTTCTTCCAAAAAAGTGGTTCAAAAATGAAGACGGAGCTAGAAAACTCAACTTCAGAACTATGCCAAAAGGTCTTTCTCCGTACATGACAGTAATAAGCCAGAACGGTGAATTCCTAAAAGTATGGATTACAGCTCCAACAAACCGCTTCAATTCACTTTGGGCAATTGCTCCTAGCGGAATGCAGATTGACGGAACTGACGCAGATTCGCTTACTCTTGACTACTAGAAAAATTAATAAGTAGCAAAACACAATTTTTATTAAGGAGACTTGGTTCTGAAATTTTCAGGGTCAGGTCTTTTTTAGTTTCAGGCAGGAAAATATGATTCTTATTTCAAAAGAACAAATTTCAAAATTCAAAAACTTTTTAGATTCACATGACAGTTTTATTATCGCAGGACACAAAGAGCCGGACGGAGACTGCATTTCAAGCTGCATAGGACTTTCATTTATTCTGGACAAAATCAACAAGCCTTACATAATGCTCAACGCAGGACCTTTCAAAAGAAACGAAATAAAAAAATTCGCGCCAAAATTCAAGAATGTCCTGCCCTTTATGACTCAGGACGAAAGGAATTCATGCGGACTTATAATCGCGGACTGCTCGGAGCTTTCAAGGCTCGGCGACATTGATGGAGATTTAAAAGGATTCAGCACATTTATAATCGACCACCACAAAACAGCCGACGTAAAAAATTCAGACAACATAATAGACCCGACTTCACCGGCGGCATCTTGCCTTGTCCAGCAGCTTTTTGAATCACTTGTCGGAAAACCTTCAAAAGAACAGGCGGATATTTTCTTCTTCGGAATGGCGACCGACACAGGATTTTTCAAGTATCTTACAGAAGACAGCTCGGAAGTCTTCAAGGGAACGGCAAGACTTGTGGAATCCGGCGCAAATCCAAGGAAAATTTATCAGGAAATGACAGGCGGAAAGCAGTGGAACACAAGAAAGCTTCTGGGAATTATGCTAGACCACGCGGAACGGCATTTCAACGGAAAACTTGTTGTAACTTTTGAAACAATAGACGACACAAGAAAATTCGGGCAAGACGGCCGGGACAGCGACGCTTTTTACGCGCTCATGCTTGAAGTTGAAAATGTCGAGGCAGTTTTGTTCATTCGGCAAGAAACAGAATTTTCATGCACACTGGGATTCCGTTCAAAGGAAAAATGCGACGTTAGCGCAATTGCTTCTAAATTCGGCGGCGGCGGACACAAAAATGCTGCCGGAGCAAGCACGGAAGGCAAAATTGAAACATTGCTTCCTTTAATCTTAAAAGAATTCGCAAAAGTTCTTTAATTTTTCTTCCATAAAAATAAATCATAATACTCAAGAAAAAGCTTCCAGAAATGGAGGCTTTTTTGCTATTTTTTCTGCAATATTTTTTTAACAAATAACAGAAAATAACAAAAATCCTGTTATATTTTGAAAAAACTTACAGAAACCAGCTAGTTTTTCAGTTATAAAATAGCAAAAAATTAGATAAAACACACAAATTTCACGTAATTTCGCTTGGCATAAATATTGCTGTTTTTCTTTCACACAATCAACTTTTTTTATTTAATAGGAGAAATTATGAGTGAAAAAACTACGGCGGAAGTAAGAAAAATCTGGAAGGATTTCAGCGAGAAAAAGACAAGCGAAGAGGAAGCGAAAAATTTGCTTTTGGAATTCATGTTCAGGCGGAAATTTGAGCTGGGACTTGCAAACATGAGCGAAGATGATTTTTCAGATTTTCTTGTTTACATGGCGGAACATTTCGTGCACATCTTAAAAAAATACAATCCTGCGATAAGCGATTTTTCCACTTACATTTACGGAGTTTTGCAGGCGTCGGCTTTATGGCGGAAAAAGAAGCAGCTTTTGGCAAACGAGAAAAATTCTTGCTGTGAAACTTTAGTTGTTGAAGAATCAAGTCTTGTTCTTGAAAATGAAGAAATTTATTTTGAAAACGAAATGACGACGGAAGAGCTTTTCAAAGTTGCAAAGAAAAATCTTGAATATTCGGCAGGCTCAAGACATTCCGAAAGAAAAACAAAAATCAGCGAAAGTTTTACAAAAGAGCTTTGCCTTGTTCTTGCGTTAAAATCCTGCTACAGCATTACGGATCCGCTTGTTGAAAAAGTTTCCGCGGCAACAGGATGCAACAAGGAAAAACTTAGAAAAATGATTATGAGCGCAAAAGAATCAATTGAAAAAAAGGAAATGCGGTTTCAGAATTTATTTAAAAGACGAAATTTCGCATATTTTCATAGAAAGAAATTTTCCATGCAAAAACAACGGGAAGCGCAAAAAGAATCAGACTGCACTGAACTCGAGCTGCAAAAATTCAATTCGCATGACCAAAGATGGCGCAAATCGATTGAAGAGCTTTCAAGGCAAATTCCAGTTCCAACAAACATAACTGTCGGCAAGCTTCTTTCAATGAGTCCACGCCATGTTGCTTCGCTTGTTTCAAAGGCAAAGGAGATTTTCAGCGGCGACGAATAGAAATCCGCCATTCTCTCGACAACAAGCATTTAAAATGCTATTCTTTTGGAATGAAAATTTATCTTGCAACCGGAAATTTAAATAAAAAACGTGAAGTCTCGGAGCTTTTTCCAGAGCATACAATTGTAATTCCAAAGGACGAGGGAATTGATTTTGACCCCGAAGAAACCGGCTCGACTTTTTACGAGAACAGCCTTATAAAAGCAAAAGCGTTGTGGGAAATTGTGCGCTGCCCTGTTCTTGCCGATGATTCTGGAATTTGCGCTGATGCCCTGAACGGAGCTCCGGGAATTTATTCTTCGCGTTATGCAGGACCGGATTTTATGCGCGGAAAACCTGACGGAAAAAAAATTCCGCAGGAAGAACAGAATAAATTTTTAATTCAGCAGATAACGGATTCAATTTCCTCTGGAAAATTTCAGAAGCGGACTGCGCATTACACTTGCTCAATGGTTCTTTATATGGGAAACGACAGGCTTTTTGTTGTGCAGGAAACAATGGAAGGCGAAATTGTCGAAAAAATTGAAGATGCAAGAGGAACAGGCGGATTCGGATATGACCCGATTTTTTATCTTCCTGAGCTTGGAAAAACTGCCGCAGAACTTACAGCAGAACAAAAAAATGCGATAAGCCACCGTGGAAAAGCTTCGCGCCTCATAAAAAAAATAGCAGAAGAAATTCTTTGCGACGAGGGAAGATGAAAATTGCAGTTGACTGCCGCATGAGTGGAAAAAGCGGAATCGGAACTTTTTTAGACGAAATTCTTCCGTATTTAAAAAGCAGCGGAAATGAATTATTTTTATTCGGCGGCAAGGAAGGAGAACCTTGCAATATAAAAACTTTTTCGCTGAAGGAAATGTTCTTTTTTCCGAAAGAGCTTTTAAAAAAAATAAATTCATGCGATGTTTACTTTTCGCCATACTGCAATATTCCCGGCGGAATAAAAATTCCAGTTTTTTCAACAATCCATGACATCGTTTTTCTTGATGTAAAAGGACTCTGCGGAAAAATTGGAACTATTGCAAGAAAATTTTTCTACAAACGCTCCGTAAAAAAATCTAAGGAAATTTTTACAGTTTCAAATTTCAGCAAGGAAAGAATTGAAAAAGTTCTAAAATGCAAGAAAAAAATTGCGGTTGTCTACAACGGTCTTCCAAATTATATGGAAAAAAAATGTCCAAATGCGCAAAAAGACAATTCCATAATTTTTATCGGAAACATAAAAAAGCACAAAGGACTTTCTGTTCTGCTCGAAGCTTTTGAAAAATTCTATCAGCTTGAAAGCACAGAAAAACCAAAACTTTTAATTGTTGGCTCTCAGGATAATTTCAGGACAAAAGACAATAACATTTCAGAAAAAATCAGCGAGCTGAATTCAAAATTTCCTGATTCAATTGAATTCACAGGATTTGTTGAAAATGAAAAACTGCTGATTCTTTTAAGCCGGGCAAAATTTTTGGTGCAGCCGTCGCTTTATGAAGGTTTTGGAATTCCGCCGTTGCAAGCGCTTTTCTGCGGAACAAAAGCCGTTATTTCAGACATTCCAGTTTTCAAGGAAATTTACGACGGATTTCCAGTTGTTTTTTTTCAGAGCGGAAACAGCAGCGATTTGTGTGAAAAAATGCAAAAAACTTTTTGCGATGACAGTCCGCTTGGAAAAATTCCTGAAAAATATTCATATAAAAAAACGGCGTCTTTGATTTTAAGTGAAATAACTAGAAAATAATGCGTTTTTATGTGTAACAATAGACAATTTCGCTTTTTTCCTTTATATTGGATAGACTTATGATTTCTAGTATCAATGCAGAAGAATTAGAAAAATACTTAAAATCTCAATATAGGCACACAAGTTCATTTGTTTCCGGCATTTCGCTTGCATTTATAGATGCCTTGCTTTTTATGCTTTCAATTTGCATCGGATTTTTTATTGTAAATGCGTTTGACCCTTCCTGTATAAATTTCAGATCTTTTTTGAAATATTCAGTTTTCTTGCCGGCAGTTTTCATTGTTTTCTATTTAAACGGACTTTACCCCGGAATTCTTTTGGCTCCAGAAGACGAAGTAAGAAGATTTTCACTTTCATCATTTTTCATTTTAATCGGAGAAGCTTTCGCGCTTACAACTATAAAATCCACAAAAGACCTTATTCCGATTGCATTGGCGCTTGTTCTTTCATGGCCGTTTGCGACAATTTTGCTTCCGCTTGGAAGAGAATTAAGCAGAAGATATTTTGCAAAATTTTCATGGTGGGGAGTTCCTGCTGTAGTTTACAACAAAGATGACAGGGCGAATTTAATCGTAGAGCGTCTTTTGAAAAAAAAATATCTTGGCTACAGACCGATTCTTATTGTAACGGATTCTGCCATTCACAAAGATGAATTCCTCGGAATAAAAATTGTCGAGCAGTCCGCGGAAATTTCCGCAGTTCTAAAAAAAATCAACATAAAAGTCGGAATTCTTTGCGGATTCAATAAAAATCTTGAGGAACTTCAGACAAACTACAGATATTTAATTCGCGTGCCAAGAGAGCAGCTGAACACAACAATGTCTTTGCACATGAAAGATTTCGGCGGAATTCTTGCGTTCTCTTCAACAAATTATCTTACAAAAAAGAGCTCGCTGTTTTTAAAAAGAGCAATCGACATTCTTGCCTGCATTTGCGTTGCGCCGGTTTTGATTCCGCTCACATTGATTATAGCAATCGCAGTAAAAATAAGCTCGCCAGGACCGGTTTTCTACGGACACAAAAGAGTCGGAAAAAATCATTCAGTTTTAAAATGCTGGAAATTCCGCTCAATGTGCATTGACGCAGACAAAAAGCTAAAGGAAATTCTTGAAAACGACCCTGTAAGAGCCGCTGAATGGGAAAAAGATAGAAAATTCACAGATGATCCTCGCGTAACAAAGTTTGGAAAATTCCTTAGAAAAACCAGTCTTGATGAAATTCCGCAGCTTTGGAATATTTTTGTCGGAGAAATGTCTTTAGTCGGTCCGCGTCCAGTTACAGAGCCTGAGCTCATAAAATACGGAAAATATTCAGACTATGTGCTTTCTGTAAAGCCGGGACTAAGCGGAATGTGGCAGATTTCAGGACGAAGCGACACTGGATACGAGGAAAGAATCAATCTGGACACTTATTATATTCAAAACTGGTCTGTGTGGCTTGATATTTGGATTTTGATAAAAACAGTCGGAGTTGTAATAAAAGGCAAAGGAGCCTATTAAATGATGCTGAAAAATTTAAAAAAGACACTTATCTTCGTTGTGCTTTCTTGCGCATCGGCAGTTTTCGCACAGGAAGAATTTTTTCAAATAAAAAAAGTTGATTTCATTTCAAAAGGAAAAACAAAAGAGTCGGCATTAAAAAGAAATATTACAGATATAAACTACGAAAAAGTTTTCACTTCTCAGGAAGAGCTTGAAAAATATCTTCATGACATATATCAGAACATAGAAAACACAAGGCTTCTTACAGACATCGAATATTCATACGAAATAGCGGAAACCACAGACGACAGAATAAATCTTGTTGAAGCGCAGTATACTTTTAAAGATTCACATTCAATGATTATTTTTCCAAAGCCGGCTTTAGACACGAACTCTGGAATTGAAATCAAGCTCAAACTCAAAGACAACAACTTTCTAGGACTTATGAACGACCTGAATGTTGACTTGAATTTGAACTTTGGCGATGACGATGAGCCGGACAATTATTCAAAAGTAGCAACAGGATTCGGCTTTAGCTACGACTAC
This sequence comes from uncultured Treponema sp., assembly GCF_934725225.1. Lineage (NCBI taxonomy): Bacteria > Pseudomonadati > Spirochaetota > Spirochaetia > Treponematales > Treponemataceae > Treponema > uncultured Treponema sp. The sequence goes on from NZ_CAKVAM010000003.1 coordinate 164,066, forward strand.
CCTTTTGACATTGGAATTACCGAAAATACTTGGAGCAACTCTTTTGACTTCAACTGGGTAATAGGCGAGGATGTTCCAGAATACGACTTCACAACAGGAATCGCTGTTGTAGTTCCAATCGGTCAGCATAAAATTAAATTTGAATTTTCACAGTCAATAATAAAAAATCTTGACTATGAAAAATATGACGATGACCTTTACTTTGTAGAAGACGCAACAATTTCAGTTCCGTTTTCAATCGGCTACATAGGAAATACAACAGAAGTTACTTACACGCCTTCTATAAATTTTACGCATAACTGGGACAAAAACGGAATCAACAAAAACAACGATGACTTGTACCAGACTCCGATGATAAAGCCGGGACAGACTATAAGTTTCAGCAATATAAACTGGGTGGGCGAAAACAACTTTAGAACTGGATATTCATTTTCCGCATCACAATACATGGGCTGGGACATAAAAGCGGACACAATCGATGAAAAAGTTGTTCCGTCAGTTGAGGCAAATTTACAATTGTTCAAAAGCTTCAAATATGTTGGCTTTGCAATCAACGCAAATGGATTCGCAGGCTACAACACAAAGTTTTCAATCGGCGAATATTTAAGAGGCGCGCCAGACAAACAGGAATTTGACGACTACGAAGTTGACGCGGACAACTACGCGCTAAAAACTCCGGATGCAATAGTTTTCAACTTTGACATGCCAATACACATTGTTACCGTCCGCTGGCTCGACTGGAGCTATGCGTTGTTCGGAAGCTATGACACAAAGCCAAAAGTTATAAAAGCGATTGCATTTTTACCGCATAAAATTTTCAAGTACCTGAACTTTGAATTTCAGCTAAGCCCGTTCTTTGATGCGGCCTTGATAAAAAACAGAGGCACTGGTTCGAACTTGAACTACAAAGAAGGAATTTACACAGGCGGACTTGAAGCTCTTGTTTATCCTGAAAAATGGAAAAGTTTTGTTGTGCGCGCAAGTCTTGGCGTAGATCTTTCCAAAAAGATTCTCAACGGACACATGGACTTTGACAGCTCATGGCGAAAAGGAAAAGCTTGGGAAGCGTATTTTGGCTTAGGACTTCAATTCTAACTCTCTAACTCAATTTTCAGCTTTTACAATTTTTTCTGAAGCGTAAGATTTCCAGTATTCAACAGGAGAAGATTCTGAAAGAGAAACAAAAAGTGAGCGTGAAAAAACTATTCTTCCAGAATTAGCTGCGGATTCAGCAAGGTCGCAGAAAAGTTCCCACACACCGTTTTTTATGCCCCACTCCACAATGTCGCTGTAGCCGGAAGATTCCGCAAGAAGCGTCTTAAAGTTTGAATATTTAAAGCCGTTTATTCTTTGCATTAAAACAGATTCAATTTTTGTTACAGCCAAGATTCCTGCAAACGCATTAAATTTCAACGCTTTGTCATTTTCAGCTTCTGTCATATAAAGTTTGCCAAGTTTCACAAATGCCTTTAATCCATTTGTGTCTTCCGCGCGGTACAAAAGAAAAAATTTTTCAAGACTGTCGGAAGAATCAGAATTAATAATATGAAGAAGCGCATCCATGTAGCCGGAATTTATAAAAACAGAATCATCGCTTGCAATCACGAGAAGATATTTTTCATAGTCGTCTTTGTTTCCTAAGTCATAAGAAAGCTCGGCAAGCTCATAAAGCAAATCGTACTTTTCCATTGGAACGTCAAGATTCACAGAACAATCATAAGCCTCTTTCATGTAATTCAAGGCAACAGAATACTCGCCTTCAAGCTTATAAATTTTTCCAAGAAGAAAATCAGCCTCTGGATAATGCGAATAAACTGAAACAAAGTCAATCAGCTTTGAATAGCTTCCGTTGAAAAAATCCGCGCCATGTTTTTCAATATGCATTGAAACAATTTTTGAAGCTTCTGTAAATTTCAATTCATTCAAAACCTGAGAAACACGTTCAATTGAATCTCCGGCACGACGAACTCTTGAATTTTTTAGAGTTTCATCAAGAATATAAGTTTGCCACTGGGCATTTTGAGAACGTATAACTTTTGCCTGCTCTGCAAATTTTACAGCAGTTCCAAAGTCATTTTTTTCAAAAGAATCTTTGGCTTTTTGCAATGACCTCCAATCCTCCTGCCCCTTTTGAGGCTTTCTAGGAGCGGCAAAAATATCAAAGCAAAAAAACAATATAAACGAAAAAACGGCAAAAAATTTTATGGCAAACTTTCTCATTGAATTAAAGATTCTCCAAGACCTTTTTAAATTCTATATCGGCATCTTTTTCATCAATTGTTTGCACTATTTTTCCTTTTTTGAAAATTATGCATTTTCCGCCGCCGCCAGCAATTCCTAAATCAGCGTGCTTGCCTTCGCCCGGTCCATTTACAATACAGCCCATTACCGCAACTGTGATATTTTTATCAAGTGAAAGCAATTTGTTCTGCCACCGTTCCATAAATCCGTGGACATCAAAGCCCAAACGCCCGCATCTAGGGCAGCTTATCAGGGTAACGCCGCCATTTCTAAGTCCGCATTCATGCAAAATTTCCCTTCCTGCAATAACTTCATTTTCAGGGGAAGACGAAAGGCTGACGCGGATTGTAGAGCCAATGCCTTCATTCAAAAGATGGGAAAAAGCCAGCGTAGATTTTACAACGCCGGTAATCAAAGGTCCCGCCTCTGTTACGCCGATGTGCAAAGGAATATCTGACTGACGAGCAAAAGCCTCGTTCGCCTCAATTGTTTCCTGAACACTCGAAGCTTTCATGCTGACTGCAAAATTTTCAAATTTAAGAGAATCAAAAACTTCAGCTTCTCTTAATGCAGTTTCCGCCAAAGCCTGCGCTCTTGTAATTTCCGAATTTTCAACTTTTTTTTCCAAGTCTTTTGGTAAAGAACCTGTGTTCACGCCAATTCTTATAGCCGCGCCTTTTTCCTTGCAAGCCTCAACAACAGCTTTTGTCCTTTCAACGCTTCCTATATTTCCAGGATTGATTCTGATTACAGAAACATTTCCTTTCAAGCACTCCAACGCAAGCCTATAGTCAAAGTGAATATCAGCAACAAGCGGAACATCTGTGTTCTCGGCAATTTTGCACAAGGATTGCGCGCTTTCCAGGTCAGGAACAGCAAAACGAACAATGTCGCAGCCAAGGGATTTCAAACTATCAATGCGCTCTATAATTGAATCAAGGCGGCTGTTGTCGATTTCAGTTATTGGCTCTTTCCACATTGTCTGAACTGTAACAGGATTTTTTCCGCCGATATATATTTTTTTAATTCCGTTATTTCCACCGATTTGAATTACACGAGGAGTTTTAAATTTTTCTTCCATAAATTCTATTATATCATATTGAAGAATTGTGTAAAAGCATTTTATTTTTAGACAAAAAAAAACCCGGAAGCAAAAAAGCCCCGGGCAGTTTAATTTCTATCGAACGAAAAATTCTAGCAAACAATCATTCCGAATACCATAGAGAACAAAGCAATTGTTTCGCAAAGACCTACAACCATGATGTACTGCGCAAATCCTTTTCCAGTTTCCGCCAAAGCATCAGAACCAGCAGCACCGGCTTTTCCCTGAGCAACAGCAGACATACACATTGAAAGACCGCAAGCAATTCCAAGTCCAAGAAGGAACAAAGGATCAGCTGTAGAAGTTCTCATTGTGTTCATAAGAAGGAAGCCGTAAATTGTCTGTGTAAGCGGAGCACCTGCAAAAACAACCAAAAGGAAAGGAGCAGGCTTGTTATTCAAGTAGCATCTTTTCCAAGCTCCAATTGCTCCCTGACCTGCAATTCCAATACCGATTGCGCTTCCAATCGCGGCAATTCCCATTACAACACCAGCACCAATCATTCCCCAGTTCATAAATACTCCTTTACGCAAATTTGCGTTGTTAATCTAATTTTTTAGGCAGAAAACTGCCGTAATTCAAATTTTATTTTTCTTCACGGAACGGAGAATACTTTGTTCCGCTCCATGACATTCCAAGATGCTGGCTGAATTCAAGTGTATTCAAGCGCACACCATGAACGATAACAGACAAAAGGTTCAGCACAATATTCAATCCATGACCAAAGCACAAAAGAATAACGCCAAAACCAACCATAATCAGCTTGCCGAGCATAGGTCCGGCCATTGTATTTATAGTACTGCTTATAGCCGCGCCGGCAAGAGCAACAGCCCACAAGCGTATATAAGAAACAATGTCGCTGAAAACATTTACAATTCCCAAAAGCACGCTGATAATATTCTTTAGACTTTCAAAAATTGAATCTTTAATACTTCCATCATAATTTGAAAATACAAAGTTCAAAATAAATCCAAAGAAAAGCACACCAAGCGCAACATAAGGAATTGGAAGCCAGCCGATTCCAAAGAAATACAAAGTTTCTTCTGTAATTCCAAGCGGATATTTTACAGCATCAACAACCATGTCCATAACGACATAGAACATTCCCCAAAGCTCAAGCAAAGAGCCAAGTTCACCAAGACACTTCAAGGATTTTCTATAACGAAGAATTCCTTTTATATGGGCAATGCTAAGCTGAATAATAGCAAGGATAAAACAGAAAATCTGCTGGTTAGTATTAGAAACATCAGTTCCAACTTTTGCAGGTGAAATCGGTGCAAAAGACAAATCCACCATCCATTTTGGAAGTTTTGCTGAATCTATACCAAACCAAGTGCAAGTCAAAACGCCCCAGCACATTGTACTGAATCCGAGCAAAAAGACAAGCACATTTACAGAAGAAAACGCCTTTCCATTTTTTGCGCCCTTAGCCATAAGTCCAATAGCCAGCGCGCAGATTAATGCTCCATATCCCGCATCGCCAAAAATCATCGCAAAGAAAATGCAGAAGAAAAGCAAGAACCAGCCTGAAATATCATACTCATGGTAGCCCGGCGTAACATCAAGAAAGTTTGTAAGCGGATAAATAAGTTCAACAAGCTTATTGTTTTTTAACTTTGTCGGAACCGGATCATCATCCGCAGGATCGGAAGCCACAAATGCCCAGCCATTTTCTGCGCATACAGATTTGAAACTTTTCATTGAATCAACTGGAACATATCCTGTAAGCCAGGCAAGTTTTGTTTCCTCGCCGTCGGAAGTTTCATTTGAAGATTCTGATTCCATGCCGCTGTACAAATTTTCAAATTCAATATCAGAGGCAAGCTGCTTTTTATAATCAAGCAAAGCTGTGCGGAATTTTTTCTCTGCAAAAATCTTCTTGTCGATGGCTTCAATTTCATGCTCGTCATCCACAATGTTTTTCTTCATCTGGCGAGTAGAATATTCAGGCAAAGGAACAGCATAAGCTTCAGCAGGAAGACCAGCAGGACGCTCTTCAAGTTCTGTTTCTGATTTTAGCAAAAACCTAGAAACTTTATTCAATGAATTCACAAGAACAGTTTCGCAATCTTCACCAATCAACTGGTATTTTTCCGAAGGAATTTCGTACATATATAGGAAAATTCCTTTTTCGGCAAAAGCCTTGAATTCTTCTGGATCTATGTCGCCCCATTTTTCAAGCCGGGCAAGCTCATTTTTATTCTGGGAAATCAAATCAAAAAGCGTCTTTTTTCTGTCGCTTAAAGATATTATTTCCTTTGCTTTTTCCCGAGCTGAATCCTTGTCAAGTTTTTCCTGAATCAAAGCAGGAGACTTTTTGGGCTCTTTTATTTCATCAAGAATAGAAATAGCTTTGTCAGTTTCCGTAGCTGATTCTCTGTAAGCAGAAAGCGCCGGACTAGAGCCTTCCACAGCTTCCAAATGCAAAACTCCAGCTTTTCTGAGCTGCTTTAAAGAAGCCTTTCTTGTTGAATCAAGAATAACCAAAGAGACTTTTTTCATCTGCACAATAGCCATTATTCAGCCTCCTTAGCATCAGCCTGAAGTTTTTTCTTGGAAATTTTTGAGCGCACAACCGCATTGACCTGTTCATCTCCAAGAAAAATTCCTATGCGCTTGATATTAGCTTTTGTTTCAGGAATTTTTACTTTTTCAAACAGATTTACACGCTGAGTTGTTGTGCGAAGTTCTTTTGCAAGAAGTCTTACCTGCTCGTCCAGAACTTCCGCCTCCAAATCAAGCTCAAGTGCTTTTTCCATTCTGTCCGCAGCCATATCAATCCAAAGAGGCGTTGAATAAAGATTATAGTCGCCACGTCCGAAATCTGCGCCTTCATAAACAGGAATCTTTACACCGGCAATATTGCCCCAGCCTTTTTTGATATTCTTTACAGTAACCATATCAGGCTTAAAGGCATCTTTTTCGCCGAAAACCGAAATCCATTTTTCAAAATCTTCTTCCAAAGCCTTTTTTTCAGCCCGGACAGATTTTGCTTTTTCGTCTATGGCGCGGATTTCTGACTGCAACTGCTGCTTTTTGAGCGTAAGAGTCGGAAGATAACGCTGATACATTTTTAGCGCATCTTTTTGAGTCTTTTGCTCATTTTTAGTCAGTTTTAATTTTGCCATAAAATAAATCCTTAATATTCAGGCTTAGTTTTTTGGCCAGAACTGCTCTATCAATTCAGACTTCAAGCCAGTTTCCGCCTTGTCAAAACATTCCGCAAGAATTTTCCATCCATTGTCCAAGGCTTCTTCAAGAGGAATATTCACCGTAAGATCCATCATTTCTGATTCAAAAAGCTCTCCGTATTTCAAAAGCTTTTCGTCCCAAGAACTCATAATAAAGCCCATTGACTTTTTTTCAAGAGTATCTTTGTACTGGGAATAAAGACGAATCATCGCATCCATAAGAGAACGGTGGTCTTTGCGAGTTTTGCTGTTAACCTGCTGCTTTAAGCGGGAAAGAGAACCAAAAGGCTCAATGTGTCCGCCCTTAAGATAATACTGACCTTCTGTAATATATCCTGTGTTATCAGGAACAGGATGAGTAACGTCATCGCCAGGCATTGTTGTAACAGCCAAAACCGTTATAGAGCCTGAATCAGCAAAGTCAACAGCCTTTTCATAACGGCTTGCAAGCTGAGAATACAAGTCTCCCGGATAACCACGGTTAGAAGGAACTTGCTCCTGAGTAATTGCGATTTCCTTCATTGAATCAGCGAAGTTCGTCATATCTGTAAGAAGAACAAGAACATCTTTTCCCTGAAGCGCAAACTGTTCGGCAACAGCAAGCGAAAGATCCGGAATTTTAATGCATTCAACTGTCGGGTCAGCAGCAGTATGAACAAACATTACAGTTTTGCTCAATGCGCCGCCTTCTTCCAATGTCTTTTTGAAGTAAAGGTAGTCATCGTACTTCAAGCCCATTCCGCCAAGAACAATAACATCAGCCTGAGCCTGCATAGCAATACGAGCCAAAAGCTGGTTGTAAGGTTCGCCGGAAATTGAGAAAATCGGAATTTTCTGGCTGACAACCAAAGTATTGAAAACATCAATCATCGGAATGTTTGTGCGCATCATTCTGTTTGGATTAATGCGTTTTGCCGGATTTACAGAAGGTCCTCCGATTGCAACAAGATTTTCAGTCAATGCAGGACCGTGGTCTCTTGGCTCTGCTGAACCGTTGAAAATACGTCCGAGCAAATTTTCGCTGAAAGAAACACGCATTTCGTGTCCCAAAAAGCGAATCTGGTCATTTGTGGCAACACCGCGTCCGCCAGCAAAAACCTGCAATGAAACTGTTTCGCCGTCAATCTTGTTTACTTCAGCAAGAGATTTTCCGAACCTTGTGTTTATTTCAGCAAGCTCATTAAGCTTTACGCCTTTTGCTTTTACAGTAATAACGCTTCCGTTTATGCTTTCGATTTTGCTATATACTTTATTCATTATTCACCGTCCTTGAGAAGCTTCTTTGCCTCGTCAGATACCTGCGCATTTTTTGAAGCCAAAGTGCTTTCTATGACTTTTTCAGCTTTTGTAAAATCTGAGTTCTTGAATTCCTTATAGTTCATATCAATGAAATTCTGGCGCAAAGTGTTAAAGAAATTACGAGCATCGTCTTTTTCTTCAAAGTCAAAGTCAGAACCAAGAATTTCAACGATTTTATTGAAGACATATTTCTGGCGTTCTACAGAAGATGCGCCTTCAATTTCATCAAAGCTATCCTGCTGCATATAAACGGCATCAAGAAATTCGCTCTTCAAGTAAATAACAAAGTCTGAAAGGCTTGTTCCTTCTTCACCAACAACTTTCATCATCTGGTTGACTTCCGCGCCTCTTTTATAGACATTGCGTGCAAACTCAACAAGATTGTGTCCAATTGTAGATTTGTATTTTGACCAAGAATCAAGCGGATCAATAGAAGGATAACGGCGAGCATCTGAACGTTCACGGCTAAGACCATGGAATGCACCAACAACTTTCAAAGTTGCCTGAGTTACAGGCTCTTCAAAGTTTCCGCCGGCAGGAGAAACTGTTCCACCGATTGTAACAGAACCGATATTTCCATCACGGAGTTTTACAATTCCAGCGCGTTCATAGAAAGAAGCGATTGTTGACTCCAAATATGCAGGGAATGCTTCTTCGCCAGGAATTTCCTCCAAACGGCCGGACATTTCACGCATAGCCTGCGCCCATCTTGAAGTAGAATCCGCAAGAAGAAGAACGTTAAGTCCCATCTGGCGGTAATATTCTGCAAGAGTAACACCTGTGTAGCATGAAGCTTCGCGGGAAGCAACCGGCATAGAAGATGTATTGCAGATTATGATTGTGCGTTCCATAAGAGAACGTCCAGTGCGAGGATCCTTAAGTTCCGGGAATTCTGTAAGAGTTTCTACAACTTCACCAGCGCGTTCTCCACAAGCTGCGATAATTACAATGTCAACATCGGCATTGCGGCTTGTTGTATGCTGAAGAACAGTTTTTCCAGCTCCGAACGGACCAGGAATACAATAAGTTCCGCCTTTTGCAACAGGAAAAAATGTATCAATCAGGCGGACTTTTGTAACCATCGGCTCATCCGGGCTAAGACGTTCAGCATAGCAGTTTACAGCGCGTTTTACAGGCCATTTAAAGCTCATGCTGATGTTTACTGATTTTCCTTTTTCGTCAGCGAGAGTCGCAATAGTATCGTGAATTTTATATTCGCCTGGTTTTGCAATTTTTTTGATTGTATAAGTTCCAAGGAATCCAAAAGGAACAAGAATTTTGTGGGTAAAAGGACCTTCCGGGACAGTTCCTATGCTGTCGCCTGCAAAAACTTTGTCGCCTTCTTTTGCAGTAGGAGTGAATTCCCATTTTTTATTTTCATCAAGAGCAGGAAGATAAACGCCGCGCTCAAGAAAATATCCGGATTTTTCAGCAAGAAGAGGAAGCGGATTCTGCAATCCATCATAAACCTGCCCCAAAAGACCAGGACCAACTTCAACGCTAAGCAAATCCCCGGTAAATTCTACAGAACAATCTGTTGAAATACCATTTGTCATTTCATAAATCTGCATCTGCGCTGTATTTCCGCGGATACGGATTACCTCTCCTTTCAGGCTTTTTCCGCCAACTTTAACGTAGCCTACTTCATTGAGAGATACCTTTCCATCGAATTCAACAGAAACCATGTTTCCATTGACAGCAACAACTTTGCCTTTTGTATCAGTCATTTCTTTTCTCCAAGAATTTCATCATAAATTTTGTGGTAAGAAGCCAAGCCTTCATCCTTGTTAAACTTCTTCATCCGCTCGGCAAGCATCAGCTTAAGTCCATAGCTGTAGACCGCATCAGCTGAAAAATTGTCCATAGGCGCAATCCGGTCCAAAATTCCAAGACGGTACTGATTCAGATACTGTTCCGCCGCCAAAGGACTGTCCATTCCAGTCGCAGTCCGCGCAGCCTGAATAGATTCGCCGTCACTTGCAGAAGGAAGATCCTTTACATCTTTCTTCATTTTTAAAGCCCTGATTTGAGCCAATGCAAGGCGAAGGCATCTTTCTTTTTCATACCATTCATCAAGGAAAACTGAACCAGTTGAAACAGGCTCAACAGGAGGTTCCAGCGTAAGATTTTCAGCAAGCTTCGCAGATTTTTCAGACATAAATCGGCTGCACAAATCCTTGAAATATCCAACTGTAAGCGGAAGTTTCTGAGAACTGTCATCATTTACAGAAATTGCCGGAAGCTGGGCAACCAAATAATAGAGATGTTCCACTATTTTGTTTCCTTTGTAGTTTTTGCACGAGATTTTGCCGCTGGCTTTGCAGCAGGTTTCTTTGCTTTTGAAGCCACTGGTTTCTTTTCTTCTTCTACAGCAGGCTTTGGCTCTTCTTCTGAAATTCCTGCAGCCGCCTTTTTCATAATTTCTGTTGTCTTTGGATTCAAATATGCGCTGAACAAAGCCGCAACTTCTTCCGCGCTGAAATCATAAAATGCAGAGCCATTTTTCGAGCCGACTCTAAATCCTGCTGAAAGGGAAGCATCGCTTTTTATTACAAGTCCCTTTGCGATTTTTGCTTTCAGTGCAGTTTTTAGGCTTGTTTCAAGAGCTTTTAAATCCTTTGCAGGCAAAAGAACTGAAACATCATCCGCATCTGGATTGGCAGACCAAGCTTTTACAGTTTCAGGAATCAATTTTTTGAGCAAATCCTTATCCATTGCTTTTTCTGTTTCGGAATTTACAATAGCAGAAAGCTCCTTGTTTATTCCGTCGCGGAATGAAATGATAAGGTTTCGTCCAGCCTGAGCAATAGCATCTTCGCTGGCTTTTTCCATGCGCTCAGTTTCAGCTTTTGCAGTTTTTATTATGCTGTCAGCTTTTACTTCAGCATCGCTTACAATTGAAGCGGCTTTTTTTTCCGCATCGGCAATAATCTTGCGGGCGGCAGATTCAGCACTGGAAACACCGTCCTTTTTGATTTTTTCGATTAATTCCTGTAATTGAATGTCCATCACAACCTCTTTATATTTTTTCTATAATTGCTGAAATCTAAAAACCAAATTTATAAACCGTAGTTTCATGGTACGGTTTTTCTGGAGTTACTATGCAGCTTGGGAAATTCTCATGGTTCGGAGCATCAGGATAAGCCTCAGTTTCCATGCAGACAGCGTCATGAGCTTTTAAAGGATAGCCGTTTTTTCCAAATCCATCAATGAAATTTGCTGTATAAATCTGGCAGGCAGGCAATGTTGTAGAAACTGTCATTGTGCGTCCGCTGGCAGGATCTTTCAACACCGCGAATTCAACTAAACTTCCATTATATGAATCAATGCAATAAGCATGGTCATATCCAGAGCCAGTTTCTTTTATATCTTTGCCGATAAGCTTTGGAACTCTAAAGTCAAAAGCTTTTTTTTCATCAACTGAACAAAGGTTTCCAGACGGAATAAGATGCTCGTCAACTTCAACAAATTTAGAGCAATTCATCTTGAGTTCCTGATCTTCAATAGAACCGCCGTCATAGCCTTTCAAATTGAAGTAAGCATGGTTTGTAAGATTTACTGGAGTCGGAGCATCTGTCTTAGCAGAATAATCCAAAGTAAGCTCGTTGTCTTCATTTAACGTGTAGGTAACTTTTATCTTAAGATTGCCAGGCATATTTTGCTCGCCTGCCGGACTTACTCTTGTAAATTCAATTCCAAGACCTTTGTCAGTGCGGATTTTTTTTGCAGACCACAGCTTCTTTTCGTAGCGGTCGAATCCGCCGTGAAGACAGTTTTCGCCGTCATTTTTATCAAGCTGATAAGTTTTTCCATTAAGAGAAAAAGATGCGCCGCCGATTCTGTTTGCAAAGCGTCCAACTACGGTTCCAAAACAGCTGCCGCTAGAAGCATAGCCTTCCAAAGTTGAACAGCCCAAAAGAACATCAACTTTTTTTCCGTCTTTTGCAGGTAAAAGAATGCTTGTAATTGTGCATCCATAATCTATTGCAGAAAAGCTCATAGAGCCGTTTGAAACTGTGTACAAATGAACTTTTCTTCCATCATACAAAGTTCCAAATTTGACCTTTTTAAATTTCAAATTACTCATAGATAAAAATATACTCTGATTCTTTTCAAAGTTCAAGAAAAAAAAGCCGTTTTGGGAAAATATTTATTAAAACAAGTCCGCAAAAATTATAAAAACTTAAGAAAATTCAATTACAAGTTTTACTTCCTGAATGCTTCTGCCTGTTTTTCTTGCAATTTCTTCAGCCGGAATTCCGAGGGCGCGCAGTTCCAAAACTTGTGTTTTAAAGTCTTTTTTGGGAACAATTGGATTTTCCGCCATAAAAAGCTCAGGCTCAACCACAGGAATTTTTCTAACTTCAACTTCCGGCTTGGGCAAATTTTTTATTCCAAGCTCATTTTTCGCCTTTTCCGTAAAAAACAAGTCGCCCTGCATAAAGGAATTTTTGGAAGCAAAATCCAGTTTTTTCTGAAATGACTTTGATTTTTCAGCAAGAGAAAGTTCTTTTTTTAGCATTCCGATTTTGCGTTCGGCTTCTGCGGAAATAGCTTTCAGCTGCTTGATTTTATCTTCTATTAAATCAATGCTTCTTCCAGCATTGAAGTTTATGCTTTTGATAATTTCTTTTGCCTTTTCATTGGTTTCTTCAATAATTTTATCCGTGGAAAAAAAAGCGTTGAACTTCTTAAAAAAGACAACCCACATGAGTATATTGAAAAATATTATAAAAACAGCAATGGTCAACGCAAACGGCATTTTTTTTCAGCTTGTAATATCAATATGCTGTCCAAGATTCGGATCTTTTATTTCGTAGACAGTAGGCTTTTTAATTTCCGGCTCTTGCTTTGCGGATTTTCCTTCTCCCTGCAAAAGACCTTGTCCAGCTCCCCCGCCCTGACTCACATCCGCCTTGATTTTTGCAGAGTCCTCGCTTTGGGAAGTTTCTGTAACAGTCTGGGCTTTTTGCGTCTGCTGCTGGGCTGTTTTTTCCAGATGCTGCCTGTTCGCCATGCTTGCAGTCTGAACTTGCGAAGCATTGAACTGCCCAATCTTATCCATCTGAGAATAAATGGTAGAAAGATCTATAGGCTGAACAGCCATAAGCACCTCGGTTTTTATAATGCAGAAAATCTGCAAAAATTCAGAAATATCCTATAAAATAATATTATATATATTTCCGCATAAAATCAACACAAACAGCAGTTTAATAGTCCATTTTTACCTGAATTGAGCTACCAAGCCGAATCATGTAAATTTTATTTTCGTAGTTTGCATCAACCTGATGATAGCGGACTTCAATTCCTGTGTTCCATTCAGCGTTCGGGAAAAGCCCTGATTTTATAAAGCCAAATTTCACAAGGCCGCTTTTGTCGTCTTCAGTTTCGCTTTTTATAATGTGCTGCCATTGCAAGCCAAGCTTCATGTCTTTGTTTTTTCCAAGACGCTTCAAGCCCAGGTCAAGATAAATGCGGCAGCTGTTTTTTTCAAGCTCCTTGTTGTAAGAATCCTGAAATTCAAAGTTCAAGCCGAAATTCGGATCATGACCGTCCCACAAATGATAAAATCCGCCTGTAAAAACATACTTTGAAATATCGCGGTGATTATCCGCAAGTTTTCCGATTCCCTGAAAATAAAGATCCGTTCCCCAAACAGTCCGTTTTGCTTCCGCGCCGACAGTTATCGGAGTTGAGCCAGTTTCCGGCTTTGGATTTTTTCTTCCAAAAACATTGAAAGTTGTATGGAAAAATGTCATTTCAAGAGAACCAGCCGCCGAAATATCTTCAAATTCAGGTTCTGTTGAAGTTCCGTTGTACAAAATAATTCCGGACAAAGTTCCAGTCCAAAAAGGAATGCGCAAAAGTCCAGAAACAGTGTCGGAACTGTCGCTTAAAATATTTGTGTAAAGATAACCTTGCTTTTCAATTGTCTGGCGGATTTGCTCTTTTTCTTCTTCAGTAAGCTTGTCGTAGTCGGTATCCGTATAAAGGCTGTATGCGTTTTCACCGCTGAAAAGCCTTGTGTATCCCCAGGTAGTCGCTTTTTTTCCTGCCGTAATATAAATTCTGTCCCAAATCAGATAGTCAAAATAAAGCTCGTCAAGTTTTATGGAATCTTTTTTAGGCGGAAACGTTACGCTGGTTGTTCCGCGCACAGAAAGTGTTTTGTCAAGGCGCGCCATAAAATAAATATAATTCGCCAAGTCAAAATAAACTGAATTCTTAAATTCGTTATCTTCGGAATTCTGATTGTGCTTTGTTCCGTAATATCCAAAGTCAGATTCAAAATGGCCTGTGAATTTCAGCGGAATAAAATATTCGGAAGTTCCAATCTTCAACGTTTGCTTGGAAGAAACATATTCCGAAGCATCGGACTGCTCAACAACAATATCTTCGGAATCTGAAAAAAGCAAATCGTCATCGAACGAAATATCATCTTCCGCCTGAGAAAAAGCAAGCGAAACGCAAAAGAAAAACACCGCAATAGAAAAAATCCGCTTCATTTTATTTTTCGCTCATCATTTCGAGATATGGTTTTGTGTAAACTGAATTTTCCACACGGTCAAAAGTTATATTTGTAATCGTAATCTGAGTGCGCTCGAACTGAGTTTTTTCGCCGATTTTCTTTCCGCGCAAATTGTCCGTGATAAGCATTTTTACAGGAATATAATAATTTTTACCTGAAGCCTGAACTATCTGATACGAAGGAATCGCAGTTGTTCTAAGTTTCTGTCCGGAAAGGCTGTAATCTTCCTTTTTGCGCACAAGTCCGTCATTTTTTGTAACCCAAAGATGCAATTCGGGATAATCCACATTCTGGACTTTTGCCTTTAGCACAAACATTACGCATTCGAGTTTGCCGAGCATTACTTCCGAAGAATTTTCTATTGAATAATCCCTGTAGTAAAACTGCGGCGCAAAGTCTGAATTGTTCGCGTTTGTATTTTGAAATTTGTCCCGCGCGCTTGTAAATGTGAATCTGTGGTCGGCAGGATCGTAGAACCAAATATTGTTGTCATACTGAAGATAGCCTTTTCCTTTGTCTTTTGCAGGACCTGTAACAAGAATTGTCCATTTTGACTCGCTGTCTCTGCGGTACATAATGGCTTCCGTAACATTTTTTCCTTCGCCGGGCTTTTCCTGAACAACTGAATAAAATCCTTTAAAGTCCGTTCCGTAAAAAGCTGTGTTTTCCTGCGCCTGCTTTAAAAGCTCGTCATGTGAAGCTGCAAAAACAGAAATTCCTGCGGAAACAAAAAAAACAAAGCTGACAATTTTCTTAAAATTTTTCATAGTCCATCCATTAAATATCTTAACTTTTAAATTATTAACAAGCATAAATTCATTCTGTTACAGTCAACGCCTGAACCGGAGTAATTCTTATAGCGGCTCTTAGAGAAAACAAAATCGCAGAAACTGTAGTAAAAATTATGACTGCAAAAATCAGCATTGCGCCGCCAAAAGAGTTCATGGGAACAATATATCCGTTTGTCAAAAACATATCAAACGCCGGAATAAAAGAAAAATTGAACTGCTTTACAATGAATTCCAAAAGCAAGCAAAATCCCCAGCCGCACGCACAGCCGGAAATTAAAAGCACAAGTGCCTCGCTAAGCAAAAGCAAAATCACAGAACCGCGCTCCATTCCAATCGCCTTGTAAATTCCGATTTCATTTATTCGCTTCATTACAATAACTCTGTAAGTGCTGCTGATTCCAACAACAATTATTATTACAAGAGCCGCAATTACAAGCGAAGTTATTATTTTCATCGCGTCAATTATAACGCCCAAATCTTCCATGTTTGCGTCCAAAACTATAAACGCATAAATCGGCTCGCTGAATTGCCCGGCTAAAAGCGGATCGTAAAAATCGTACTTATCATTAACCAGCTTGTACATATTGAATTCTTTTTCAAGAAGAGCCTGATATTTCAAAGTATCTTTTGCAGAAGGAACTGAATCAGGAAAAAATATTCCGATTCTATTTGCATAAAATTCCGGCGAGCAATAAGCCTTCCGCAGAAAATCAATGTCAACATAAGAAGTGTAAGTTCCAAACACGCTTGAATCTTTGAAAATGCCTTTTACAACAAGCTGAACAGTATTTATGTAGCCCGGCCCGGTTCTAAGCATAAATGTTATGGAATCTCCAGTTGAAACTTCCAGCATGGATGCGATTTTTTCTGAAATCAAAATGCCGTTTGTTCCTGCAATTCCGTCTGCGCTTCCCTGCACGTAATTGAATTTTGAAAACAGAATTTTTTCTTTTTCAAAGTCAACGCCTTTTATTACACGCTGACGGACTTCAACGCCTTCATAATAAAACGAAGCGGAATCCGCATCAAAATCAAATCTTGGAGAAACAACAGTTCCAGCCGGAAAAATTCCAGAAAGCTTTTCAACAAATTCCCGGCAGTCGTAAAATTCCAAATTATTTCTTCCGCCTAAAAACTGATAATTTCCGCCGTAATAAATTTCAGCCTTCATCGAAAGAGAAGACAACATTCCGTTTATAAGGAAAAAAGAAAAAAGCGAAACTCCGGCACCAACAGCGCAAACAAAAAAAAGAGAAATGTACTGCCGCCACCTTAAAAGCAACGAGCGGACGGAAAGCTTAGCGTAGTTCATCAGACTGCCCCCTGCATAGCCTGAACAGGATTAACTTTTAAAGCGGTTCTAACAGGATAAATCCAGCCCAAAAGCCCAAGCAAAACAGAAAGAAGCATTGACTTGCACATAATCGAAAATGACGTGGCAACAGCAAGATGGTCAGTTCCAAAAAGCTGGATCAGAAAAACATTTTTAAATTCAATGTTCATGGAAGACAATGCGGCTGTGCATATCGCTCCAAAAATGCAGCCCAGAATTCCAGCCGTTATTGTAAGCATAAAAGTTTCAGCCATGCACTGAAGCGAAACAAAAGCTCTTGAAGCTCCCTGCGCTCTTAAAGTTCCGATTTCCTGCGTGCGGTTAAGAACGTTTACAACAAGCGTATTGTTTATAATTATAAATCCCGCCACAAGAATAACAATTACGCCAACATTGAAAATTACCCGCATCCAGTAAAGATACAAAGCCGTGCTTCCAGCGGCAGTTCTCCAAGCAACAGCGCGTACCGGCCAGGAATTCTTTTTAAAAATCCGATTCAAATTTCTTATTGTCTTTTTTGGATTTTCACCTTGAGAAAGAGAGCAGACAATATAGTTCCAGGAAGAACTGTCAAAAGTTTTTGGCTCTTCCAAGACAGGCTGAATTTCTTCAAACGGATTTTCAACAACGACTGCACAAATATCTTCCGCGTCATCAAAAAGAGATTCAATATCCAAATCGCTTTCAAGCAAATCAGTTTTTTCTTCTCCGATAAATGAAGTGTCCGCAACAGATTCAGACATATCCATAAGCGAACGGACTGTAAAAGCGTCCGCAAGAACAATTCTGTCCAGCGTGGAATTTTCAACAGGATATTCATAAACACAGGAAAGTTTTGCCGCGCGGATTCTAAAAGTAGGACCGTCAACAACAAGAAACTGAACTGTGTCTCCAACAGAAATATTCATTTCTTGCACATATTTTTTTGAAAGCATCACGCCTCTTTCGGAATCTGAAAAAGGAGAGCCTTCAAGAATTTTTATAGAAGACATACATTCAAAATACTTTTCAGCAGGAACTCCAAAAATCCAGACAGGCGTTCTTTTTCCGTTAAATTCCAAGGCGGCAGTTCCAGTAACCTGCGGAACACTTTTTTCTATTTCAGGAATCGAATTCAGGCAATCTGAAATTTCACCAAAAGGAACGAGCGTATTTATTTTTGTAAGAGTTCCCGTTACTGGAGTTTCGTCCCCAAAGAGGCTCAGCGGAATATCACTTTTTGGAAAAATCGCAAGGTCGCCTGTAAAACTTTTGGAAAAAACTTTTTCAATTCCGTTTTCTGTGCTGTCAAAAACTGAATTTATAACAGCCATAAGCATAACGGCAAATGCAATAAAAAGAACAATAACAAACGAGCTTTTTCTTGATATGATATTCTTGAAAGCCAAATAAAAAAGCATTTTCAGTCCCGGAAAAAAAATTACAGCCGCCCCAAAATAAGAGCGACTGCATTATAACAGATTTTTCTATGCAATTCAATGAAGAAAAATTTCTGAGTTTTCTAAAAGCTATTTTATCTGGTTCAAGGCGCTTACAACAGCGTCAACACCGGCGCGGCCAACGTTAGTTGATTTTCCAGCTCCCCAGTACTGGTTTCCATCTTCGCACGTAATCTGCACATAGGCGACTGCGGAAGTATCGTTTCCTGTTCCAATGCTGTGCTCATGGAATGCCGTTATGCTGAACTTTGGAGCCGGAATTTCAGAAAGCGCACCAGCAAATGCGTCAAGAGGTCCGTTTCCTGTTTTTCCGATTGAATAGCGTTTTCCCTTCCATTCAACAACAGCGCGGCAAGAAGTAGATTCGGAATTTTCTTTTCCTTCAAGATGAGTTTCCGCCAAATCAACAATCGAAAGATTTCCTTTTGCTTCAAGCCAATGCTTAACAAACAAATCGTAAATTTCAGACTTGTCAAGCTCACGCTGAGATTCGTCGGCAGCTTTCTTTATCAGCTCGCCAAGAGCCGGATGCATTGCCTTTGGAAGACAAATTCCGTATTCCTGCTCAAGAATGTAAGCCGCTCCGCCTTTTCCAGACTGGCTGTTGATTCTGATGATTCCCTCGTACTGCCTTCCGATGTCGTGCGGATCAATAAGAATATAAGGAACATCCCAAAGCGCGTTTTTAGGCATTTTTGTGCGCGCCGCCATTCCTTTTCTGATTGCGTCCTGATGGCTTCCGCTGAACGCAGTAAACACAAGCTCGCCAACATAAGGAGTGCGCGGATTTATTTCCATTTCCGTAAACTTTGTATAAAGCTCGCCGACACTCTGAATGTCATGGAAATCAAGCTGAGGATCTATTCCTTGGCTGTACATATTCAAAGCAACATTCACGATGTCGAGATTTCCTGTCCGCTCTCCATTTCCAAAAAGGCAGCCTTCAACTCTGTCTGCTCCGGCAAGCAAAGCAAGCTCGCAGGAAGCAACACCTGTTCCGCGGTCATTGTGGCAGTGTGTGCTTATAATTATGTTTTCGCGGTCGGAAATATGCTCTGCAAAATATTCAATCGCATCTGCATAAACATTCGGAGTGTAGCATTCAACTGTTGTCGGAAGATTCATAATAATCTTGTTGTCCGCAGAACAGCCCCATTCATTTTTTACAGCCTCGCAAACTTCAACCGCATAGTCAATTTCAGTGTGTGAAAAACTTTCCGGGGAATATTCAAGGCGGATTCTTTTTCTGTCTTCGTCGGAAAGGCAGGACTTTATGCACTTTACGCCGTCAACCGCAATCTGCTTGATTTCTTCCTTGGATTTATTGAAAGTATATTTTCTCTGCGCCGGAGAAGTTGAATTGTAAATATGGAAAATCGCCTGCTTGCATCCTTTGAGAGATTCCATAGTTTTCTTTACAAGAGCCTCTCGCGCCTGGCACAAAACCTGAATCGTAACATCATCAGGAATGTGATTTTCTTCAATAAGACGGCGGATAAATTCATATTCAGTGTCGCTTGAAGCCGGGAAACCAACTTCAATTTCCTTAAACCCAAGCTTTACAAGAAGGTCAAAAAACGCAAGCTTTGTGTCAATTCCCATTGGATTTACAAGAGCCTGATTTCCATCTCTTAAATCAACAGAACACCAGATTGGAGCCTTTGTTATTTTGTTTGAAGGCCATTTTCTGTTCGGAAGCTCAATGTCGCCAACGCGCGCATACTTTCCGTTTGGATTCATACTTGCAGTCATAAATACTCCTTGTTTTATAAAAATACATTTTAATATAAAAAAAGACCTGCCGCCAAACGACAGGTCTGTAATTTACAATAATAAGCAACTTACTAGCAACCGTCAGTTCGGCAAACAAAAGAGAAATCTAGTGCTAGTAGAAGAAGTGCTTTTTTCATACAGATAGACTTTACAGCAAAGCACATAACGATGTCAAGAGAATGAAAGGACTTTCAAGGATCCCCCCCCAAAAAAAAACTCAATGCATAAGCACAAAAAGCTTGTTCAGCGAATTCGTAAAATCTTCCGTTGAAGCCTTGAGTTTTTTCAGGAACTCGTCATCGCACAAAGTTCCAAGCACAGCATTTTTTTCCTCTTCATTTCTGAAAGTTATTGAGCGGAAATAATCTGTAAAATCTTTTTCACGTATAGAAATTGAAGATTCAAGCATATTCATTGCAACAAAAGCAACATCCTGCAAAAGATCTTCAAAATCGCTGGCATCGAATTCTGTAATTTTCTTGGAATAAAGAAATTCTATTATATAAACGGAATAGCGCGCCTTATATTCTGTGTAGTTTTTCTGGCAGTCATCATAATAAGCGTGAACCTGCTGCCAATTATTTATGCAATGCGATTTTATTTTTTCAAAAAGCTCTTCAACTTTTTCTTCTGGAATCAGCTGGCCGCCAACATTGTACCATTTTGTATAAAGCGGAATTTTTTCAATCTCATCAAAATCAGCCGGGCAAAGACTTTCGCGGTTGTTTTTTAAAACATATTCCATCAAACTTTCAGCCGCAAAATATTTTAAAACACGGCGATATTCCTTGTAGCCTTGCGCGGGCTTGTAAATAATCGCTCCGAATTTTTTCTGGCAGCGGTCGTCAACAAGAAGAAATTTTGAATCCGAATTCTGATGAAGATAATCTTTTGCAATCTGAAGAAGCGACGCGGAATCCTTTGCAGACTTTGCCAGCTCCCGGAATTTTTCAAGAAGCTCAGGATTGGGATTTTCCTTTGTCATTTTCCGGCAGTCATCAGACGGAAGCTTTAAATATCTTGAAGTAAGCTCAACAAGCCTGTTAATAGAAAAAATAATTTCCTGCACAGTATCTGGAGCAAGCGGATTCGTTTCAATATGCTGGACTTTTATAAATCTTTTGTCGCGCGACTGGAATTTATATTTATTGCGCACAATTGCAAACATATTATGCAAAAACCAGTAAGCAGGAATAATGTGAACGGTGCAATCTTCATAGCTTGGAGCGACCAAAGAAAATGGATAAGTTATATTCAGTTCATTTACATAGCTGCCTTTTGAAGCAAGAACAAACGAAGCGAATTTTGAATCAAACTTAAAATCAGAGCAAAGTCCCGGCCAAAATCCGCGGCCAGCAATCATTTCGCAGTCAGGACTTCTTGAATTATGGTTAGAGCCAATCGTCGCCGCCGAAGCTATATTGCTCTGCCCCATCACAGTTGAAGCAATCAAGAATGAAGAATTGTGATGCTGCTCATGGAACGGAAAAATCAAGTTATTTAAAAGCTCGCAGCATGAAACTGTAGAATTGTCTCCAAGCACAGAGTTTAAAAGACGCGCGCCGTATTTCAAGTGGCAGTTTCTTCCAATGACAAAACGGACTGCAATAGCCTGATAAAAAACATGGCTTCCGTAGCCCATTATTCCATTGACCATTTCCACGCCTTCTCCAATCTGGCTAGGCTCATCTTCCGAAGAAAGAATTGTAATATTTTTTAGCTTGAGAGCGCCTTTTATGTAAGCGCATGAGCAGACTTTTACATCTTTTAAAAGCGTTGAATTTTTTATGACAACATCATCTTCTACAATTCCATAAGTTCCAGTTTCTTTTGATTTCCCAAATTCAGTAAGCTCGACAAAACGCTGCATAAGTTCTTTGTCTTCGCGGAATCTTGACCACAAAAAAGCATCAGCCGGAATCATTTCAGCAAAAGGAAGAACTGCGCGCCGGTTATTTTCGTTGCCAACGCCAATCCAAATTCTATTTGACTCAGGGTCGCCTTCTTTTAAAAGTCCCTCTCCAAATTTAGAATGCTCCGTGCAGGATATTTCCATTATATTGAAGAGAATTACACGTGAGCCGATTTTGTAGTTTTCAAGATACCTTACATTTTGAATAGCACAATTATCGCCAATGCAAACATTCTTTAAATTTGAACTGTAAATTCCTGTGCGCAGCTTTAAATCATGGAA
This sequence comes from uncultured Treponema sp., assembly GCF_934725225.1. NCBI lineage: Bacteria > Pseudomonadati > Spirochaetota > Spirochaetia > Treponematales > Treponemataceae > Treponema > uncultured Treponema sp. The sequence continues at coordinate 185,958 of NZ_CAKVAM010000003.1, forward strand.
CGAAATTTCAGAATCGAAAAGTTCTCCAATAATAACAGTTCCAGAAAAATCGCTCTGCCGGATTTGCGACGGATTGAATTTTCCATCTTCAGAGCTTACAAAAAAATTTTTCCATTCAGGGTCAGACGAAGAGTTTCCGTTTTTTTCCAGAACTGCAATTTCTTCAGAAGTAGGATTTCGCTTTCCCTTTATAAAATCAGGATTTATTTTTTTTAAATTATTTATTTTACAAGCCGGAGTTATTTTTAGCATAATTACCATTATATACGATAAATTTAAAAAAGCAAAGAAATATTTCAATTGGAAAAAGCAAACATGAATGTTATAATGAAGCCATGCCAAAAAAGTTTTTTTTATGCGCCGCATTTTTTTTCTGCATTGAATTTGTTTTTTCTCAAGCCGAATCAGCAAAGGAAAACAAGCCGGAACTAAGCATTTCAACACTTCAAAACGGACTCACAGTTTTTATAATTCCAGATGAAACAAGCGCGCTTTTAAATGTTGAGCTTGTTGTAAAAGCAGGTTTTTCAAGCCAGACTTCATCTACCGCCGGATTTTTTCCATTGTACACAAGGCTTTTTTCAAAATCAGAAAAAGCAAAAGAAATTTTAAAAGCGTTTTCGATACAATCAGAATGCAATGCGGATTCTTCAATTTTCAAAGCAAAAGTTCCGCCTGAAAATCTGAAACTTTACTTGGAGCAAATTGCACAATGTGCCGCCTCGCCAAATTTCAGCGACAAGGAAATTGAAGATGAACTTTCGCAAATGAAAAAAGAAAGCCTTGCATATTCAAAAAGCACAACTGGATTTATAAACAGCGCAATTGACTCGCGGATTTTTTACAAAGAACCGTGGAAACATGACTCTGGAATTTATCCTGCAATTTTTTCTGGTTACAACACAAGGCAAGCAAGGGCAATTTTGTACAATTTTGTTTCAAAAGAATTTTACACGCCATACAACAGCGCGCTTTTTATCACAGGAAATATAACTGAAAAAAAAGCACTGGAAATTTCTCAGGAAGCATTTAAAGACTGGAATTCCAAAAGCACAGATTCAACTTTTAAAAAATTCAAAACTGAAAATTCACAGCAAAGCAAATGCAAAAAATTTGTTCTTGCTGCAAAAGAGTTTTCCCCGGAGCTTACACAGATTGTTGTTCAATACACTTCACTTTCTCAAAGCCAGGCAGATATTTTGTCATGCGCTTTCAACAATGCAAACTCAAAATACAAAACAATGCTTCCTCAAATTCCAGAACTGAATATAAGGAGCGCAGATTTTATAACCGCAGCTTCCGCAATAAAAAATGGAAACTCAAGATTTATTTTGCAAGCATTAATTGAAGAGCCTTCAAAAGGAAAAAGCATCGCAGACCAAGCGCAAACTTTTTTAACCGCAGCAACTGAATGCGCAAATCTTACCGAAGATGAAATAAAACTTGTACAAAATGAAATAATAAAAAAATATCAAGAGCTTACAGGAAATTCCAGCAATCTAATTTCAAAGCTTGCAGAATTTTGGGCAATGAACAAATTTGAAACGCCGGAAAATTTTTACCAAGGATTTGAAGAATCTGTTTATCAAGTAGAAAATGAAACAACAGAAAATATTTCAAAAACAATTTTAAATGAAGAGCCTTATATTTTTTTGCTTGTAAATAATTCTGTCTATAAAAAAAATAAAAAATCATTTGACGAACAAGGATATGAACTTGTAACACAAGAAAACGCTTCTTGGTACACAAATGAGCTTCTTGCAAAAAAAGCAAAGCAAGAAATGCAAACAGCACTTGAAAAATCCAAATCAAACAAAAACCCAACGATAGAAATAAGACCAGCAGATTACTTTTATTTTAACAGCATTGAATCCATAAAACATCAAGAATTGAAAAATGGAATTCCTGTCGCAGTAAAAGAAAACCCGAACTCAAAAACTGTCGCAGTCTGCATTTCGATTTCTGGAGGAAAATTTGCTTCCCCAGAGTCGGAAACGATTTTAAGAGCTGTTTTAATTTCCGCAGTTGCAAAAAATTCAAAAATAGAAAACATAAAAAATCAAACAGACGAAACAGCTTCATACATTTCATTTGAAGTCTTTAAAGAAGAACTAGAAAATGCGCTCAAAAAAATTTCAGACGCATTGATTTACGGAACAGTTTCTCCAGTTCAGGCAGACTTGCTTTTTAGAGAAGAAGGATATGAACAAAGAATGAAAAACGCAGACTTAGGTTTTCAAATGAAATCAAATGCTCTTGCATATCTTTACCGCTCAACTCCATTCAGCAAAGTTTTTAAAACAGAAGAAAAAGAACGCAACTCGTCTTCGTACCAAGCATTGCTTTTGGAATACACAAAACTTTTGAACGCTTCATTGTACTCAATTGCAATTTGCGGCGATGTTGAATTTGACAAAGCCATAAAATATTGCCAAGACACATTTGAAATTTTAAAGGAACAATCCGAGCGAAAAGAACTTGCTCTTCCAAAACCTTCATTCAAAAACAAAGAAAGAAAAGTCCAGCTAAAGCACATTTACACAACAGACCTTCCTGCAAACCTTGCGCCAAAAGATTCTCCAAGACTTGTTCCAACAAAAAATTTTTCTGACCCGGCGCAGATTTATTTTAAATCAACAGACGACACAGTTGAAGATGTGGAAATTTTCAATTCGCTGCTTTCAACCTTATGTACAGAAATTCAAAATATTCTCGGAAATGAAATTTCATGCAAAACAGAAAAAGCTTCAACAAAAATTCCAGTCGGAACAATTCAAGCAGACGAATTAAAAAGAACAGGAATATTTTTTAACGCTTACAAAACTGCAAGAGAAAAACTCATCAAAGAACTTTCGGAAGAAGAAACTCAAAATTGGGCTTGTGAAAAAATAAAAATTCAATGGAAGCAAAAAAATCTTTTCGCAACACAAACCAACAGCGGAACTGCAAAGCTCATGGCTTCATTTCAGAAAAAAGAACAGTATTTGACAAATTATCTTTACATTGAAAATTCTTTGCCGCAAGATTTTTTAGATGCAATAGAAAAATATTTTCCAGAAGAACCATTGATGAAAGTTTATTCTGTTGACTCAAAGAAATAGCGTTTTTTATCTGAAAAAACTGAATCCATAAAAATGTCGTTTCCGTCAACAGGAATATTTTCTTTTATCTGAAAATCAAAGCAAAGCCCAGCTAAAAAAAGACTGCAATTATTCTGGACACATTTTTTCTTCAAATCAGAAAGGTAAATATCATAAAATCCCATTCCGTGCCCAAGCCGCTGTCCTTTGTTTCCAAAAGCCACTCCCGGAACAACAACGCAGATTTTCTTCTTTGCAAAGTTTTCAGCATTGAATAAGTTTTCTTTTTTTTCAATCGGCTCGCTAATTCCAAATGCGCCAGTTTCAAACTGCTTAAGAATTTCCATTGAATTGTCAAGAATGTAAAAATTCATTCTTTGAGTTTTAGGAACAACTTTTGGAACTGCAACAATTTTATTTTGCATCATAAGCGCGTGGTTCATTTCCAACGGTGAAATTTCATTTTTTAAATCTATATAAGAAAGCACAATGTCAAAATCATTTTTCGTGATAAATTCAAAAAGCAAGCCGCACGCTTTTTTTGACGCAACAATTTTTTCATTTGCGCTTACTTCGGACAATTCAGTTTTCAAAAGCTTCCTAAGTTCATTTTTTGTCATACAAAAATATTAAACTATTTAAATATAAAAAGTCCAGTTTTCTTGTAAAAATCCAAAATAAAATATAAACTTTTTTTTATGAAAGATTCTTTTGCTTCTGTAAAAACTGATGAAAAAAATCCAAAGTGGCAGCAGTGCATAAAACGCGAAAACACACTTTACAACCGCGGAAACGACATAAGATCAGAATTCGAGCGCGACTACACAAGAATTCTTCATTGTGAAGCATACCGCCGCTTAAAGCACAAGACTCAAGTTTTCTATGCTCCACAAAACGATCATATATGCACAAGAATTGAGCATGTAAACCATGTTGCCAGTGTAAGCGCGACAATCGCAAAATACTTGGGACTGAACCAAGAACTGACGGAAGCAATCGCAATCGGACATGATATAGGACACGCTCCGTTTGGACACACAGGAGAAGACATTTTAAATTCCCTCATAAAAAATCAGAAGGAAGGAAAAAACGCTCCAAAGAAATTCTGGCATGAACGCAACAGCCTTTTCTTTGCAGATTTTATAGAAACACTTCAAGACCCAGACGGAATTTCAAAGAACCTAGACTTGACTTATGCAGTGCGCGACGGACTGATTTGCCACTGCGGAGAAATTGACCAGCAGGGACTCAAGCCACGAGAAGAAGCAATCGACTTGTATTCAATAAAGCGGCCGGGAATTGTCCAGCCATTCACTTGGGAAGGATGCATTGTAAAAACAAGCGACAAAATCGCATTTCTTGGCAGAGACATAGAAGACGCAAGAGCCTATCACATTCTTGACATGGCGGCATACAGACAGATGCGCGAAATTGTAGGCGCAACGCTCGGACTTGGGCCAAACAAAAAATATTCCCTGCATACAACAAACGGAGCATTCAGATCAGGCAGAGCCGTAAACACAACAGTTTTAATAAACGACATGATTGTAGACTTGTGCGCGCAAAGTTCCCCGGAAAAAGGAATCTGTTTCAGCGAGCCTTATTTTAAATTCATACATGAACTTAAAAGATTCAGCCTTGCAAACATTTACAACAACTGGCGGCTTTTGGAATTCCAGCGTTATGCTGAAAACGTGCTTTCCTGCATTTACAGAACACTTATGAAAATTCAAGTTTACGCCCAGAACAGACGAGTTGAAAATGTACTGCGCTATTCCCCGGAACTTCAAAAAACTTTTTCAGACTGGCTTGTAAAATACACAAACTATAATCCGCAGAAAAAAGAAATCATGCGTTACAAGACAAAAGAAGTGTTCGACGTGAACGACAACGAAAGCTGGGAAAAATGCATTGTTGAATATATAAGCGGAATGACCGACCAGTACGCAATCAGAGTTTACGAAGAAATAATTTCATTTTAAAATTCAAAGGCAAAATGGCATACACTGAAAACTTAAAATTCAAATGCGCGCAATGCAAAAACTGCTGCTGTCTTGAAGGCGGAGTTGTTCTTTTAAGTAAAGCTGATCTTGAAAAGCTTTGCAAATGGGCTGAACTCACAGAAGAGCAATTCACAAAAGTCTACTGCCGCAAGCTCGAAAATGCCGACGGAAAAATATATTTGTGCCTAAAAGACAAAAATAAAACCGAATGTATTTTCTGGAACAAAGAAAAAGGCTGCGAAGCATACAACGCACGCCCAGTCCAATGCAGAACCTACCCTTTTTGGACAAAAATCCTAGAATCAAAATCTTCTTGGGAAGCTGAAAAAACTTTCTGTCCGGGAATAAATGAGGACAAGGAAGTTCCTCAAGAAGAAGTGTGCGCCCAGTTAAAATTATACGAAGAAAACAAAAAACATCTGATTACAACTTAATTTGACTGTCATTATCGTGCTTAACTAGACAATCTATAAAAATTCACAAAAAAAGTAAAAATTTTTCTTGACAGCGCAGAAAAGTGGATTTACACTTTTTACATCAACACGTGTAAACAAACCGTGCGCAATCACTCAATCAAACTGTTCCCAGCGCACTCACCTCACAAATCCAACTTCATTTTTTTATAGGAGGAAAAATGAAAAAAACACTTACTGCCATTCTGACGCTCTTTTTTGCAGCGGGACTTTCTTTTGGTCAGAATCTTTTAAACGACAGTTCCTTTGAAAGCGGAAACTTAAGCACTTGGAACTTAACAGGCGACAGCGCAGACTGCTATGCAGAAAAAAACAAAGGCAACGCGCACTCAGGCGAATGGAGCTACCATTACTGGAAAAAAACAGCATTCACGGCTTCTCTCGACAAAAAAGTTACAGGACTTTCCAACGGAACTTACAAACTTTCTGTATGGTCAATGGGCGGTGGCGGCGAAAACGCAATCAAACTTTTTGCCCGCAACTTCGACAATTCCGGAAAAGAAATTTCAGCGCAGATAAAAAACACCGGCTGGAAAAAGTGGAAGCAGTATTCAATTGAAATTCCTGTTCAGAACGGAGAAGTTGAAATTGGAATTTTCGTTGACGCGAACAAAGAAAACTGGGGAAATCTTGACGACATAGAGCTTGTAAAGCTTAACTAATTTTTTTAACAAGGAAACAGACTATGAAATTTATAAAGAAAAACATTTTAACTGCGGTATTTTTTTCAGCATTTGCAATTCTTCTGGGGGGGGGCACTTACTTCTTGCAGCAACGGAAGCTCAAGCAGCGATGATGACGATGAAAGCTCATACGGAACAAAAATATACAGCGAAAGCGTAACATTCAATGCGGAAACACCAGCGCAAATAGTTTCAGCTGAAAAACTTGCAGACCTAAGCATAAAATCACTTACAATAAAAGTAATAAACGTAAACTATTCAGGAAGCGATAGCTGGTGGTTCACGGCCTGCTCTGACGTTTCCTGGAGCAATGAAGCAAAACTTGAATGGCAGTCAGGCGAAGGAACAAACTCACTTTACCTTGCAACAATCACAGACGCAGCAGCAATCGCCGCATGCAAAGCAAACGGAATCTACATCGCAGGAACAAACGGTGCGACAGCCAGCGTTTCAGTATTCTATGTTGAAGGCGAAGCAGAGGAATCAAACGCAAGCTCAGGAAGCAACTCTCAAACAGAAAACAGCACAACTTCTAATGAAACTTCTTCCAACGAAAATAAAAACACAGGAACTTCTAACGGAAGCTCTTCCAGTGGAAATGAAAACAATGGAAATTCTGATGGAAACACCTCCAGCGGAAACGAAGACAATGATTCTAGCAGTGAGGAAGAATGGACTCTAATAAAAGAATCAATAGATTACACAGGAAATGGTAGTTTGATTCAAATTATCAAAAACACTGATATAAGCACACAACAAATTTCAAGCCTGAAAATAACATTAACAGACTACACAAAGCAAGATGATGACTGGATAACTGCATCTGCTGATACAGACTGGACAAATAAATATGAAAACATTCAAAACTATCCAGACAATTATGAAATATCAGACACTGATTTTATTTCAGCATTTTTAACTAATGGATTATATATTGGCTCAACAAGCGACTTAACTTGCAAAATCAGTGTTTATTATAAATAATCTGTCATTTCCCCGGCTTGACCGGGGAATCCGTTGAAGCAACTTCAGTTTGAATCTATAATCACAAATACTTTAGAGGTAAAAAAAATGAAGTTCAAAAGCATTTTTTCAGCTTTTATAGCACTGTTTTTATTTTTATCACCAGCCTGCTCAGCTCCCTCCGAAAATTCTGATGAAGAACTCAACCTTGGCGCAGACTTCATGCGCGGATTCGATGCGTCCATGGTTTCGCAGCTCGAAGAATATGGAAGCAGTTTCTACAACGAAAACGGAACAAAAGAAGACATATTTAAAATTTTAAAAGTGCACGGAGTAAACTGGATTCGCCTTAGAATCTGGAATGCGCCACAAGATTCAACACCGGGACAAAACAACTACGAGCGCACACTCGCAATGGCAAAACGTATAAAGCAAAACGGCTTGAACTTTCTTCTTGATTTTCATTATTCAGACAGCTGGGCAGATCCTGCAAAACAAAGTCTTCCAGCCGAATGGGACAACGTTTCAAGCATAGAAGAGCTTTGCGGCAAAGTCAGTGAATATACAAAGAAAATTCTTACAGACTTAAAAAGTGAAGGCTGCACGCCAGACCTTGTTCAGCTTGGAAACGAAATCAATTCTGGAATGTTTCTTACAAAGTCAGACGGAACAACTCCTTCCAGCATTGACTGCTACTCTTGGACAGAGCACACACAAGGAAACAAGAATCTCCTAAAAGTTCTACAGTCCGCATCCAGCGCGGTTTCAGAAATCGATTCCAGCATAAAAAAAATGATTCACCTTGCAAGCAGCAAAGGAGACAATTTTGACTGGTGGTTCAGAAATCTGCAAAACCTAAAAGGCGTAGATTACGACTACATCGGCTTAAGCTACTACCCTTTTGAAGAACACGGAACATTAAAGCAGCTGCGCGAAAACATAGCATACATAAAAAAGACTTACAAAAAGCAAGTCCTAGTTGCTGAAACTTCCTGGGCGTGGTCAATGGAAGCCTACGGAGACAGCACAAACAACATAGTATGGTACGAACCAGCCGGAATCCAAGCTGCAAAAAATCTTGTGGACTCCAAAAGCACACAGCTCAAAAATTTAAAGACACAGACTTACAACGGAAAAAAATGTGTTTCGGCTTCAGTGCAAAACCAAGCGACAGTTGTAAAATCAATAATGGAAGCCACTTCCAACGTAGGAGGCTGCGGAGTCTTCTACTGGGGCGGAGACTGGATTCCAAATTCAAAAATCCAAGACACTTAGGAAAACCAAACGCTCTTCGACCTAAAAGGAAAAGCCCTAGAAAGCCTGAATGTGTTTTTAACAGAATGACATTGTCATTATCTGTCTAACAAGCTCTAAATGTCATTGTCGTACTTGATACGACAATCTCTAATAATTTAATGTAGACTTATCGACATATTATCTTCATTACCAATAGAGTATACGCTCCATAGCTTATAGGCATATCTCTTTCTCAACTTATAATGCACATATTTATACAACTTAACAGCACAACCCTCAGCCAAGTTGTATGTAATACAGTTCATCAGACTATTTTCATAGCTCTTTGTCAGACTATTCATGCAAATCATTACAGCTTATCTATAAGAATGCGTACAGCTTATATGCATCTTCATGGATAAGTTATCCAACAATTTATATACAGCAAGTAGTAAACACTGCGGATAGCCTAGCAATAAAAACAACCATAACCTAAAGCAACCTTGCTCAATAGCTTATAAATTATTTCATCTGCAAATTAGAAAAAAAATAAAAACTTCTATATTTTTATCTAAAAAATCGACAATTTTTTTTAATTTAAGGCAATAACATAGTTATAAATAAAAAATAAATACACAAACAGCATTTTCAAGTTTTTATTGAAAATCTAAAAATAAGGAGGAAAAGAAAATAAAAATAAGAAACGAGACTTTTTAACTGATATTAGGCAGTAAAAAAAGTCTAAAAATTCGGTTGCGGAAAACAGGCTAGAAAAATTCTATACAAAGTAAAGAACTTCCGCAGATTTTTCAAACCACCAAAAGAAAAAAGACGTTGTCTAAAACTTTAGTGGTAAAAACAACAGACAAAGAAAAATAATACAAAGGAGTCAATATTATGATAAATATCGACACAAAACGTAAAACTAACTTCGCTGTAACATTAACACCTTGCTATTTCAGGGAGCATACATACATTGCACGTGTTCCAAGAAAGACGATAACAACAGATCAAATTTTAGACTTAGTTGCAGCTCATAATCAGGGAATTGACCGTTATCAGGTAGGTCATGCCATGGAACTGCTGAAAAAGGAAATTCTTGAACAGGCAGAACTTGGTTTTGCAGTAGACATAATGGAAATCTGCAAGCTTTACATTGCCCCTTGCAATGGAATAAAGTCACTTACACCAGAAGCAGAAATCATAACAGGCTTTGAAGCGCGTTTTTGCGCAAACGAGCAGTTAAACGAAAAACTTAAAACTATAAGTGCATCTGTAACCTCTGTAATAACTCCATCTCCTCAAATTTCACAAATTGAAAATCCTGTAGACGGAACAAAGGACAAGACGCTAAAAGCCACATTCAGTGCACGTCTTATCGGTAAAAAGTTAAAGGTCGGAGGAGCAGAAAGCGGAATATGGTTTGTTCCAGAAACAGAAAATAACGAGCCAACAGAAGATGAATCTACCTGGATAAAAGTTCCAGAAGAATTTATAACAAGGAATACATCTAAAATGCTTGAATTTCATCTTCCTCGTTTGCTTACAGCCGGAAAAAAATACTTTATACAAATCTGCACATCAGAAAGAAGTGGATATGAGCTAAAAACTCCAATAACAGGAATAAGTAAAATTCCTATTACAATAGAAAAATAAAACAAAAAATCCCGAAGCATAGCTGTATTACCATTATGCTTCCGGGATTTTCATTTATAGCTTAGGTTAATAAAAAATTAGCCTTCCAAGACTTTTGCCAAGTCAGCAGAAGTAAACTTGAGATCTTCAGCTACTTTTGCAGCAGGACCAGACTCGCCAAAGTGGTCGATTGTAAACAAGTCCTTTTTGCTTGAAACATATTTTTCCCAGCCAAAACTTACACCGGCTTCTGCAACAACAACACGCTTTGCATTTCCGATTATTTCTTTCTGGAATGATTCATCCTGCTTTTCAAACAAAGTCTTGTCCATAACGGAAACAACACGGATATTTTTGCCAGAAACAAGCTTTGCAGCGTTCAAAGACATTTCAACTTCAGAGCCTGTAGCAAGGATTGTAATATCAGGATTCTTTGTTCCTTCCTGAACTATATATGCGCCTTTTCTTACAGTATTTTTCCAGTCTTTGTCGGCTTTTTCATATACAGCGATTGCCTGTCTTGTAAATGCCATGCAAACCGGATGGTCTGTGCTTTCAAGCGCCATTTCCCATGCAACAGCAGACTCTTCTGCATCGCCCGGACGCAGGAACTGCACATTAGGAATACAGCGCAAAGCCGCATTTGTTTCAACAGGCTGATGTGTAGGGCCGTCCTCACCTACGTAAATTGAATCATGTGTAAAGATATAGATGTTAGGAAGCTTGCTCAAAGCAGCAACACGCAAAGAAGGACGCAGATAGTCGCTGAACACAAGGAATGTAGCCCCGAAAGCTCTAAGACCTCCATGCAAGTTGATTCCGCTCATAACCTGGCTCATCGCAAACTCACGGATTCCATATTCAATTGTGCGGCCTTTTCTGTTTGTCTTGTTATAAACACCGTCATCATCAGCAACTTTTGTCTTGTTAGGTCCCTGCAAGTCAGCAGAACCGCCCACAAGCCATTCATAGCGTTTAGCCATGCAGTTAAGGCTTTTTCCGCTGGCATCACGTGTAGCAAGCTTATCTCCAACCTTGTAAGAAGGGGATTCACACTCGCCTGTTGCCTTGTGATTCCAGTAAGCGTCCCATTTCTTTGCAAGCTCAGGATTCTCATTTGCCCATTCAGCAAATGTCTTGTTCCAGTTTTCTTCAGCTTTTGCCCATTCAGCTCTCTTTTCTTCAAAGTACTTATATGCTTCAGGAGCAACCCAAAACTGCTCATCAGCAGGAATTCCAAGAGCATTTTTTGCAGCCTTGCATCCTTCCTCTCCAAGAGGAGCGCCATGCACATCAGCAGTTCCCTGTTTTGGAGCGCCTTTGCCAATTACAGATTTAAGGATAATTAAAGAAGGCTTTGAAGTATCACGCTTTGCAATCTCAACAAGATCTGCAATTTCACCTATGTTATACATAGAGCCGCGCAAAACCTGCCAGCCGTAAGAAAGATAGCGTTTTTCAATGTCATCTGTGAATGTTATATCAGTGTTTCCATCGATTGAGATTTTATTTTCATCATAGAACACGATAAGCTTTCCAAGACCAAGATTTCCGGCAAGAGAGCTGGCTTCTGATGAAACACCTTCTTCAAGACAGCCTTCGCCAACAAGAGTATAAGTGTAATGGTCAACAATTGTATGCTTTGGAGTATTAAAGCGGGCGGCAAGCATTGTCTCTGCAATTGCCATTCCAACTGCGGCGGCAATCCCCTGTCCAAGCGGGCCAGATGTGCATTCAACACCATCTGTTTCGCCGTATTCAGGATGTCCCGGGCATTTTGAGCCAATCTGACGGAATGACTTTATATCATCAAGCGAAACTTTATATCCTGAAAGGTGAAGAATTGAATAAAGCAACATCGAGCCGTGTCCGGCAGAAAGAACAAAGCGGTCCCTGTCCACCCATTTTGAATCAGCAGGATTATGCTTTAAAAGCTCACCGTAAAGAACAGCAGCGACTTCCGCAGCGCCAAGAGGAAGTCCTGGATGACCTGAATTTGCCTTCTGGATTGCATCCATAGAAAGGCTTCTGATTGACAAAGCGACAGCTTCGATAGCTTTTGTGTCCATAGTTGTTACACTCCACTAAAATTAAGGAAAATTTTAGTGGTATTCTACAACTAAGCGTCTGTTTTTTCAATCATCTAAAGGTTAAAAAACAAATGGTACTTACTACAAGAGTTCTGGACGTGAAATTCTTCTCAGCAAGTCTAAAAGCTCGCCTTTTGAAGGGCAAGCCTGAATTCCCTTGCGGAATTTTTCATTCTTAAACAAAGTCGCCAAGGCAGACAGAACTTTTATATGGAACTGCGCAGAATCAGAAAGAATAATAAACATGACGTAAACTTTCTTTACATCAGGAGCTTGCATATCAAGAGGCTCACGTAAATACGCAACAACAATCTTGCTTTCAGAGCTGTTTTTTACAAGTGGATAGCGTGGATGCGGAATTGCAATTCCATTTCCAACAGCCGTGCTAAGAACTTTTTCACGCTCAACAAGTTCTTTTTGAAGCTGGTGCGCAGTAAGACCAGAAGGCACAACAATACGGTCGCATATATATTCAAAGATTTTTGCACAGGAATTTCCCGGCACATTCTCTAAAACTTCTCCACGCTCAAAAAGAAGATCAATATCAAAATCTTCCATAATAGAACACTCCTCATAACCCGCTTTTACTTTTTCTTAAAAGAACTGATTCTGCCTGCAACGCATGAACCGCCCTTTATAACCTTGAACTGGCTTTGTTTTTCCTTTGCAAGAGAAGACTCAAGAATTCCCTTTATATCCTCAAAGTTCCATTCCATTCCGTCCAATGAAAGAAGCAACGCATCCGCAGTTTCTTCCGCAGTCGGATCGGAAGCTATGGTTTCAAGCATACGCAGGATATGTCCATGAAGCTGAGCCAAAACCACAACTTCCTGGCTTGGAAGGTTCAGAATCAATTCACCAAGGAAATCAATTTTCCTCACTAGAGAGGAAACATTTCCATAAAGTTCCAGTGTCTTTTTTCTGACCGCTCCAAGAGTCTGATCTGCAAACCAGTTGTAATCTTTTTGAAGAATAGCATATCTTTCTTTAAGCGACAAGATAATTTTTTGAAGCTGAATATCGTCAAGAGAAAAGTCATCCCGGCAGATAAAATCCAGCGCATACTTTACATAATCTGTTTTTTTCTGATAAAGAGCATCAAGCATAATCTGGTCATAAACAAATTCTGGAATAGAGTTAAGCGTATATTCCGCAAACGTAATATTCTTTTTTAGCTCATTGTTTAAAACTGCAAGCGTAGAATTCCATTTTCCGAATGCCGGAACTTCTTCACCTTTTCGCCATAGCCTTGTTTCAACCCCATAATGCTCAAAAGCAATCTTGTTTGTATGTTTAAATAAAAGCTCCTCCGTTGAGCCGCAGTAAGGAACACACAGAGTGCTTCTATTTTCAAAAAAAACTGTAACAAGCTGCTCTTCTATAGAGGTCATTGGTCCGCGCTTTTCAAAGCAGTCAAGAAGTCTTTTTTCAAGCTCCGCAAACCACTCAATCCGCTTTTCTCCAATTTCGCCCTTATCGAATCTAGTTTCATCGCTATGCAGAATCATCATATTAAGCTTGCCTGCATTCCAGTCAGTAACACAGCAAAGGATTCTGTCGCCTTTTTTATATCCGTATTTTTCTGCAAGATAGTCCAAGTCAAGCCCCGTAAGCTTAACTGTATTTGAAAGCTCAAAGTCACGTGAAACCAAATCTAAGTCTTTATTCGCAGGGTCAGCAGCTATATATTGGGGAGCATATTCTTCGCCATAAAGCATGAACATATCTATAGCATCGTCGCTGTCAAAAACACCAACCTTGGAAGGAACTTTTTTTCCCTTTACATAAAACCTAAGCGTTGAAGAAATTCTATCTGTCTCCACAAAAGGCATACATCTGTCGCCCGGAACAAAAACTCCCTGCTCTGCCTCTTTAGCTGTAGGAAGTATGCTGAAAATCTCACCAGTAAAAGCTCCTGCGTGAGTAACAAACCTTCCGTCTTCAAGCTCAAGAACATTAGGACTTGAACAAAGAAAATCCACTGCGTCTTCCAGCGAAGCAGAAAAGCCAAGGGTGTTCAAGACTTTTCTCATATCCTTTGCGGTGAAAGGCTTTGTATAAGTCCTCAAAAATTTTTCCGCTAATTCTTCTCTTGAAAATCCCATGCTATCAATATTAATACTTTTTCACATAAATAAAAAGATTTTAGAAAAAAAATTGAAAATAATAAGCAATAAGTTTAATATATTTTTATAGACAGTCTGAAGTTCGACTTTTTTAAATCAATGTCATTATCGGGCTTGACCCGATAATCTTAGGAGGAAAAATGGATTTCATTGAGCTTTCAAAAAAAAGGTATTCTGTAAGGAAATTTTCAAGCCAGAAGGTTGAAAATGAAAAACTTGCCAAAATCCTTGAGGCAGGGCGGCTAGCTCCAACAGCGAAAAACAGCCAGTCGCACAAAATATTCATCATAAAAAGCAAGGACGCACTAGAGAAAATTTATAGCGCAACTCCAATGTCTTATCATGCGCCTATTGTGCTTATGGTTTGCTATGACAAAAAAATAAGCTACAAGAACACTTCGGACACTCATTATCCAGACTATGACGGCGGAGAAGCTGACGCAGCCATAGTAACAACCGCAATGATGATGGAAGCCACAGAGCTGGGACTAGGAACTTTATGGGCAAGAGGATATGACAGCCAGAAAATCTATGACGCTTTTCCGCAGATAAAAGACCTTGAGCTTGTATGCCTGCTGGACATTGGCTATCCGGCGGAAGACTCTTCCCCAAGTGAAAGGCACTTTATGAGAAAAGAACTTTCAGAAACCACAGTAGAACTTTAAGGCAAGAGCCTGCATTCTTATCACGCAAAACAGCAATTTTACATTCCTATGCAATAAGCAAGCGACAATAAAAACTTAAAGCATGGGAATGTAAAGCCCTTTTAGTTTCTTATTGCGTCAATATTGGCACTTCCTGCCTTTACAAACGGAAGAACATTTTCATCTCTTTCGATTCTAAGTCTCACAAATCTAGGTCCTTTTGAAAATGCTTTTTCAGCCCATAAAGAGTCTGCATTTGCATCAATAGATTCAATTCCAAATCCTTCTGCAATTTTCAGCAAATCAGGATTTTTTATAAACTCACTTGCACTGTAGTTCTTTTCAAAAAGATATTCCTGCTGCTGATGAACCATTCCAAGAACACCGTTTTCAAGAACAATAACTGTAACATTTAAATTAAGCTCGCTCAAAGTTGCAAGTTCCTGAAGATTCATAAGAATGCTTCCGTCTCCAGAAATACACACAATCTTCTTTTCAGGATTTGCAATAGCAGCTCCAATGGCAGCAGGCAAACCAAAGCCCATAGTTCCCAAAGAGCCGCTTGTTAAGAACTGGCGAGGATATTCCACAGGATAATACTGAGCCGCCCACATCTGGTGCTGTCCTACATCTGTTGTAACAATTATATCATTTGAAGAAAGCCCCGCTTTTTTTGCATTCAAAGGAATTTCATTTATAAACTTACGAGGATTTACTGAATCTGTTTTTTTTCCACGGCCAAGCTCAAAGCTTTCTGTCTGCTCAAAAACAGAGCAAAGGGATTCCAGCCAAGTCTTTCTTTGGGCGGCAAATTTTTTATCATCAGATTCTTTTATTTTTGAAACAAGAAGAGGAAGAGCTGCTTCCACATCGCAGACTAAAGAACAGCTTGAAGGAAGGATTTTGTTTATTTCAGCAGCGTCAATATCTATATGTAGGATTTTTGCTTCCGGACAGAATTTTGCAATCGCGCCTGTTGCCCTGTCGTCAAAGCGCACTCCCATTGCAAGAACTACATCAGCGTCATGCATTGCCTTGTTCGCCGCATAAGAGCCGTGCATTCCGACCATGCCAAGATTATTTTTTATGCTCTTAGGCAGTGAGCCTATTCCCATAAGACTTGTTACTGCCGCAGCGTCAAAATACTCAAGAAGTGTTTTTATAGCAAATGAAGCCACAGGTGAATTGCATCCGCCTCCAATATAAAGCACTGGACGTTCAGCAGACAAAAGAGCCTGCGACATTTCTTCAACAACACAAGGAATTTTGTCTTCTGGAGTAGAAAACTTTCTTGCAAAAACAGATTTCTTTACTTCCTCAGCAGAGCGGATTTTAGGCCATTCCTCAAATTCTGCAAATCCAATCTGAACATCGCGCGGAACATCTACAAGAACAGGTCCCGGTCGTCCGCTAGAAGCAATTTCAAACGCAAGAGGAATTGCTGTCAGAAGTTCTGAAACAGACTTTACCATCATGCTGTGCTTTGTAATAGGAAAAGAAAGCCCGAATGTATCAGCTTCCTGAAAAGCATCCGTTCCAATCAAAGATGTATTAACCTGACCTGTAATTGCTACAATTGGAATTGAATCGCATCTTGCGTCCGCAATGGCAGTAAGAAGATTCATTGCGCCAGGTCCGGAAGTCGCCATGCAAACAGCAGGAATTCCTGTTGAACGCGACATTCCTTGAGCAATAAAGCCAGCCGCCTGCTCATGGCGCACTAAAATATGCTTTATAGAAGATTTATTCAATTCATCGTACAAGGGAAGAATCTGACCGCCTGGAATTCCAGCGACATACTTAACGCCTTCCATTTCAAGAAGCTTTAAAATAATCTGTGAACCTGTAGCTTTTATCATTCCGTCATTCTATAAAAAAAGACATCTGTTTTCAACAACAACTTTTATTGCCATCATCCAGTAAATGAAGATTGGAATTTACATTGACAAAAGTTTTTTTTTTAGCGATTATTAGCAAGTTATGAAATTTGCATCCCGACAGCAGCTAGAGGCAATGTCAACATCACAGCTTATAGCCTTTGCTGATAAATATGGAATAGATATTCCAGGCGATCTTGACCGCCGTTTTATAATTGGAGAGCTTTTGGAGGCGGAAGAAGAGTTTGATTCGGCAGAAAAAAAGCCGGAAGTTCAAATTTCAGACGAAGACGAGCCAGTTCCAGACACGCTTCCAAAAACATACAACAATACTTGCATAGACGCAGTTATCAGAAATCCAGCATGGCTTTTTGTGTTCTGGGATATAAAAGAATCTGACATTTCCACGCTGTCGCAGGACTTTTCATTTGAAAGCGCGTTTCTCCATATTTCGTTTTTTGACTCTGCTGAATCAGAAAAATCAGACGATTCATTTGATGTAAAGATTCCGCTTGAGCCGAACGAGCAGTACATTATGATTCCCGGCGGAAAAAAGTTTGCAAGAATAGACTTAGCTGCTTCTTTCAGCGGAAAAAATGCAGAAATTCTTGCTTCAACAAGAATGATTGAAATTCCAGAGGAAAGCAAGAAAATCCTTGAAATGCAGCCGGGTAAAAAACTTGACTTTCCGCCGCTTGTTCAGCTTTCAGGAATAAAAAAGATTCTGCATGACAACTTTCTGAACCATAGACAGTCATTTTCAAACTAAAGGAATTAATAATGTCTGAAAAAAAACTTGTTTTAATAATAGAAGCAAACCAAGGCTATATTCCGCAGACCGAAGACAAAGAAGGTTTTCAGGTTCAAAACAGCCTGCTTTTTTCCGCAATAACAGAAACTTACATTCCGCTTTTGAATATGTTCTGCCAGCTTGAAAAAGAAAACATTCCGTTCAAGCTCGGACTTGTAATTTCACCGTCAATTTGCGCGCTTCTTTCTGATTCAAGAATTCAAGATAAATATATAGAATACCTTGATGAACTGATTAAACTTGGGAATGCGGAAGTTTTAAGATGCAAAGATTCCGACTGCCTTGAACAAGCAAAAACCTGCCTTGAATCCATAGAAAAAACAAAGTTTGACTTTACAGAAACTTATGGAAAAAATCTTCTTGGAAAAATAAGATACTTTGAAAAGCTTGGCATTCTTGAGCTTATTCCAACTGCCGCGACATTTTCGTATCTTCCGCACTATAGCGACTATCCAGAAGCCATAAATGCTCAAATTGAAACAGGTCTTTATTCACAGAGAAATTTTTTTGGCGATACTGGAGACGGATTCTGGCTTCCATATATGGGCTGGAACAAAAGTCTTGAAAGACCGCTTCGCTCTTACGGAATAAACTATACCATTCTTGACGCAAGAGCAATCCTGTTTTCTGAGCAATGCCCGCAGGAAGGAATATTTTCACCTGTCAGAACAAAAAACTCGCTTGTAATTTTCGGAAGCGATCCTGATACTCCGCAGGACATAGCAGGTGAAGACGGATTTCTTGAAAATGAAGCATACCGCTCTCAAATCCGCGATATAGGATTCGACCTTGAACAGGAAAAACTCGGAGATTTCTTTGGAAAAACTGACGCAAGAATTCCAACTGGATTTAAATACTGGAGCAATGAAAGCGAAGATGACGACCTTGTTCCTTATAATTCCGCAGAAGCAAAAAAGCAGATTATAGAAGATGCCCTTAGCTTTTACACTTCCAAGGCTGAAAAACTTGAGCAAGCGGTGAACATAATGGAAGAAAAGGACGCAGTTCTAGTATGCACAATTCCAGCTGAATTTCTTGGGCAGAAATGGCATGAAGGCGTTGAATGGCTTGAAAATGTAATAAGATGCCGCGCAAGCAAAAGAGGATTTGAATTTGAGCTTTGTAAAAACCTCTTGGACAAGCAGTTTTCTTTGCCTAAAATTGAACCTTACCAGTGCTCGGCAAACGGTTTGGGATATGGAGAAGACCTTTTGGACAATTCAAACAGCTGGATGATACGCTACACACGAAAAGCAACCCAGCGCATAATAGACCTTGCAGAAAGATTTCCTTCTGAAACTTCACTTAAAGAACGACTTTTGAACATGGCGGCAAAACAAGTGCTTTTAGCTCAAAGCGGAGACTGGCCGGCAATGATTCACGACGGAAAAACACCGGGCTATATAGAAGAACTTTTCAAAGATGAAATTCTTTCTTTCACGCGAGTGTTTGACTCATTGGCAAGCAACACTGTAAGCACAGAATGGCTTACTTCGTGCGAAAGAAAAAACACAATATTTCCGTGGCTAAACTACAGAATTTTCAGCAAAAAGAAATAGCAAATAATATACTGGATGAAGTTGATTTTTAAGAAAATGTATTTTGAGTTATTTCTATGCGGTGCAAAGCAACAAAAAAACTCAAAATTTAATCTATTCCATAAAAATCATATCCAGCCATTCAATGCGCTTCTCGCACCAGTCCACAAGAAACTCAACCTCGCTCCTGTAAGTTTTTCTTGAGCGATAGCCGGGCGCGCGTGGCCAGTTTGCGCTTCCAATTATGTGCCAAACAGAGTCATTGAGTTTTGCAGACTCATCTAAAACCCTGCCCTGCTTGCGAATCCATTCAATAGATTTCTTTAACGGCTCTCTTGTTTCAGCCCAGCGTTTCTTTACAAGAGACACAAACTCATCATCGCCGAACATACGGTTGTACCAACTGCTTTGATTGATTAAAAATCCTTCATAGTCTTTTGCCGCGGAAGAATTCTTTAACGGATCAAAAAAATTGAACATCTGAATCCAAGCATTGTTGCTTAAGAGAGAACCATAGCTTCCTGGAGTAGTTGAGCTTTTTGAAGTGTTTCCGAATCCGATGTCGTGGTCCCATGCAGGTCCCATATAAAGTTTTCCAGTGCCATAGTCATAGTTCATAAAGACCGAGTTGTAAAAATTCGCGTCGTAATTCTTGGAGAATTCCGCAAGCAAATACCAGTCCACAAAAGAGTCCATGTCAAAATATTTCTTGTATCCATCAGCTTCATTCCAACCATCTGAATAAAGAAGCTTTTCAAGCGACTCAATTTTTGCCGCCCATTTCTTGTAGTTTTCTAAAGTTGACTTTGGTGAACGGATATTAAAGTGCAGTCTTGAATCCGTAGAAAAACTGTACGGCCGTCCATCGTGGCTGTCGATTTCAGCAAGAAAGCCTTCGCCTTCAAATTGCACACGATTTTCTACAACTTCAACTTTTTCTGTTATTCCATAAAGTCCGCGATATTTTCCATTTATGAAAAGCGTTACATAACGAGACTCAGGATTCCACTTCATCTTGTTCCAAACATTGTGAGTAAGATATTCGGCATAGTAATTTCTGAGCATTGAACGGTCGCAGGCGTTTGCCATCAAAATCCATTTGCGTGCGCCTTTCATTCCAAGAATACTCGCTGGACTTTCAAGTTTTAAAAGGTAAGGCTTTTTCTGTGTGAAAGTTGTTTTCCAAGTGGAATTTCCATGTCCGCGGATTTTGCAGCTACCTGAAATCTTTTCATGCTCAGACAAATTTCCAAGCGTAAAAGTAGCTTTTACATATTTTTCCTTGCTTTTTATTTCCTTAAGTTTGTCTGTGGAAATTTCAAGAATCGGAAACCCGAGTTTTTCACATTCAGAAAGTGTAATTTTTCTGTCAGAAGAAATAAGAAATGCAAAAAGAGCTCCAAACGCAAGCAAGAAGAGCGAAAGACCAAAAGCATACGAATATCTTCTTATTCCGTGAATAATTTTCATTTTCCGCTCTTCCTAGTTAAAACATTGCAATAAAAGTACAAAACTGAATCTAGTATGTAACTTCGCCGTCGTGTGCGAGGATTGTCGAAGAGGAAACATTTTCCGTGCCCGCAACTTTCTGCAACAGCGCGGAATCGTCTTTCGAGCGGATTTCAACAACGAGATTCACTTTTCCGTTTGAAAGCGCGCGGCTTTTCACAGTGTAGTATTTGCAGAATTCCTTAACAATCGCCATGATTTTCTCTTCAAGCTCGTAGCCGCTTCCGCTAACCATCAGGATTTTCGGAGCTTTCGCCACAGGAATCCGGTCAAAAACAAAAAGCGCGACAGTCAGAATGAACGCAAGAACGCAGGAAATCTGGGCAAGACCAGCTCCGCAGATAATTCCGGTTGAAATTGCCCAGAAAAGGAAAACCAAATCCATCGGGTCTTTAATCGCAGTCCTGAAACGCACGATAGAAAGCGCACCGACCATACCAAGCGAAATCACAACGCTCGACTGTATCGTAAGAATAACGCCGGCTGTAATCAGAACAAGGGCCGGAAGCGCGATGTTGAACGACTTCGAGTAAAAAGTCCTTCTCGTCAAAAGCCTGTACGCAAAGAAAATGTAAAGCGCGAAAAACGCCGCAATCAAAAACACAACGATGATGTTCTCAGGCGTCGCGTCGTATCTCGTGAATCCCTGAATAAACGACTTCTTAAAAATATCCTTGAATCCCATAAAAACTCCTTTTTGCTTTCTATAAATAATTAAATAAAGTGTTGCACCTTAAGCTCTGAATCCGCAGCGAAGCCCCTGAATGTCGAACTTTCTGCAGATGTAATATTTTGAGAACGAAGTCCACTGCAGCGCGCTTGTTTGGAGAGCCTCGTTTATAAAATCCGGCAGAAGCTCGTCATACTTCACCTCAATCATATTTGTTCCAAACGGAAAAACCGAGCGGAATGCCGCATCCTCGTTAAAAAAATCCCCGATATTGCTTGAAGAGCGAAGATTCCTGTCAAAAGTGATTCTCACATTTCCGTCGTCATAAGTGAAAGGAACTCGCTCGTAGGCGACAATCTCAACCGGGCGGAGCGCGCGGAACTGCATCTGGCAAATCAGCTTTTTCAAGAGATAAGGCGTCTCGCCCGTAAAGTCAGGGATTTTTCCCGCCATAATCTCCTCGAGCGTCTCAAGCTTAACCGGGCAGGAAGTCTTCAGACACATTCCGTTTTCCTTTCTCTTCAGTTCAAGCGAAATTCTATTTTTCTGGCAGTTGTAGATTCTGATTCTGAATTTCTCGCGCGGGTCTGTGCCGTTCTCGTTTTCAAGATAGCACGTGTTGAAGATGTCGTCGAAATAAATGCTTCTGATTGCGTACTCGCCCTTCTCGCCGGCGTTCTTGTCGCGCGGAAGAATCGCGTCCAGCCGCTGCTCAATCGCAGAAAGCGTGATTTCAGGAGAAAGATACTTGAACTCGTGGCGGTATTTTGCGCTCATCTAAAACCTTTTTTCTAAGCTTCTGGTTACCGAATAGGCGGTAACTAGAATTAATGGTACAATGATTATAGTTCATTGTCAAGAGTACGGGGGGGGTAAAAACAGTTAAAAAGTTGAAGAAAAATGCAAATAATGCTATAAAAAAGTATGCAATTAAAAACAAACTCTTTTTTGCACTTGGCAATTCTAGCAATTCTTTCTGTTCTTTTAATTCTGATGTTTTCAAATTCGTCAAAAAATCAGATTACGCCAGAAAAATGCAAGGAAATAGGACTTCCTGTCATGCACATTGACACAATGGCAGGCAAAAAAATAAATTCAAAAATAAACTATGTAACGGCAATGTACGAAGCCGAAGAGCTTTCAGGCTCATGTAAAATCCGCGGACACGGAAACACAACATGGCAGACAAGGGAACTTTACAAAAGGCCATACCTTTTAAAGTTAAACAAAGCCGCCCCGCTTTTTGGAATGCAACAATCAAAAAAATGGATTTTAATGGCAAACACTGCTGACAAAACCTCGCTTAGAAATGAATACGCTTATTTTCTTGCAAGAAATGTCTGGAACAGAATGAAATGGACTCCAGACGCAAGGTTTGCCGCAGTTTTTATAAACGGAAAATTCAACGGACTTTATCAAGTTACAGAAAAAATCGAGTATGAAAAACTTTCTCTTCCAAAAGACTCATTTCTCGCAACTGTAAATTCAAGGCTTAATAAGGAATGGAATTTTTGCACATCACGCGGAACAAAAATCAGCATAAGAATGGAAGAAAAATCCGAAGCAGAATACAAGCAAATGGAGCAGATAATCCAAAATGCCGAAGATGTGATTTTTTCACCTGATTTCAAATCCGCGGAAAAAGGCTGGCAAAGTGTAATCGACGAAGATTCATTTGTTGACTGGTATCTTATAAACGAATTTACAAAGAACCACGACGCAAAATTTCAGGCTTCCTGCTATTTTTATTATGATTCGCAGGCAAAGAAAATTTTCATGGGACCGCTCTGGGACCTGGATATTTCATGCGGAAACATAAGCTACGACGGCTGTCAAGACCCGGAAGGATTTTGGATAAACAAAGATCAATGGTACAAGAGGCTTTTTGAAGATGAATATTTTGAAGGAAAAGTCGCAGAACGATGGAACGAAACAAAACAAGAGCTTATTTCCTCTTTCGACTGGCTTGAAAACGAGTCAAAAAATGTAAAACCTTTTGTAATGCTAAATGATTCAGTCTGGCACAATCTTGGAAAGCGACAATGGCCTCATGCTCCCGGCTGGAAAAACCGCAAAACTTACGAAAGCGAAGTTGACTATATGGCTGACTTCCTAAAAAAACGTGAGCAATGGATGAGCAATGCATATTCCGGCAATTGAATTTCCATTTTCAAAGTGATATAATTTTTGCCAAGATTCCGGCAGGCTTACATTTTTAGCCGGATTCATATTTCTACATATCTCGAGGTAAACGGTATGAAGTACACTGCAGAAGTGGAGCACATGTGCCCGTTGGCAAAAGGTGCTTATCACGGACCTGCTCCCATCCCTGAGGAAGGCGCATGGGTTCAGGCAAAGACTCAGGAAGATATTTCCGGTTTCACACACGGAATCGGCTGGTGCGCACCACAGCAGGGCGCCTGCAAGCTGACTCTCAATGTCAAGAACGGAGTCATCGAGGAGGCTCTTGTCGAGACAATCGGATGCTCAGGAATGACACACTCGGCAGCTATGGCTTCTGAAATTCTCATCGGAAAGACAATCATCGAAGCCCTTAACACGGACCTTGTATGCGACGCGATCAACACCGCGATGCGCGAGCTTTTCCTTCAGATTGTATACGGACGCACTCAGTCCGCATATTCAAAGGACGGTCTAAAAGTCGGAGCCTCCCTTGAGGATCTCGGAAAGAATCTCCGCTCACAGGTCGGAACAATGTTCGCAACACGCAAGACAGGTCCGCGCTATCTTGAGATGACAGAAGGATATGTTGAGACTTGCGCCGTTGACAAGGACAACCAGATTATAGGTTACAACTGCATCAACTTCGGAAAGCTCATGGACGCGCTCAAGGCCGGAACAGATCCTAAAGAAGCAATCGAAAAGGCACGCACACACTACGGACGCGTTACAGAAGATCAGGGCATGGTCAAGCTCATCGACCCTAGAAAGGAATAAGGAGGAATACAATGGCAACATTATTTGAAGATTTTGAAGGTCGCATTCCTCAGGTAAACAAGACTCTCAAGGAATATGGATTCGCGGAAGGAGAAGCAGGACTTCAGGCTGCACGCGATCTGTGCAAGTCAAAGGGCTTTGATCCTTATGAAATCTGCCAGTCAACACAGCAGATCTGTTTTGAAGATGCAAAATGGGCTTATGTTCTCGGCTCTGCAATCGCTCTCAAAAAGGGT
This sequence comes from uncultured Treponema sp., assembly GCF_934725225.1. Taxonomy (NCBI): domain Bacteria; kingdom Pseudomonadati; phylum Spirochaetota; class Spirochaetia; order Treponematales; family Treponemataceae; genus Treponema; species uncultured Treponema sp. The sequence goes on from NZ_CAKVAM010000003.1 coordinate 210,490, forward strand.
GAGAAAGCCGGAAGCATGACAGGAAGCGAGGCAGCCGCAGCAATCGGAGAGGGACTCCAGGCGTTCTGTCTTCCAGGCTCAGTAGCCGATGACCGCAAAGTAGGTCTCGGACACGGAAACCTTGGCGCACGTCTTCTTTCCGAGGAGACACAGTGCTTCGCATTCCTTGCAGGACACGAGTCTTTCGCCGCAGCTGAAGGTGCAATCAAAATCGCTGCGAACGCAAACAAAGTCCGCAAGAACAAGCTCCGTGTAATCCTGAACGGTCTTGGAAAGGACGCAGCGCAGATTATCAGCCGCATCAACGGGTTTACATACGTTCAGACAAAATTCGACTACTTCAACGGAAACGGAACTGACAAGGCTCTTACAGTCGTAAAGGAAGTTCCTTACGGAAACAATCCTGACCGCCTCATCGTAAAATGCTACGGCGCTGACGATGTGCGCGAGGGAGTCGCAATCATGTGGCACGAGAATGTCGATGTCTCAATCACAGGAAACTCCACAAACCCGACAAGATTCCAGCATCCTGTCGCAGGAACTTACAAGAAGGAGCGCCTCCTTGCCGGAAAGAACTACTTCTCTGTAGCTTCAGGCGGCGGAACAGGACGCACACTTCACCCTGACAACATGGCTGCAGGTCCGGCTTCTTACGGATTTACAGACACATTGGGCCGCATGCACTCTGATGCACAGTTCGCAGGTTCTTCTTCTGTTCCTGCACACGTTGAGATGATGGGCTTCATGGGAATGGGAAACAACCCGATGGTAGGCTGCACTGTTGCTTGTGCTGTTGCAGTTGCTGAAGCTTTCAAGAAATAAACTGAAAGCAATTCAGCAATAGTAACTGAAGCAGCCGTGCGAGTTTTTATGTTTTTTGCATAGCAAAAATGCGAGCATTGCGAGCAAATAAAAACTCGAGTTTCATCCGGAGGAAACGACGGATGAAAACTTGTACAGTAGCTTGCGCCGTTGCAGTTGCTGAAGCTTTCAAGAAATAATCTGAAAGCACTTTCAAGTGTAAAAAAAACACAAAAGCCGTTTGGAGTTTTCCAAACGGCTTTTCTTATACTCATATTGCTTCAATCTAAAAAAGATGTTGCAAAAGAACAAAATGCTTTTACTCGCGAAATAAAGGCAACTTCAATTCTATGCGTCAAGAATTTTATTTTGGGTGCTTTTGCCGCTCCGATTCCATAGATAATCCAATATCCGTCATATTTAAAGGCGGCAACAACAGACCTAAGATTATTTTCTTTTACACGAACAAAGGAAATACAAGCCATGTCATTTAAGTTTTTCGATTTATAAAGCAGAAAATTTTCATAATCCGTTTTTATAGAAATTTCCGCAGTGTAAACTTCAAAAGGCGGCATTGTCATATCAACAGTAAAACTGTGAATTACGTCAGCCTGCGAATCAGAAAGAATTTTGCAGTAAGAATAAAGCGGAGTTGTCGTCTTGTGGCGTTCCGAATAATAAGGAATTTCTGTATAAGACTCAACATTTGAAAGAAGCTCAGAAAGTTTTTTTATAACGTCATCGCCGTCATTTGCTTTTCGAATCTGAAGAACTTCCACAAAATAATGCGGATTCAATTTTCTAAGTTCATCAAGACAGGAATTTATTTCCGCATTTTCCACGTCAAGGCAAATATTTTTGTATGAGCTGATGTTCCGGATAAGAATTTCACCATTTAAAGCTGAATCAAGTTCCTGCTCCGAAAGTTTCGAATTAAACGGAAAAGCAAACGAAGCAGAAACGAGAACAAAAAATCTGGCAAAAAAAGCAAAGGCAAATTTCATACGCTAAAAGACAATGTCAATCACTTCCTGAACATGGGAAACTGGAATAAATTTTATTCCGCTTTTTACGTGCTCTGGAATTTCATCAAGGTCGCGGACATTCGCCTTTGGAATTATAATCGTTTTTATTTTGTTGCGTTTTGCGGCGACGGTTTTTTCCCTAAGTCCGCCAATCGGAAGCACCTGACCTGTAAGGCTAAGCTCCCCTGTCATTGCAAGATTCGGCTTTATTTTCTTTCCCTTTAAAAGCGAAGTGAAAGTTACCGCCATCGTAATTCCCGCGCTAGGTCCGTCCTTGGGTGTTGCGCCTTCAGGAATATGCAGATGAATTGTGTTTTCCTCAAACCACTTGCTGTCCTTGATTTTATTTTCTATTGCAAACAAACGGCTCCAGTTCATGGCAATCTGCGCACTTTCCTTCATAACATCGCCCATTTGTCCTGTAAGCTGAAGTCCGCCTTTAGAAGACTTAATCGCAATCGATTCCAAAAGCAAAGTGTCGCCGCCCATGCTCGTCCAAGCAAGACCAATCGCAGTTCCTGGAACAGAAGCAGTTTTTATCTGGCTTTCATCAAAAACAGCCTTGCCAAGATATTTTCTAACTTCTGGAATATCGATGCTGAAAATTTTCTTTGCAACTGCCTCGCCAATCTTTGCAGAATCAGACGCTCCATTTTTTTCAAGCTGGCTTACTTCCGCGGCGGCAAGTTTTCTGTTTATCTTGTCAATGCACTTTTCAAAATTTCGGACTCCGGCTTCCCTCGCATATTCAGTTGCAATCAAAGCCAAAGCCTGTTTTGAATACTTTACCTGATTCTTTTTAAATCCGTTTTTAACAAGATTTTTCGGAAGCAAATATTTCCGGGCAATTTCAATTTTTTCCTGATCTATGTAGCCGGAAAGTTCAATTATTTCAGCGCGGTCAAGCAAAGGCCGAGGAATTGTGTCCAAAGTGTTCGCAGTAAGAATGAAAAAAACTTTGCTCAAATCGAACGGCAAATTCAAATAGTTGTCGCGGAAAGTTGAATTCTGCTCAGGGTCAAGAACTTCAAGCAATGCGGCTGAAGGATCTCCCTGCGCGCTTGCATTCATCTTGTCAACTTCATCAATCATAAAAACAGGAGCTTTTGATTTTGTAATTTTCAAGCCTTCGATAATTTGCCCCGGCATAGAACCAATGTAAGTCCGCCTGAATCCTTTTATCTTGGACTCGTCATGCTCGCCGCCCACGCTGAATCTAAAAAATTTTTTGTTCATCGCATTTGCAATCGAACGTCCAACGCTAGTTTTTCCAACTCCCGGAGGTCCGACCAAAATCAGCACAGAACCTTTTCCGTCATTTTTGAGCATACGAACCGCAAGATATTCAATGATGCGTTTTTTTACATCTTCAAGACCGTAATGGTCATTTTCAAGAATCTTGGAAGCTTTTTCAATATTATAGTTTTCAAGCGGCTCGTCATTCCACGGAAGAGAACAAACCGTTTCAAGATAATTGCGGCTCATATTGTAGTCCGGGTCGTGCGGATCAAGCAAATGAAATTTTTCAAGCTCGCTGTCCAACGCTTCCTTAACTTCGCCTTTAAAATTAAACGATTCTATCTTTGACTTGAACTTCTGATAGTCGCTTGTCTTTGAATCTCCTGCGATTCCAAGCTCTTCCTGAATGCTTTTCATTTCCTCGCGCAAAAAATATTCACGCTGATTTTTTTCAACTTTTTCATTCAGTTCAGTCTGAATTTTTTTCTGAACACGGAAAATTTCCTGCTCTTTTTTTATAAAGACAAGAACTTGCTCCATTCTTTTGTGGACATTTGTCATTTCAAGAACTTTCTGCTGCTCTTCCTTGTCAATATTCAAAATCGAAACAATGAAGTCCGCGATTTTTCCGGGATGATCAATGTTCACCATGTTAAGACGCATTTCCTCGCTGAACATCGGATTGTTTTCGCTGATTTCCTTCATTTCGCTTATAAGAGCACGCGTAAGAGCCTTCACTTCAAAAGTGTTGTCCTCTTCATCCTCAAGATATTCAACAGCCGCGGCAATAGGATTTGAATTGTTCAAGACCTTGCGGATTTTAAAACGCTGCAAAGTCGAAACAAAAACATTCACGCCGCCGTCCGGCAAATTTATTTTTTTTATAATGCGGGCAACAGTTCCAACTTTATGAAGATCAACAACAGTCGGATTTTCCTTATCTTCTTTCAGCATGACGATTCCAATGAAACCGTCGCCTGCCAAAGAATTTTCAATAACTTTTATGTCCTCGGAATTATTTATCATAAGCGGCGTAAAAATTCCCGGAAAAATCGGACGGCCGCCAATAGGAAGAATATTAAGTTTTAAAGGAAGCTGAGTTTCAGCTGGAAGCCCTAGAATTTCTTTTTCGTTTGGTTGTTTTTTCATAAGCTATAATATAATCAAAAATTTAGAAAAATACAAATGACAAAAATTTTCAGTCGGCTTCAATCGAAGTGAATTCAAATTTATTGACATCGAAAAGTCCGCGCGGAGTAAGCTTTATTTCAGGAATTACAGGCAGGCTCAAAAATGAAAGCGTCATAAAAGGCTCAACTTCACGGCTGATTCCAAGCTCGTTCCAGGCAAGTTCCAAAAGATTTTTCAAAGTCTGGCTCACTTCCACAAAATTCTTGTCGGACATCAAGCCCGCAATCGGAAGAGACAAAGAGCCAATTACAGTTCCGTTTTTTACAAGAATAATTCCGCCGCCCATTTTGTTAAGTTCATTTATCGCAACAAAAATATCGTTGTCGTTGTCGCCTGCGGCAATAATATTGTGGGAATCGTGGGAAATTGTTGTGGCAATCGCTCCGCCGTGAATTCCGTAGTTTTCTATAAGACCTTTTCCGATTTTGCCAGTTTTTTTGTGCCGCTCCATTACAATAAGTTTTTGAATCTGCGGATTTTTTTTGCACTCAAAAATTCCGTTTGTCAAATTCACTTTCCGAATTTCGCACTTTGTTACAAGCTCATGATTTTTTAAACTTATGACTTTTGCATTTTCGCAATTCAATTTTATTGCTAAATCTTCTATTATAAACGGCTTGATATGAACTGAATGAGTTACAGCCTTGTCTACCCTATTTCGGATTTCAAAAACAGCCTTTCCGTTTTCCGCAGCGAGCTTTCCGCCTATAAAAACTTTTTCAGCTTTAAAATCCTCAAGATTATTAAAAAGCACAATGTCCGCGGAATATCCCGGCGCAATCAGCCCGACATCATTCAAGCCGTAGCATTCCGCAGCATTTATTGTCGCCATTGCAATCGCCGTAAAGCAGTCAAGTCCGTTTTTTACAGCGAGCTTGAGGTTTGCGTTTATATGCCCGAATTCAATTATATCCTGAGGATGCTTGTCGTCTGTGCACATCGCGCATCTTCTGGAATTTTCTTTTGTTACGGAAGGAAGAATTTCCGCTAGATTTTGGGCAGCTGAACCTTGGCGCAAAAGAACATACATTCCGTTTTCAAGCCGCTCCAAAACTTCCTGAGGAGAACTGCATTCATGGTCGGTTTTTATTCCTGCCGCGGAATACGCATTCAATGCAAAACCGCTCAAGCCGGGCGCGTGTCCGTCTACGATTTTCTGAGCATTTTTTGCCGCGCAAATTTTTTCAAGGACTTCAGAATCGTAGGAAGAAACTCCGGGCGCATTCATCAATTCTCCAAGCCCCAAAATTTCAGGCTCTTTTAAAAGCTCCTCAACTGCCTCTGAATCAAGAACAGACCCGGAATCTTCAAAATCGGTGGCAGGAACGCAAGACGGAATCATAAAATGAACTTTTAGCGGAACCCGGCGAGCAGAATTAATCATAAAGTGAATTCCTTCAGAGCCACTGACATTTGCAATTTCGTGAGGGTCGGCAATTACAGTCGTTGTGCCTTTTGGAACTACAAGCTGAGCAAAAGATTCCGGCGTGCACATTGAAGATTCAATATGAACATGAGCGTCAATCAGCCCCGCAACCGCAAAAAGCCCGTGCGCATCAATTTCAGCTTTTCCACGGTACGAGCCAACGCCCGCAATCAAGCCCTGCTCCACCGCAATGTCAGCATTTTTTACATTCCGCGTTATCGGATTTACAACACGGCAATTTTTTATTACAAGCTCCGCCTCGCATTTTCCAGAAGCAGCATTTATAAGGAGCGAAAGTTTTTTTGCATTCATGCTGAAATTGTAAAACCCGGCAAAAAAAATAGCAAGAAGTTTTTTAATTTTGCGTTTTAACAGAAAACTAACAGATTTTTAATCGTGCGTTAAAAAAGAAAATTTAAATATCAGCCATGACAATAAAAAAGCGCATTTTCATTTCCAATATTCTTATGATTGTAATTCCTTTTTTAGCAGGAACAGCCGCAACAATTTTGGCAGGACTTTTATTCTGGAACATTTTTTTCAGGCAATATATGGACGAATCCGTGGAAGACTCAAGCTTGCTTACGTAATGATGATTCACCAGATGAAATCCTACATAAAAAACGGAAAAACTGACAGCGAAAGTTTTCTTTCCATGCTCGACTATGCGGACACCCACGGAATTTTTCTTGAAGCAATTTCTGAAGACGGAAAAACAACGCGCTCAGTCGAAAGCCAGACTCCAGAAACTCAAAAACTAAAAGAATTTCTTTACGAGCTAGGCGGAAAAGGAAGCATAAATTCTGAAGGCGCAAGCATATACGGCACAAAAATAAAAATCGGCGAAAAAAACTACCAAGTCATAGTTTCCGGAAAATTCAACTGGCGGGAAAACGAAACCAACGAAAGATTCTTTTTTGCAATAATAACATTCATCGCAATAATCGCGCTCTTGGCAGTTTTTATCACAGACAAAATCCTAACAGAACTTTTGCTTAAAAGAATTTATGAAGATAAAAAAGACAGTTAATAATTCTTAAAAAGTCTGATTCAGGTTAACTATTAAAGTCAGGATTCAACATTTTTGGATCAAGTTTTTTAAACATAAATATACAGTCATTTTCTTCCTGCTTGCGGATTTTCTTATTTACCAAATTCAAATCATCAGTTCTTTTTAATTCCGTAAATCCCCAATTTTCATATATCTTTTTTACAATGGAATTTACTGCATACAAATACACAATATCAGTATTTCCTATAAGATTAGCAATATGATACAAAAGAGGCTCTATAACTGTAGAATAAATATAAGTTCCTATAGAAGTTGTTAAGTTAACAGAATTTTTTATCATATTGACTATGGTTTCATTAGTTGCTAGATAAGTTATTTGCAAAGCTGATATAAAATCGCTATGTTCTTTTCTTCCACTTTCAGAGACATAAGGAATTGGATTTAATTTTATAGTAAATGCCATTACAAGAAAATTTGAATCTTCATTACCACTATTTACTTTCACAACAAAAGTTCTAGCAGAACCTTCAGCCTCTTCTTTCTTTGCTAACTTTTTGAAATGCTTTGTAATTTTTATTTGTTCATGCGATGCTCTAAACCTATTTAAAAGATTTACATTTTTCTTTTCTTGAATAGACTCTAAGAGAAATTTATCAGTATTTAAAACTAATTCTTTCATTTTTTATAAGAAGAAAGAAACTTTGAAAACTCTCTCTCAAAATTTTCTTTTTCTAAGGAGGTCATAATAGGAGCTGTTGCTGGCCTTGCTTTTTTTATAAAATTAAAAACTTTCTTTCCTGATTTTCCACGAAGAACAAGAATGTTTGAAAATCTTGGCTTAAACATAAAATCCTCCGTATTTATTGAAATTGCTAATCAACATAAATATATTATAAACTTTTATTAAAATTGTCTAGTTTTTTTATTGCAAACAACAATTTCCAAACATAAAAAAAAAAGGACTGCAATCTAGCAGTCCTTAAGTGCGGAGAACCTGACTTGAACAGGCACAGCTTGCGCCACCAGCACCTCAAGCTGGCGTGTCTACCAATTCCACCATCCCCGCATTGCTTTTTGCAAAGCGTGATAATACTATATCAAGCTGAATAAATTATGTCAATAGAAAAACTTCAATTTTTTAAGTTTGTAAGAAAATTTACAGTTGATTCTATCACTCCAAAAAAGCTATAATCTACGCATGAAAAAAATCAACTTTATAATGCCAATTGCAATTTCCATTTTTTCAGCAGTTTTCGCGCAGGAAGCCCTAAAATCAACAGAAGAAGAATACTACGACTTTCTAAGCCTTACAGGACAGGCAGAACGCCCTACGCTCAACTACCGCACGCTAAGCGACAGCGAATGGCAGATTACAGACGAAAACCACATCTGGAAAGACAACAATCTTGGAACAAAACGCACATTGTACGAATCAGACAGCACAGAAACAAGCTGGTTCACAGCAGGAATTGACAGAAGCGTAAAACTCAAGCTCTACGGCCCGGAATGGTTCAATTCATACAACACAAAAGCCCCTTACGGTCAGAACGACGGCGCGCTCTGGCAAGGAAAAGGCTACAACACAAGCCTTACAGCCGGCGCAAGGATTGAAGCCTACGGACTGGAGCTGACATTCAAGCCTCAGGTAAGCTGGAGCCAGAACAGGGAATTTGATTATATAACACCAAACTATCCCAAAACAGATGCTAGCGGAAATCAAACCATTTATTCAGGCAAGGCCGCAAAATATGGTTATTATGGAGTTACTTCAATCGATGCTCCTCAAAGATTTGGAGATTCTTCATTTTGGACTTTTGATTGGGGCGATACAGAAATCCGTTATTCATGGAAAAAGCTTACAGCGGGTTTTGGAACACAGGCAATTTGGCTAGGACCAGCTCAATTAAACCCAATTATACACTCTAATAATGCAGCTACTTATCCTAAATTTGATATTGGACTTAGAAAAACACCAGTTTATATGCCGTATCTTGGATGGTATTTAGGAGAGCTTGAAGGACGTGGTTGGTGGGGAAAACTTTCTGAATCAGATTATTTTGATAATGACAGCTCAAATGATAGCAATTTAATTGCTGGCATTTCAGCCGCTTACGCTTTACCAGGAATCTTCCAAGGTCTTTCCATAGGCTTAAACAGAACAATGTTGAGCAAGTGGAACAACATTGACAGTTACAGCCTTTTTAGAATATATGCTCCACAAATGAATGGCGACTCTGATGCTGCCGATCAACGATTTTCATTTATTTTTGATTATCTGTTACCAACAGCAGGAATTGATATATACCTTGAATGGGCAAGAAATGATTTTAGCCCAAATATAGATTACATAATTCGATATCCATTTCACACTCAAGGTTGGACTTTCGGCATCCAAAAAGCCATTAAATTAAAAAGTAAATATGGATTAAAAATTCTTCTTGAACTAACCTATCTTGAATGCTCTGCAGATTATGACAGGCTCATTAATTGGTACTCAACATTCTATTCCCATAGCGAAATTTTACAGGGATATACAAATAAAGGTCAATGGCTGGGAGCAGGAATCGGAACTGGAGGCAACAGTCAGTATCTAGGATTTGAATTTTTCTTTCCAAAAGGTTCTGTAACTCTATTTGGCAGACGAAATAATCCTGATCTAGACTATACAATGTATATTGATTCAAAAAATGATTCTGAAAATATAAAAAAAGGAATTTTTAATGCAGAAGCAAATATACGTTGCAAACTTGATTTTGGAACTAGCTTTAATTATTTTATAACTTCGAAAACTTTTTTTACTTCATCTCTCGTTTTTGAGGATGACAGAAATTATTTGAATAAGTCAAAAAGTGATCATCATTCAGAGCATAGGTATAATTTTAATATAGCTGTGAGGGTAAAATATAATTTGTAACAGTTAGGTATAAAATTGAAAAAATCTCTTAAACTCAATGCTTTCTTAAATGTTATAAAAAGTTGTATGGGATTGGTATTTCCTTTAATAACTTTTCCCTATTCCTCTAGGATAGTTGGACCTGCAGGAATAGGAAAAGTAAATTTCGCAAATTCAATAATTTCTTATTTTACTATAATAGCATCTTTAGGAATTTTTACATATGCGATAAAAGAAGCCGCAAAAGTAAGAGACTCAAAAGAAGAATTAAGCAAATTTTCAAAAGAAATATTTACTATTAATTCTATCTCTACTCTTGTTGCTTATTTTCTGTTTTTTATAAGCCTTTGTATTGTCCCAAAATTCCATGATTATAAAATTCTTTTATGTATTTGTAGTTCAACAATTTTATTCACAACATTAGGATTAAGTTGGTTATATACAGCTCTTGAAGAATATGTTTATATAACATTGCGTTCTATTTTTTTTCAAATTCTTAGCATAGTTTCTCTTTTTATTTTTGTTCACAAGCCAGACGATTATATTATTTATGGCACTATAAATGTTTTGGCTAGTGTAGGTTCAAATGTTTTAAACTTTATTCATTCTAGAAAATATATTTCATGGAAAACAAAGTATAAACTTGAATTAAAAAAACATTTAAAACCAATTTTTACTTTATTTGCCATGTCAGTAGCTACAAGAATCTACACTGTCTTAGACACAACTTTATTAGGCTTTATATCCGGAGATAAAGCTGTAGGTTATTATAGTGCAGCCTCAAAATTAAATCACATTGTATTAAACATTGTAACTTCAATTGGAGCAGTAATGTTACCAAGGTTAGCTTATCTGATAGGGAAAAATAAGGCAAAAGACTTTTCAGACCTAGCTTACAAAGGAATAGAAGTTCTATTTCTTATTTCAATACCTTGTAGTATTGGTCTGACTTTAGTATCAAAAGCTGTAATACTGATTTTAAGCGGAGAACAATACTTACAAACATTACCTACAATGCAAGTCTTAAATCCAATTATTATAATTATAGGATTAAGCAATTTCATAGGTATACAGATTTTTATGCCATTAAACAAGGAAAAATGGACTCTTTACTCAGTCATAACAGGAGCATTTGTAAACTTGTTCACGAGTATTTTATTAATTTATAAATTCAATGAACTAGGTGCTGCAATAGGCACATTGATTGCAGAGTTTTCTGTTACCGCTGTTCAAATAATACTAGTAAGAAAATATTTAAAGATATCTAGAATCTTCAAACTATTTATAAAATATTTGTTAAATTCATTTGTTATGGCGATTCCTGTATACTATTTCAGTCACAAAATCACAAATTTATACGTCAGTTTTTCTGTTTCAGTAATTTCTGGAATTGTTTTATATTTTATTCTATTGTTACTAGAGAGAAATTATTTACTATTTGATACAATAATAAAGTTAAAAGGAAAATTTCATAGATGAAGAAATATGATTACTTAATCGTAGGCTCAGGCTTATACGGGGCGACTTTTGCCTATCTTGCTGCTAAAGTCGGAAAAAAGTGCCTTGTCATAGACAAACGTCCGCAGCTTGGCGGAAACATTTTCTGCGAGGATATTGAGGGAATCCATGTCCACAAATATGGCGCGCATATCTTCCACACCTCAAACAAAAAAGTCTGGGATTTTGTGAACAGCTTTGTTCCTTTCAACCGCTACACAAACTCGCCTGTCGCAAACTTCCGTGGAAAACTTTTCAACCTGCCGTTCAACATGAACACTTTCTACCAGATGTGGGGCGTAACAACACCTGATGCGGCGATGGCAAAAATCGAGCAGCAGAAAAAGGAAAGCGGAATCGCCGAGCCTAAAAACCTTGAGGAGCAGGCAATCAGCCTTGTGGGGCGCGACATTTACGAGACTCTTGTGAAGGAATACACCGAAAAGCAGTGGGGCAGACCTTGCACAGAGCTTCCGGCTTTCATCATAAAGCGGCTTCCGGTACGGTTCACCTTTGACAACAACTATTTCAACGACGCATATCAGGGAATCCCAATCGGCGGCTACAACAGAGTTGTTGACGGACTTCTTGCCGGAATCGAGACGAAAACGAACGTTGACTATTTTACAGACCGTGAGAAATGGAACGGCATTGCGGAAAAAATCGTTTTCACAGGAAAAATCGACGAGTTCTTTGGATATAAGTTCGGAAAACTTGAGTACCGCACAGTTCGCTTTGAGACAGAAACACTTAATGTTCAGAATTTCCAGGGAAACGCGGTTGTGAACTACACAAGCCACGACGAGCCGTTCACAAGAATCATAGAGCACAAGCATTTTGAGCCGGAAAATCCGTTCTACCAGCAGAGCAAGACGGTAATCTCAAAGGAATACTCAACCGAATGGTACGATGGAGTCGAACCCTTCTACCCGGTGAACGATGCGAAAAACGCGGAAGTCTACAAAAAATACAGGGAGCTTGCAGAAGCCCAAGACAAAGTGATTTTCGGCGGCCGCCTGGCGGAATACAAATACTACGACATGGACGATGTTATTGAAAAGTGCATGAAAGACTGGGAGGAAGAAAATGAAAGGTAAAGTAACATTAAACAAAGACAACTGTAAAATCCTGATATGCTGCCATAAGCCGTGCGAACTTCCTCCGAATCCGGACGGACTGTTTCTGCCTATTCAAGTGGGAGCGGCAATCAGCGATGTTGATTTGGGAATGCAGCGTGATGACCAGGTGAACGGCGAGCCTTGCGACAACATCAGCGCAAAGAACAAAAGCTACTGCGAGCTTACGGCTCTTTACTGGGCATGGAAAAACATAAAGAAAATCTATCCGAATCTTGAATATATCGGTCTGAACCATTACAGAAGATATTTCAGTTTTGACAAGAAGAATTGTTTTGATGATGCAGTAGTTCTTCCTGAAAACGAAGTGAAAAAGTATGAACTTGATAAATCAAAACTTGAAAAAATTCTCTCAAAATATGATGCGCTGATGGCAAAGCCGAGAGTCTATCCTTATTCATTGGAAGTTGATTATTCGGTATGCCATGTTTCAGATGATATAAAGACAATAGGAAAACTAATACATGATAACTATTCTGATTATTACAGCGATTTTTTAAGTGTGATAACTTGTAATAACAAGTTATCACACTATAACATGACTGTCATAGGGTGGAACGACTTTTGCAAATACTGTGAATGGATTTTCAGCGTTTTAAATAAAGCCGAAAACATAATAAATATAGCAAATTATAATGCAACCCAATCTCGAATTTGGGGATATTTAGCCGAAAGACTTTTTAATGTTTGGATAGTGCATAATAATCAAAACATTAAATTTTTAAATATAATAAAATTTTTTAATGGAACTGTTCATAAAAAAATATGGCAAGTAAAAAAACGTATAAAAGTTTCACTTGCTTATAATATAAATTACAAATCTATTGGAATAAATTTTTTTTTAAATCATAAAAACATATAAAACTAAAATTTTACCGGAGATTTATACAGACAATGACTTGTTCTATTTTTATGCCGCTTTATAATTATGAAAAACTTGCAGATTATAGAATCATCCCTATATCAATTTCTAACTCATCTTCCTTTAAAAATCAAATTGATTTTGAAGATTCAATCTCTAAAATTCAGAATTATATTATTCACAAGAATCTAGATAAAAAACTTAACAAATTTTCTTTTTATGAGCCTAGATATTTTTATGCATTATTTTCCAATAATTTGGTACATTCAACATAAAATAAGGATAAAATAATTTCCAAACCACAAAAATTTACTAAAATGGAGTATCTATATTAAATGTTGTTAACAATCTGCATATCATTTTATAATGTCGAAAATTATATAGAAAATTTTATTTTACAACTAAAAAACCAAACCTGTCCTGATTTTGAATGCATCTTAGTTGACGATGGTTCAACAGATAAAAGTGCAGAAATTGCTTTTAAAGAAATAGAAAATGACAAACGTTTCTCAATAATCCAACATAAAACAAACAAAGGCATAGGAGCTGCTAGAGCAACCGGAATAGAAAACGCAAAAACGGATTATATAACTTTCATAGATTCTGATGATGAAATTGACAAAGATACAATAGAAAAAATACTTTATTATATTCAAAAACAAAAAGCAGATTTATACGTTTTCGATTATTTTGAAACAAGAAATTCTATAAATAAAAGAATTACTAGAAAAGTAAAAGAAATATCTACACTTTTTACTGATTCAGATAAAAGAATTTCTTATGTTTGGAATAAAGTTTTCAGCAAAGAACTACTATCTAAGATTGACTTGAACTTTTTTAAGACAATAACATTTGCCGAAGATCTATTTCTATGCATAAATTCATTCTTGTTTGCAGAAAATATCTTTTTTTGCAATGATGCATATTATCATTATGTTTTCATCCCCTCATCTCTTGTTCATAGCCGAACAGAGAAGAGTATATATGAAAATATTTTAGTTGTTCAAAACCTTCTTAATAATAATTTTAACAATCACAAATATATAAAATTATATTTGGAAAAAGAATTTTTTCATACATGTGGACTATTGATATTTCCCAACAAGAATAATTCTTTCCAATCTTCAAGACCGCATTTTTCAGAATGGAGATTAAGAAATAACGAACAAGCAATTTCCATTCCAAAAGACTTGTCTGTTTTCGTGAAATTATACATTTTTTTTATAAAAAAACGTCTTGACCATATTGCATATATATTTTGGAAAATATTAAAAATCAAGGAATGCTATATATGAACATCGCAGCCATAAAAGTTTTATTCGAACCAGAGGCAATAGGACTGGAAAAGATTATTTCAAATATAAGGAGTTATTCCAATATAGAGATATATAGATTTCCAGAATATAAAAAATTCTTAAAAGAAGAGTTAAAAGAATACTATTGGGATAGTTGCATAAATTCACTTCATTGTTTTAGAAATATAAAAATTTACAAAAAAGCAAAACAAGATTTTCTTGAATATATAAATTCTGACAAAATAAGGTAAAAATAATGAACAATACTATTACAGTTTCCATTCTTATGCCTACTTACAATCATGAAAAATATATTTCTCAGGCAATAGAGTCCGTTCTTGCACAAAAAACAAATTATCCTTATGAACTTTTGATACATGACGATTGCTCAACAGACAGCACACTAGCTATCGCTCAAAATTATGCAACAAAGTATCTTGACAAAATTAAGTTTTTTACAGAAAAAGAGAACCAGGGATTGATGAAAAGCTATAAACGACTTATAGAGCAGTCAAAAGGAAAATACTTGGCAATTTTGGAAAGCGATGATTATTGGCTGGATAAAAACAAGCTGCAAATACAAATTGATTTTCTTGAGAGCAATCCAGATTACGGAATTGTCGCAAGTGATATTATTACAATTGATGATGAAGGAAATGAAATAAAAAAAGGAGGATTTAACAAAGAAAAAGCATTGACAGATTTTTGGTATACAAAACTTCTTGGACTTAGCGGCTTTGAAGGTGCTTGTGCTATCATATTTAGAAAAGAGCTTTTCTTTAAATACTGCAACATAAATGATTATATAGATTTAGGGTTCAAAACTTTTGATCACCCGACCTGGCTTAGCATTTCGTATCATTCAAAATGCAAGGTAATTCCAAAAATTCTAGCGGCTTATAGACATACGTCAACTTCATTGTCTAACAATATACTTTTTGAAAAACATATTGATTTCATATTAAATATTATAGGAATAGAAAAATACATAATAGAAAAATATGGTCTTAATGGAATGACTCAGGATGAGTACAACAACAGAATCGCTTTTATGATAATCGGAAAAGCTTTGAAATTCCATAAAATTGACTTATTCTGCGAATATGCAAAAAGACTAACCCCCATTTCTCTAAAGCAAAAAATCATGCATTTTTTTCCACATTTATATTACTGGCAGTTTATTTTAAGACACTAAAATATATCACACTCTTATCTTTCATCATTTACTTTTAGGGCGAAAACATAAACACAATTCTACAAGCCCAGGCTATTGTTCAGAAAAACTGGATGCTGCAAAAAAAACTAGACGCATTCCAGAGTAAACAAAATCGACAGTTTATTTTTCCCCACTTCTATGCTATCATTGTTCCATGCAGAAAATCAGAAAACTACCGATAGGCATACAGAGTTTTGAAAAGCTCCGCGAGGGCGATTACATTTACATCGACAAGACAGAATTTATCTACAGCCTTGTCCACACAGGGCAGATTTACTTTCTAAGCCGGCCGCGCCGTTTCGGGAAGAGCCTTTTTCTTTCAACTCTTAAGGCATATTTTGAAGGGAAGAAAGAACTTTTTGCAGGGCTTAGGATTGAAAAGCTTGAAAAAGGCAATCCGGACGCCTGGAAAGCCTACCCAGTTATTTATCTGAATTTTGCACAGAACAGTTTTTCAAAAGAAAGCTCTCTTGAAAAAACTATAAATCTTCAGCTGGAAGAATATGAAAAAAAATATGAAATACAATCTGACTATAAAGACTCTTTGGACCCGACAAATTTTGCAGGCCGATTCATAAACATTGTGCAGACCGCACGGAAAAAGACAGGTCTCCCAGTTGCTGTCCTTATTGACGAGTACGACAAGCCGCTTCTTGACGCGCAGAGCAACGAGGATCTTGTGAATGAGAACCGCGAGACACTTCGCGGACTTTACGTAACATTGAAAGCCTTAGACGAAGACCTTAAATTTGTGTTTCTTACAGGCGTAACAAAGTTCAGCAAGGTGAGCATATTCAGCGACCTGAACCAGCTGAACGACATATCAATCACAAGCCGGTACGCCACAGTCTGCGGAATTACAGAAAAAGAAATGCTTGAAAATCTGGAACCAGAGATAAACGAGTTCGCAGAAAAGAACGGACTCACAAAAGAAGAATGCGTGAACCAGCTTGAGCAGATGTATGACGGCTACCATTTTCACCATGAGGCCGATGGCGTGTACAATCCATTCAGTCTTCTGAACGCACTTTACTCAAAGGAATTTTCCCTCTACTGGTTTGCAACCGGAACACCGACTTTCCTAATAAAGAAGCTCCAGGAAAGCACGATGAACTACATGGACCTTTCAAACGGAGTTGAGGCCACGGCGCAGGAGCTTCAGGACTACAGGAGCGACAATCCGAACCCGATTCCGCTCTTCTACCAGACCGGCTACCTTACAATAAAGGGCTACGACAAAGAATTCGGTGTGTACCTTTTAAAATACCCGAACAACGAGGTGAAATACGCATTCATAAACTCGCTTGCTCCGGCAATTTTGAACAACAACCGCTCCACAGGACTTGACGTTGTCTCGTTCGCGCGCGACATAAAGAAAGGTGACGCGGAAAGCGTGATGAACCGGTTCAAGTCTCTCTTTGCGACTCTTCCCTACACAACCGCAAGGAAGGAAAAGCGGGACACTGTTATTGAGCAGAACTTCCAGAACGTGTTCTACCTTGTGTTCACGTTGCTAGGCCAGTGGTCGTCTGTGGAAGAGACATCCTCATTCGGCAGGGCGGACTGTGTACTCCAGAACGGGAACAATGTGTTTATCTTTGAGTTCAAGAGGGACAAAAGCGCGGACGAGGCATTGCAGCAGATTGAAGAAGCAAAATACGCCGAGCCGTACAAGTCAAGCGGAAAGAGGATTATAAAAATCGGAGCGAGTTTTTCCACAAAGGAACGGAATCTTGCTGAATGGAAGATTGTGGAAAAATAGCTTCTTATAACGCAGTTTTTATTGTATAATAAAAGCAATGAATCTTACACCGCCAGAACAATATAAATTATGCTCAAACTCAGCCTGCAACAAGTCTGGACATTGCCTTAGGCAGCTTTGCTACAGGCAGCTAACAAAAAATGACATTGGAATCTATGTTTTGAATCCGCTTCTTTTTCCAGACGAAAATGAAGAATGTCCTTACTTTAGAACTGACAAGAAAATAAAACTTGCCTGGGGCACAAAGAATATTCTTGATGACATTCCTAGCAAAAAAGCCGTGGAAATAAAAAAAGAGCTTCTTTTAAAATACGGAAGAACAAAATACTATCAGTTCTACAGAAGTGAAAAACCTCTTTTCCCGTCTGACCAGCAGATATTCACAAAAATCTTCCAAAAACACGGAATAGAAGTAGAAGCCAAATACGAAAGATTCACAGAAGACTATGACTGGAGCTATTAAAAATAGAGCAAAGAGTTTTACCAAAAGAAACAGAGTGTTTTTCTTGGTAAAACAAAGTGTTTTATTGGGAAAAACAGTCTGTTTTATCCGATAAAACGACAGAATCGATAGAAGTATAAGAAAATGGAGTAAAATAATAATAGTAAAATGGTGCAAAAATCTCTAAAAAAGAATGCTGTCTACAGTTTTATAAAAGCGCTTATGAACCTTGCATTTCCGCTAATATCGTTTCCATATGCATCAAGAATTCTTCTTCCAGCTGGAATAGGAAAAGTGAATTTCGCAAATTCTGTAATAGAATACTTCACGCTTGCCGCAAGCCTTGGAATTTTTTCTTATGCGGCACGGGAGGCTGTACGTGTCCGTGATGACAGGCATGCCTTGAACAAGATATTCCGCGAAATTCTTACTATAAATCTTATCTCTACTGCATTTTCTTACATTCTCCTTTTCATTTCACTTGTATTCGTCAGCAAATTTTCTGAATACAGGGTTCTTCTTATTGTCTGTTCAACAAAAATTCTATTTACCACAATTGGCGTAGACTGGATTTTCAATGTGCAAGAAGAATACAAATATGTAACAATACGTTCTGTAATCTTCCAAATTATAAGCCTTGTGCTGCTTTTTGTTTTTGTACGCACTCCTGATGACTATGTCGCCTATGCTTTTATGGGAGTGTTCTCAAGCGTAGGCTCAAACATCTGCAATATCTTCTATGCACGAAAGTTTGTAAACTTTTTTGAAAAAACAGCGATAGAAATCAAAAGGCACTTAAAACCGATATTTACTTTTTTTGGAATGTCAGTTGCCTCAAAGATTCATACAGCACTTGACTCTGTAATGCTCGGATTTATGTTAAGCGACAGCGCGGTAGGTTATTATTCTGCCGCGAACAAGATAAAAGGGCTTGTGGTCGGTCTTATTACAGCAATTCTTGCAACACTGCTGCCACGCTCTTCTTATTATCTTGGACAAAACAAAAATGACGAATACCAGAAAATTGTTTCAAAGGCTTTGAATTTTTCACTATTCTTTTCACTTCCGTCCGCAATTGGAATAATGCTTCTGGCAAAACCTCTTATACTTCTTTTCAGCGGAGAAGAATTTTTAGCCGCACTTCCGGCAATGCTTATAATGTCGCCTGTGATAGTGTTTATAGCGGTGGCGTCTTTTGCAGACAACATGATTCTTTTGCCTCAAAGACTGGAAAAGGTATCTTTGCAGTCTCAAATAATTGGCTGCATTGTAAATATAGTCTTGAATTACACACTTATTCCTATATGGGGAGTTTTCGGAGCGGCCTTCTCTACTTTTATAGTGGAAGGAATTATAACCATATATAAAATTCTTTTTAGTATTAAGTACATAAAATGCAATGGTCTTATACAAAACCTATTAAAAATTATATTCTCTTGTACTCTTATGTCTCTTGCAGTGCTAGCAATTCTTTATTTCATAAAAAATGTCTTTATTCAGATTGCAGCAGGAGTTACACTTGGTGCTATGATATATGCCGTATGTACACTTTTATTGAGAACAGACACGGCCTTGATGCTGACAGAAACTATCAAGAAGCGAATTAAAAGATGACTGCTGGCTATATATATGGTATAATTTAAATAAAATAGGAGGATAAAAAATGCCTACGATAAGTTTTTTCCGTGGAATAAAAATATATATAAATTGGAATGACCATATGCCGCCTCATTTTCATGCAACATATGGCGGAAAAGAGATTTTAGTATCTATACATGATATTGAGATCCTTGAAGGAGAACTTCCGTCGAAGCAGGAAAAAATGGTTCTTGGCTGGGCAGCTTTTCATCAAACAGAATTAGAAGAAGATTGGGAACTTGCAGCTCAAAGGCAAGAATTATTTCCTATCGCTCCACTAAATTGAGTTCTTAAAATCAATTATGGAACACACTATTGATTGGTATATAAAAAAAGGGGTCTCAAAAAAAATGGCAGAGTACTTCATAAAAGGAAGAAGGAAAATTGCATATGTTCAACCAAATAATGATTTCACACTCCTTTTAACATTCGATAACGGAGAGAAGCGAATTTTCAATGTAAAACCTCTTATAAAGAAAAACACTGTTTTTGAAACTTTATTAGACTGGAATAAATTCAAGCAGGTATATTTGGACTCTGACGGAACTGTCTGCTGGGACAAAGACAGCTCTGTTGACAGCAATATCTTTTGGAATAACAAAATAGACCTAAGCACAGACAGCTTATACATTGAAAGTCTGCCGCTAAAATGCTAACAAGGAATGAAAAATGCTGAGTATAATAACAAAGGCAAAAGATTTATTAAAAGAAAATAAGCAGAAAGAATTCTTTGATAAATTAGCAGCATACATTCGCTATATATTTCTTTCTATATGGTTTAAATGCACTTTAAAGGAGACAGCTCCAGAACTAAAAAAGGTAAACAAGAACTGGATTATTTACACGTACCTAAAGCATAAGTATTCAAATTTTCTAAAGAAATATGAGATAAAGAAAAATAATTCGCACGAATATTCGGATATAGTCTGGTGGTGCTGGTTTCAGGGAGAGGAAAACGCTCCTGATATTGTAAAAGCCTGCCTTGAAAGCGTCCGCAGGAATATGCCGGATAAAAAAATAAATGTAATCACCGAATCAAATATGTGGGATTATGTTTCCATGCCTGACTTTATAAAAGAAAAATATAAAAAAGGAATTATTTCGCGAACGCATTTTTCGGACTTGCTCAGGCTTGAGCTTTTGATAAATTACGGCGGAACTTGGATTGACTCGACAGTTTTATGTACAGCAGCACCAAAATATGCCTTTAACATTCCTCTGTTTGCATTTAAGACAAATGAAAAAAACGACCCGGCAACAGCTGCACAAAATTGGTTTATGTCAGCAGAAAAGAACAATCCGATTCTGCTTCTTACAAGAGATTTACTTTTTCAATATTGGAAAGTCAATAATTCAACAATCCACTATTTTATTTTCTATTTCTTTATGAAACTCGCTGCAGAAAAATATAAAGAAGATTGGAATTCAATTCTGTTCTTTTCAGATGTTCCGCCTCATATTATGCAACGCGAGCTTTTTTCAGAATATTCAGAAGAACGCATGGAACAGCTAAAACGAATGTCCGACATACATAAGCTCACTTATAAATTCAAGAAAGACTCTGACCTTCAAAAAGAAAATACAATTTACAAGAAAATAATTGAGGAATATAAAACTCAAGCTGATAAAAGCAGTGTTGTAAAAATCAACGGGGGGGGTACAAAAGTAGAGTAATTTTTGTGTCTAAGGCGTTCTCCCATAAAGGAGAATGCGCATGATTGCAATAGACACAACTTTTTTTGCCCATTCAGAAGCAAAGAGCAGAAAACTTACCTACTCCACTTCAATCTTCACGGCTGATTTGCTGGACGCTTTTGTCCAGCTTGGAGCGGCAGGCAACTTCTGCCTTATTGTAAATTTTAACCATGTAGACTTTTTTAAAGAACGATTCCCGGCTTACAAAATTGTTGCTGCAAAATGGTGGCCGGTAACTCTTCTTTATAAACTTACAAGGGGCAAAAAGACCGCAACAAAACTTATAAAAAAATGCGGCGCTTTCAGAAAAATTGCAGAAAAAAGCGGAGCAAAAGCAATATGGTTTCCTTATGCTATGAACGAGACTTTTGTGCGGACAAAGCTGAAGACATTCGCAACTATACATGATATTTACAGAATTCACCACGGCACACAAAAGGAAGCAGCAAAATTCACAGAGTTCATAAATGACAAAACAACTTCCCTTATAACAATAAGCAATTACACAAAAAACGACATTATAAACACAACAGGATGCAAAAAAGATATTCCTGTAATTCCAAACTCTATTGTGTTTGATGTTTCAAGACAGCAGAAAGTTCCTGGGCTTGAACAAAAAAAATATATTCTTGATTTGAATGCATATATTGAAAAGAAAAATCCAATGACCTTATTAAAGGCCTTCAATCTGATAAAGGACAAGACAGACCTAAATCTAGTATTTTGCGGCGGATACAGAGAAGATAGCATTTGGAATGGAATGCAAGAATACATGCAGGCTAACCAAATTTCAAGCCGTGTAAAGCTGCTGTTCCGTGTAAAAGACGAAGAGAGAAACTGGCTACTGGCAAATGCGGCGCTGTTTGTAACTCCGTCTTTATTTGAAGGATTCGGCCGCACGCCTGTAGAAGCCGCAATATGCAAAATTCCAGTAATCTCAACAAAAGAAACATCCCTTTTTGAGGCAACACAAGGATTATGCAATTATGTAGAAAACGCGACAGATGAAAAGGAACTGGCAGAACTCATACTGAATATAATAGAAAATCCAGAGTCAGAAAATAAACTCATAAAAATCGCACAAAAACTCGAAGAACGTTACAAAAAAGAAAACTGCGGTAAGCTGTACATACTTAGTTTCCGCTCCTATGTCTGACAGCACCACGATGTGCAAGGCTTGAATCAATATAATTTTATTTGATTCAAGTAAACAGTTTTGATAGTATAAACAACAAAAATGTGCTATTGTTTATATAGCTATGGGCATATACTTAAATCCAAACAATGCGAATTTCACAGAAACTCTTAAACGTCCAATTTTTGTTGACAAGACAATGATTTTAAGAGAATTAAATAAGTTTATTGACTCTGACAATCATTATATCTGCGTTTCGCGGCCACGGCGGTTTGGGAAGACTGTCGCATCGAATATTATTGCCTCATACTATTCAAAAGGCTGTGATTCCAAAGAACTTTTTTCAGGATTAAAAATCAGCAGGGACAAAAGTTTTTACTCAAAGCTGAACAAATATAATTTTATAAAAATTGACCTTAACAGTGAATTCAGAAATTGCCGGATAAAGAACAATGTCCTTAATACTTTACAGGATTTTATAATAGAAGAATTTCAGGAACAGTTCCCGTCGATAAAAATCAGTAGTGGACTTTCTGTTGCACAGACCATACAAAAAGTTTTCGACAAGACAGGCGAACAGTTTATCATTCTTATTGATGAATATGATGTCCTTGTTCGCGAACAGATAAATGGTTCTGTTTCTGACAATCTTTTTACAGAATATCTGGACTTTTTGAATGGTTTGTTCAAGAGCGACACTTTGAAGCCTGCCATAGCGCTCGCCTATCTTACAGGAATCTTGCCTGTAGTCCGCGATAAAGTCCAATCAAAACTTAATAACTTCAGAGAATATACAATGCTAAATGCATTTGACTTGTCAGAATTTGTCGGTTTTAATTCGGACGAGGTTGAGGCATTGTGCAAAGAACACAAGATTGATTTTTCAGAGTGCAGAAGATGGTATGACGGATACAAGCTTTCAAGAAATGTGACTGATAAAAACGGAAATGTTTTAGCAATCAAATATGAAGTCTATAATCCGGAATCAGTTGTCCTGACTTTGGAAACAAAGGAATTCGGCAACTACTGGTCAAAAACTTCAAGCTACCAGGTGATTTCAGATAGGCTTAGACAAAATTTTGACGGAACAAAAGATGCTGTAATCAGAATGCTGGGCGGCGAAAGCGTGGAGGTGGATGCCGGCTCTTATCTTAACACAATGACAGATTTCAAAAATGCCGATGATGTAATGACATATCTAATCCATCTTGGTTATCTTTCCTATGACAAAGACGAGAAAAAATGCAGGATTCCAAATGGCGAAATAAGGGATGAATGGCAAAGGGCTATTGGAGACTGCGATGAATACAAGGCAACTGACAAAATAATAAAACATTCAAGGGAACTGCTGCAGGCAACGCTGGACGGCGAAGAAGAAATAGTTGAAAAAGCCCTAGATGAAAGCCACATTCATGTAACATCAAACAGAAGCTACAATAACGAAGATGCGCTTCAATGCGCCATTTACATTTCATATATCTATGCCCTGAACAAATATACAATTGTAAAAGAAATGACATCCGGAAAAGGTTTTGCAGATGTCACATTTATTCCGCTCGCACAAAATATGCCTGCGATTATTGTTGAATTAAAGCATGATAAAGACGAGCATACTGCCCTGAACCAGATAAAAGAAAAAAAATATTTTTCATCTCTTGAGCAATATTCAGGAAATTTGCTTTTTGTTGGAATAAATTACAATGAAAAGACTAAAAAACACAAATGTAAAATAGAAAAATTTAAAAAATAAACGCTCTGAGACAGAAGTACAGCTTTCAGAATGTTATAACAAGGAAAGCTGTGCAAAAAAATATATATTTTTATGAAGAATGAATCATATATACAGTCTTTCATTCTGCACGACAAAAGCGTCTTGATAAGCAGTTTCTAACATAGCCAGCAAAGATATTTAACGGCTGTCTTATAAATAAATCTATTAGAGAACAACAAATAAAGACAACCAAGCTAGAAGCCAATAAATACAATGGATATGCAGCGGAATCCGCAAAAGAATCACATAGCAAAATTTTATGCCAAATAAAAATTTTCAAAAATCCATTAACGTGTATAAGATAAACACCAAAAGTTGTTGACGCTATAAGGTTTATTATTCTATTAGAAAACGGTCTCAGTTTTACAAATCCGCAAAAAATAAATACAGCAGCAAGAAGAATAGGAAATTTGTTAATATTTCCAAGGAAAAGCCATTTCCTTAAAAAATCAACAGCTTTATAACTTTCCGAAAAATAATTCAATGCGCAGTTCCATAAACCACAAAAAACGCATATTAAAAATCCAATCAGAATATTTTTGACAGGATTGCTGAATATTGCCGGATCATATTTTTTTATATAACTTGCTATAAAATAAGCAGTAATGAAATAGTAAAGATTGCTTGGATGCAACATTCCCTGCCCTGGAACAAAAGAAACAACAGTGCCCAATATTACCATAAGCACAATTAAATAAAAATGTTTTTTTCTTTCAATCACAGATGCCAAATCATTTAGAATCGGAATAAAAAGGTAAAAAACTATATAACAAGTTGCAAACCAATTGTTTCCCATTAGAACAGGAAGAAAAGAACGAATAAGGTCTATTTTTCCAATAGGCTTTGCAGCATTAAAAAAGCCTACAGAATCATATAAGTCTCTATCATAAAAACCTATAGTTGGGATTTTTTTGATAAAAAAGAAAACTCCTATTATTATCGAATAAAATAAAACCTGCTTCCAAATTTTTAAAAGTTTTTTTAACGAAAATGATTCTTCACACAAAAACCATGCAGAAATAAAAACAAAAAGGTAATTTCCCACGCCTCCACAAAAAGCACCTATAAAAATTGAAAAGAATTCATTAAACGTCCCCCCCCCCCGTGGAATTTAAACTGCACTCCAAAATAAACACTGTGCAAAAGCACAATCATAAACATCGCAATAATTCTCAATAACTCGAAATTTGAATTTCTTTCCCTAATCTTTGAATTCATAAAAACTCCTATAATATCTAGTATAGTGGATGCATATCATTATATTTACTTATATCAATTTTTGGAATATACTTATTTAATTATGTTTTATTATCTAAAGAAGAATTCTTTTTTTCATATAAGTTTTCTTATCCTGTTTTTTATTGTGCTTGTGAACAACGCATTTTACGGCTTTGGATGGACTGATGAAGCATTATATACGGCAACAGCAAACAGCCTTTATCATGGAAACAGACTGTTTTTTGATATATTTGAACCGACACAGATATACTCTGTACTAGTTTATCCGCTATTTTACATTTTTGTAAAATTGACAGGTTCTACCGATGGTATTTATCTTTTTATGCGGATTGCAACTTTAATATTGCAGTTTGCATCAAGTCTTTTTTTATATTATGTTCTTTCAAAAAAATACAGCAGAGCAATATCTCTTGTATCTTCATTGGTGCTGCTTATATTCTCAAGGGCACAGCTTTTTGGTCCTTCTTATTATACTTTTGTGCTAATAAATTTTACAATAGCAAACATTCTTATATTCTACGTCTTTGAGCTAAATGCAAAATCAGCTTGGCTTTTTGTCTCTGGAATTTTTCATGGATTTGCAATCTTGTGCAATCCGTACCTTGTGCTGCCGTATGTTGTATTTTCATTATGTTGCGTTGTTTTGCCGTCATTACGGAAATATATAAAAAAATATATCCTTATTTGGGCAGGAACTGTTCTTGTTGGAGCGGTTTTTCTTTTTTTTGTTTTAAAAAACGGAAACACAAATGAATTTCCAGCCGCACTAACCTGTTTTTTTTCAAGTCCTGAATACTCCTCAAAAACAATACTGCAAAAAATAAAATGGCTATTAAAATTCCCACGCCTGCTTGTAACTCAGTTTATATACTTTTTGCCATTCACTGTGCTTGCGGCTGTCTCTTTATTTAAGCAAAACATAAAGGATAGAATAAACAGCTCAAAAACTGCAAAAACAGTTCTTGTAATTTTGCTTGTTCTAAACTATACCGCACAGATATTCTTGATAGATAAAGACAATGTAACGGTAGCAGGTTTCTTTGCTTTTTCCATTTTAAGTTTAATCCTGTTCAATGGTAAAAAACTTAAAGACTTCAAAAAAGAAATTTTATACTTCCTTGTTCCCGGCCTGTCCTTAAGCTTTATGGAATGCCTGGCTTCCGACACAGGTTTTGGAGTATTTTCAATAGGAATTGCCGCCTGCACCCCATTTGCAGCAAGTCTTTATTTTGACACGCTCTGCTCAAAATCTTTAGG
The DNA here is from genome assembly GCF_934725225.1 of uncultured Treponema sp. NCBI lineage: Bacteria > Pseudomonadati > Spirochaetota > Spirochaetia > Treponematales > Treponemataceae > Treponema > uncultured Treponema sp. The sequence continues at coordinate 237,022 of NZ_CAKVAM010000003.1, forward strand.
CAAAACAGAAAAATATTTTTTTGCAATTCCATTATGTCTTTTAGTTTTGGGGACTCTTTATTACAGGGTAAACATGACATATAGAGATGAACGAATTTCTCCGCACTATGTTTTTATTCCGTCTATTGAAAAAAACATTGAAAAAATAGACAAGGGACCTGCAAAAGGATTATGGACTCATAATAAAAATAAAAAACAATATGACTCTATATATTCAATTGTAAAAAATATAAAATCAGACAAAGATGATTATTTTATGGTCTTAAAGCTTTGTCCCTGGGCATATCTTGTAAACAGCAATTTAAAGCCATTTTCAATGACAGCTTGGCGAGTTTCTGCAAATGATTTGCGTTTAAAACCATTTTTTGAAGAGTTCGGACACCGCTTTCCAGAGCATATCCTTATTTTAAATAAAAACATTAGGGACAATAAAAATAATGAAATTGAAAAAAACTCATACTTAATAAAAGAATTAGAAAGAAGAAATTATGATTCAACAGAAGTAGACTGCGGCACGCTTTGGGAAAAAAGATAGAAAAAAAAGGAGACTTATACATGAATGTTGCATATGAAAATTTAGCAAAATCTAATGCCATATTTATGTCGGACTACAAAAGAGCTTTTTCCGATTTTGTAGAAAAAGGCTGGTATGTACTTGGTGAACAGGTAAAATCTTTTGAAGAAGAATTTGCTTCATTTATAGGAACCAAATACTGCATAGGCGTTGCATCTGGACTTGATGCACTTATAATAAGCCTTGAGTGTTTAAAGCTTCCTAAAGGAAGTGACGTTCTTGTTCCATCAAACACCTATATAGCTTCAATTCTAGCGATAGTAAAAGCAGGTCTTCATCCAGTTCTTATTGAGCCTGATGAAAAGACATGCAATATAAATCCTGACTTACTTGAGTCAAAACTTACACCTAAGACAAAAGCCGTACTTGTTGTTCATCTGTATGGAAAATCCTGTGAAATGGATAAAATCTGCAATTTTTGTAAAAAACATAATCTAAAACTTGTTGAAGACTGCGCTCAATCTCATGGCGCAAAATTTTGTCAAAAAATGACTGGTTCTTTTGGCGATGCAGGCGCATTTAGTTTTTATCCTACAAAAAATCTTGGAGCATTAGGTGACGCTGGTGCAATTTGTACAAATGATAAAGAATTGGCAGATATGGCAAGAGCATGGCGTAATTATGGGTCTGAAAAACATTACCACAACAAATACACAGGTTTAAATTCCAGGCTAGATGAAATTCAAGCAGCTTTTCTTAGAATAAAACTTAGGCATATTGATGAAATAACAGAAAAAAAACGTAGGCTCGCAAGTTTGTATCTTGAGGGATTAGATATAAACAAATTCCAGCTTCCTGTTGTTGATGATAAATATTTTGATGTTTACCATATTTTTCAAATTCAAGCAAACAGAAGAGATGAGTTAAAAAGTTATTTACAAGACAATGGAATAAAAACAGAAATACATTATCCTATTGCGCCGATAAGTCAAGAAGGATATAAAGAAATTCTCAATGCCCAGAAAGAAAAGACAGAGATTGCAGAAAAAATTGCAAATTCAGTTTTAAGTCTTCCAATATCGTTTGGAGCAACAGAAGACGAAGTCAAGTATGTTATTGATGTTATGAATAAATTTTAAGGAAGAAAAATGAAACTTTCAATTTGTATTCCAGTTTACAATGGCGCTGATACAGTTGCAGAATTGGTAAGTGAGCTTCAAAAAGTCTTTGCAGAAACAGATTTTGAAATTGTTATGACAAATGATGGAAGTCATGACAACAGTTCAAAAGTTTGTAAAGAACTTATAGAAAAATATGGCAATATTCGTTTTATAAATTTAAGACGAAACTATGGCGAACACAATGCCGTAATGTGTTGTTTAAACTATTGTACCGGAGATTATGCTGTCATTATAGATGATGACCTTCAAAATCCTCCAGAAGAAATCTTTAAGCTTTGGAACGAAATAAAAAAAGGCTATGATGTCGTATATGCAAAATATCGCCATAAAAAGCATAACATTTTTAGAAACTTTGGAAGCAAAATAAATGATATTTTTGCAACCTGGCTTATAGGAAAGCCAAAAAACCTTTATCTTTGCAGTTTCAAGATAATAAACAGAGCCATTATAAATGAAATCATTAAATATAAAGGGCCATTTCCTTATATAGACGGACTTATTTTGAGGGCAACGGATAATATCAGTTCTGTCTATGTTGAGCATAAATCAAGAACTTCTGGACATTCAAATTATACTCTTGGAAAACTTATCCATCTTTGGCTTAGCATGTTTGTAAATTTTTCTATAAAGCCTATGCGAATGATGATGTCGATAGGAACATTTGTGTTACTTGCATCGCTTGCATTTGCAGTTTATTTTATAGTGGATAAAATTCTTCATCCAGATGTGGCAAGTGGCTGGACATCGCTGGTTTGTATAATATTGTTTATCGGTGGGCTTCAGACAATTTTCTTAGGTCTTATAGGAGAATACATTGGAAAAAATTATTTAGACCAAAACGGAACACCTCAATGGACTGTAAAAGAAGTTTTTAAATCAAAGGAAATAAAGGATTAAATAGATGGCAGCAAAAGAACTTTTTAGAATGATAAATTTTAAAGATCTAGGCGATGAAAGAGGCAAACTGGTTGTCATTGAAGGAAATCATGATATACCATTCGAAATAGCGCGTGTTTTTTACATTTATGGCTCTGATTCTGATATTATACGCGGAAAACATGCAAATCGTAATTCTGAATTTGTACTGGTTAATGTCGCTGGAAAGTCAAAAGTAATGATAACCGATGGATATGATAAAAAAATTGTAGAACTTTCAAAACCTATGGAAGCCGTTTATATTCCAAAAATGATTTGGAAAGAAATGTATGATTTTTCAGAAGATTCAGTTCTTCTTGTTCTTTCAAATACTCATTATGATGGAAAAGAATATATCAGAGATTTTGAAGAATATAGGAAAATAATGACCGAAAATAAAAATGAATAAAAAACTCTCTCACCTATTCTACTTTATCCTCATGCATGCAGGTTTTTTAATCTATGCTTTCTATGCGGTGCTGGGTAAAATTGCCGCTGCAAAACAAATATTTTCTCCCACTTTTATTGGAATTTACTGTGCGGTTTTTCTAGTCCTTATAATTTATGCGATTATATGGCAGCAAGTCCTTAAAAAAATTCCGCTTATCATAGCTACTGCCAATAAAACCATAACTATTATATGGGGAATATTATTCGGGCGTCTTTTTTTTGGAGAAAAAATAACTCCTAATATGATTATTGGCGGAGCAATTATTTTGGCAGGCATTTTGGTTTTAAGCATTGAAACACAAAGCAAAGAGTAAAAATATGCTAGAAATGATTCCTTATATTAGTTTCCTTTTTATTTCCGTTATAATAAGCGCGTATTCCCAAATTCTCCTAAAAAAATCTGCCCAAAAAACATACAAAAGTTTTTTCAAAGAATATATAAATCCCTACGTCATATGCGGATACGGAATATTCTTTATAGCAATTTTTCTTGATATGCTTGGACTAAGAAAAGTTCCTGTATCTTATATTCCTATTATAGAAAGCTCAAGCTATGTATTTATAATAATTTTCAGCAGGATATTCTTAGGCGAAAAAATAAACAGGCGAAAAACAATTGCAATATCAGCAATTCTGCTAGGAATCGGAATTTACTTAGTATAGAATTTTACTCTCTATGAATGGTCAAATTCAATAATAAGTGATATAAGTATATATGATGAAATATGTTTACGTTTTAACTTCCACACCAAATGATTTCTATTATGAACAGTGCCTTATGTCAGTTTTTTCACTAAGACATCATACTCCCGATGCACAGATAGTCATTTTGACTGATAATAAGACTAGCAGTTCCTTTTCTGCGTCAAATAAAAGGCTTGGCTTGATAAACCAAGGCGCAACAATCATAACAGTGAACTTTGATGACTCTGTATCAAATACACAACGCTCAAGAATTCTAAAAACTACAATTCCAGAACATGTATCGGGCGATTTCCTTTTTATAGACTGCGACACAATCATCTGTGATGATTTATCTTCAATCGAAAAGAATCTTCAAGACACAAAAATTTCAGCCGTTTTGGACGGTCATGTTCCTTTATCAGAACACAAGCACAAAGACTACTTTATAAAGCGTGAAAAAAAACTTGGCTTTTCTGCAAGCGAAAAAACTGGCAAACACTATAATAGCGGTGTTATGCTTTTTAAAGATTGTCCAGAAAGCAGAGAATTTTTTAAAAAGTGGAATGAACTATGGACATGGTGTTTCACAGAAAAGCATGACCATCATGACCAGCCAGCATTTAATGAGGCAAGTCTTGAGTGTGGTGCAATAATAAAAGAACTTGACGGAATTTGGAACTGCCAGTTAAGTCAAGGTGGACTTGCATACCTTGAAAATGCAAAAATTATACATTATTTTTCAAGCGAAGGTGGTAAAAATTACATTCCATACTACAAACTTGCAGAAAAAAATATACAGCAAAAAGTAAAAGATTTTGGTGGAATTCCATCAGATGTTTCCCAGATGATATTAAATCCTAAATTTCAGTTCAACAAAGTTCATCTTATAAACGACAAAAGAATTGTAAGCATAATGCAGTCTGCAATTATTTTTACAATTGCAGACATAAAAATAAAAATACCGTGGCTTTTTAATATTCTGGAAAGTATTTGCAGAAATTCTAGAAATTTTGCTAAAAAATTAAAGAAAAAGAAATAGTGTAAATTTCCAATCTTAAGTTCACCTTTTGGAATAATCTAAAACTTTAGAGATTCGAAATATCTAGTATTAAAACCAATAATTTACTATAATAAAAATTATGTTTTCAGCTCTTTATCAGATTTTTATAACACCGTTAGTTCAGTTAACGGAATTTTTTTATTCATTATTTTTTGAAGTAACCGGCAATCAGGGAATTGCGGTAATCGGTCTAAGTTTTGTTGTCACAATTTTCACGCTTCCGCTTTATATGGTTGCAGAACAATGGCAGGAAACCGAAAGAAATATCCAGAAAAAACTGAAGCCTGGCGTTGAGCGGATTAAAAGCACATTCAAGGGTGACGAGCAGTATATGGTTCTTTCTACTTTTTACAGGGAAAACCATTATCATCCTATTTATGCTTTGCGTTCATCTTTCAGTCTTTTGATTCAGATTCCGTTTTTTATTGCGGCGTATAATTTTCTTTCAAACCTTGAGCCTTTAAAAAGTTATTCTTTTCTGTTCATAAAAAGTTTTGGTGAACCGGATGCAACTTTTCACATTGGTTCTTTTGCCGTAAATATTCTGCCGATTGCAATGACAATCATAAATTGTGTAGCGGGTTTTATTTACTCAAAAGGTCATCCTATTTCTGAAAAGATACAGATTTACGGTTGTGCGGCAGTTTTTCTGCTTCTGCTCTATAATTCTCCGGCGGGACTTGTTGTTTACTGGACAATGAACAACATTCTCTCCCTTGTTAAAAATATTTTTTACAAGATAAGAAATCCTAAGAAAGTTTTATATATCATTGCTTGTATCATTAGTATTTGCCTGATTTTATGCGGAGCGGTTTTGTTCAGACATACGAAAGCAATTTTCAGAATCATGCTTATTTTTGCTGGAATTTTGATTCCGCTTGCTCCGTTCGCAATCAAGTTTTTGGCTTCATTCTTTGAAAAACACTTTAATATTCTTGATGAGAATCCAAAGCTACGTCTTTCGATATTTTTGATTTCGGCGTTTATACTTGCAGTTCTTACAGGGCTTGCAATTCCTTCTATACTAATGCAGTCTGAGCCGGAACAGTACAGCTATGTTGATTCCTACGCTTCTCCGCTTTATTTTGTTTGGCACACATTTTTTCAGGCACTTGGATTTTTTGTTGTATGGTCATTTTGTTTTTATGCGTTATTTTCTTCAAAGACAAAAAAAGTCCTTACATTCCTATTCACTTTTGTGGCTTTTTCCGCACTGCTGAACTGTTTTGCTTTTTCAGGAAACTACGGGCCTGTAAATCCTAACCTTCTTTTTATGACTCCACAGCATTTTATGCCTGGAATAAAAATTGCTCTTGTAAATATTCTGTGCATGGCGGTAATATTGTCTTTGCTTGCCGTGGCTTTTTCCTTTAAGGCAAAGATTTTAAATTCGCTCTGTACAATTTTCTTGATTTCTCTTGTGGCAATTTCTGGAAAGAATATCATTTCTGTGCAAAATTCGTTCAAAAAAATGGAAGCACCTGACCTTTCAAAAAAAATCGAGCCTATCTTTCATCTTTCTAAGACTGGGAAAAATGTGATTGTTCTTATGCAGGACAGATTTTTTTCTCCACTGATTCCAAAAATACTTGAAAACAATCCTGAGCTAAGGAAACGGCTTGATGGTTTTATATGGTATCCAAATACGGTATCATTTGGAAAACTTACTATGATTGGAACCCCTGGAATTTTTGGCGGCTATGACTACACTCCTTTTGAGATGAACCGAAGAACGGATAAAACTCTTCAGCAGAAACACAACGAGGCAATTCTTACAATGCCAATTGTTTTTAACCAGAATAATTGGAATGTTACAGTTGCAGACCTTCCTTACGAAAATTATCTTGAGCAGCCAGTTACGGATATGTATAAAGGTTATGACTTTATAAATCGGGTCACAACACATGGTGCATATTCCGACATCTGGTATTCGCGTAACAATATGAAAAAATCTCCGTTCATGAGCGAAGGAATCAAACGAAATTTTATCTGGTTCAGCGTTTTAAAGATTGTTCCACCTTTCATGCGCCAGATTATTTACCACAAGAAATACTGGATTTCTTACAACAAATTTGAAGACAATGCGAAATTCATTGATAATTATTCAGAAATTGACTTATTTCCAGAACTGTTTGATTCTTCCTCTGAAAAAAATGCATTCTTCCTGTTGGACAACGAGGCAAACCATGAATCAATTCTTTTGCAGGCACCAGATTATATTCCTGTGGAAAATGTTACAGATTTCGGTCCAGGCGGAAAAGATGAAACCTATTCTTCTATGGTTGGAGTCTTAAAGCGTTTTGCAGACTTTATAGATTTCCTAAAAGAAAACAATTTGTACGATAATACAAAAATCATCATTGTTTCTGACCATGGAATGAGTCACGATACAGGAGTTTTTGATAATAAAACTCAAAACTTTCCATTCTACAAAGAGAATATGACTGCCACATTACTTGTAAAGGATTTTTCTAGCCGAGGAAACTTAAAAGAAGACTACACTTTTATGACAAATGCCGACACTCCTGCCCTTGCATTAAAAGACATTGACGGAAAAGCAGTAAATCCGTTCACAAAAAATCCTCTTGATGTAAATTCCGTGGGGGGGGGAATAACAAAGAACGACTTTATAAAAATGTCAAACGCCCCTGCTGAAAGTACAAGAATCAGGAAAAACACACGCTTTAACATAAAAGATGATGAATGGTACACCGTAAAAGATAATATTTTTGATGACAAAAATTGGTCGCATTATATTGTTAGGTCGAATGTCGAGTTTTAAATTTTAGTGTCATTATCGGGCTTGCCCCTGCGATGTTTCTGAAAGAAACTCGTTTGATAATCCGTTGGAAAGATTGCCAACCGAGTTTGCTGTGCAAACATCGCAGTGTCCAAGCACGGCAATGACAACCTTGTTAGCATAGGAATAACTGTTTAGTAGCTGTTTTTATTAAAACTCGAAATTGAGCCTATTAAAGACAAATAAAAAAAACGGTACATTGAAAATGTTTTAGTACCGCTTTTTTTATAACTTTTATGGATTTTTCCTTTTCCCCATTTTCTTTTTATCTTTTACTTTCAAAAGTATCCCATATCTTTCTAGCAAACATGGGATATGCTCATCTCTTCAGACTTTATGCTATTGCTTTTGCGCTGCGCACTTTTTTCAGAATCAGCTGATATGCAATGAGGGCTGCAAGCAGGCTTACACCTATGATGTCAGTTTTTGCTTCCGGGATTACACAGAACAAGCCTGCGATGGCGAACAGAATCCTTTCAAGCACATCAAATGTGATTATAGTCGCCTTGTCTTTCCTTGAATTGTAGAAGAAACCTGTGTTGTTAAATCCGTATCCTTCAAGCGCAACACTGATTCCAAACATTCCGAGTATCGCGGTTACAATTATCATGACAACAGAAAGAGCAGATGCGTTTATCATAAGCATTTTGCTGTTGTAGACAAACATGTAAGGAATTATAAACGCGCCTATGGCAAGCTTGGTTGCATTTATAGCGGTTTTCATTGGCTTGGCTTTTGCGATTGCGGCTCCGGCTATTGCGGCAAGCGCTACAGGAGGCGTAACATCGGCGATGATTCCAAAGTAGAATGCGAACATGTGCGCAGCAAGAGGCTCTATTCCAAGGCTTATGATTGCTCCTGCTGTAATTGTGGAAGTAATAAGGTAGTTCGCAGTTGTAGGCGCTCCCATTCCAAGAATTATGGAGGCAACCATTGTAAATACCAAAGTCAGCAAAAGTTTTCCGTGCGCCAGCATGACAAGCCCGTTTCCAAGCCTAAGTCCAAGCCCTGTAAGCGTTACGATTCCGATTATGATTCCAGCCATTCCGCAGGCAATCGCCACGCTGATGATGTTTCTTGCGGCAGTGCACATGATTTCAACAATGTCTTTTCCGCCGAAAGAAGGCTTGCGTCCATGCGCCAAGTCAGAGACAGAAACTCCGAATCCGACCAGAACGCAGGCGATGATTCCCATTAACGCCGCAAAAACCGCAGTCTTTCCGGCGCAGAGAAAATAGATAATCACAACGAGCGGAAGAATCATATAGCCTTTTTTCAGAAGAAGCGGCATAAAGCGCGGAAGCTGATCTTTTGGAAGCCCTTTTAATCCGAGCTTTTTCGCCTCAAGGTGAACTGTTATAAAGATTCCGGTAAAGTAAAGAATCGCAGGAACAATAGCAGCCTTTACAATCGTGATGTATGGAAGTCCAAGGCTTTCCGCCATAAGGAACGCTGCGGCTCCCATGATTGGCGGCATTATCTGTCCTCCTGTGGAAGCGGCTGCCTCAACTGCGCCTGCAAATTCGCCCTTGTAGCCAAGTTTTTTCATCATCGGAATTGTGAACGAGCCTGAGCCTACAGTGTTTGAGACAGACGAGCCTGAAACTGTTCCCAAAAGAGCTGAAGACAAGACCGCAACTTTCGCAGGTCCGCCGCTCGCTCCTCCTGCAAGCGCATTGCAAACATCAATAAAAAAGTGTCCGATTCCGGTTTTTTCAAGAAGAGCACCAAACAGAATAAAAAGGAAAATAAATGTAGAGCAGGCTCCGATTGGAGTTCCCATGATTCCTTCTGTGTTGTAAAAAAGATGGCATACGACACGCTGAAGCGAATATCCCCTGTGATGCAAAAATCCCGGAAGATATTTTCCGGCGAACGCAAACACGATGAACGAGCCGGCTATAATCATAATAGGAAGCCCTACAATTCTTCTGCAGCTCTCAAAAAGCACAAGGATTCCGACAATTCCGACTGCCACATCCAACGGCGTGTTGTTTCCGGAGCGTCTTACGAGCGAGTCAAAATTCACGACAATGTAAAGCCAGCACGCCGCTCCAATCAGACCAAGCGCAATGTCGTACCAAGGAAGCGTGTTCCGGGGGCTGTTTTTTGTAGGCGGAAAAAGGAGAAACGCCAGAAGCTGCACAAAAGCCAAGTGAGTCGCGCGAAGAACCTGAGCTGTAATTGCTCCGGACAAAGTCGCATATAACTGAAAAATCACAAAAATAACAGAAATAAAAACTGTAATATACTGACGCCAGCATTTATGCTCACGGTAAGACTGCTCGCGGTCAAGCTCCTTCATCATTCTTTTCATTTCTTCTTCGTTTGAAGTAGGAAGAATCTGCTCGATGTAGTCATTAGAGTTTTTGTTTTTGTCGTTTGCCATTCAAACCTCCTATAAAAAGGCAATGAGAAAATTTTTATTTTATATGATGAAAAATATAATCAGCAATCGAGACGTTTTTTGTCTGAAAGACTATGCTTGTCTGCGGCTCAAAAAAATCAGCAAGAAAATAATCTGTGTATTTCCCATTTTTATCTTCAATAGAAAGCGCATGGTTCGCAACAATTCCTACAGCCATCACAAGCCTTTCGACTGTTCTGTTTATATTTGAAATCTCGTAGCCTTCGTCAGTTGATGAAAAAACCGCGCCGGGCATTTCCTGTGGCTCAGGAATTCCTGCCCCGTAAGAAACAAAAACTGTTCTGTCGCAAACAAGATTGCGCCCTTTCGCCTTGTAAAAATCTTTTACGCGGCCTTTGTTAACAGAATGTGTATAGGAAATCGCAAAGCCGTTCCTAAAGCCGTTCATAGAATAAAATCTTTGCGATGTTTTTTTTCTATTGCTGACTGAAAGAACGGGAAATGCAGGGAAAAGAAAAATTCCCCCTGCCAAAAAAATTAAAATAAGAACTGCAAAAAGCCTTTTAGACAAATATTTCCGCCGGATTAGTTCAAGCCAAGCTCGCTGAAATATCTTTTTGCGCCCGGATGGAAGGGAACAGAAACTCCTGTTACAGCAGATTGAGCGGAAACTTCTTTACCTTTTGCGTGGGCAGTCGCAAGGTCCGAAAGATTTTCAAACAAGGCCTTTGTCATCTCGTAGACAATTTCCTCATCGAGTTTTGCGCTTACAGCAAGTGTCGCCTTGATTGCAAGCGCCTGGGTGTCGGAATCAGTTCCTTTGTATGTTCCGCCAGGAATTGTTGTCTGAGTGTAGTATCCGTATTTTTCGCAGATTTCCTTTGCAGCTTCTCCGTCAACAGGAACAAGAGTAAGTCCTGCCGTGAATGCAAGCTCCTGCAATGCCGCGTTTGGAACACCGGCAGTGATAAAGCAGCCGTCCAAAGTTCCGTTCTGAATTCCTTCCGCGGATTCCTTGAATGAAAGGTTGCTCTTCTTGATGTCGTCGAATGTGAGTCCGTAGCCTTCCATAATCTGCTTTGCGTTGAATTCAACTCCAGAGCCGGCGTCTCCAACAGAAATACGTTTTCCCTTGAAGTCTGCAACTGATTTTATTCCGCTGTCTTTTGAGACCGCAATCTGGACAACCTCAGGATAAAGAGTTCCGATTGTCATGATGTTTTCAAGCTTTTCGCCTTCAAAAAGATCTGTTCCGTTGTAAGCGTAGTCCATTACATCGTTCTGAACAATCGCATATTCAGCTTCGCCTTTGTTTATAAGACGAAGATTTTCTGCGGAAGCTCCGGTCGCCTGAGCCGTAACGTTCATATTCTCAATTTTTGTATTCCAGATATTTGCAATTGCGCCGCCGAACGGATAGTACGTTCCTCCAGTTCCGCCGGTCGCAAGGATGTAGTCTTTTTTAGCATTAGAGCAGCCTGAAAGCACAAGCCCCGCGCAAATCAACAGCGCGCCACATTTTACAATTTTCTTCATAGAAACCTCCAAAAAATCAACAAAAAATACGCTGAATTATACTATATAATTGAGTTTTTTTCAATTAGCTTGAAAAAACTTTAATATCAGTGTAACAAAAAAAACACATCATCTAGTCTAAAAAGAAATTATTCATTATAATTTTTTTTCAAATCTTTAATTAAAGGTTTTTCTTTATGTTAAATTTTCTTTACACAGTAATAATTTATCCGCTTATTCAGATAATCGAGTTTTCCTTTGTACTTTTTGACAGCGTTTTTAAGAACGAAGGAATTGCAGTTATCGGTGTAAGCCTTGCGGTTTCTATTCTTTGCCTCCCGCTTTATATTGTGGCCGAGCATTGGCAGCAGATTCAGCGTGACACGGAAAAAAAACTTGATCCGGGAATCCAGCGAATCAAGTCTGTTTTTAAAGGCGATGAGCAGTACATGATTCTTACAACTTTCTACAAAGAAAATCATTACCATCCGCTTATGGCATTGCGCTCATCATTCGGACTTTTGATTCAGATTCCGTTTTTTATGGCGGCATATTCCTTTCTTTCAAACCTTGAATCTTTGCGCGGCTATTCGTTCCTTTTTATAAAAGACATGGGCGCACAGGACGCGCTTTTTTCAATCGGTGGATTTCCAATCAATGTGCTTCCAATCGCGATGACGCTCATAAATATTGTTGCTGGTGCGGTTTACACAAAAGGATTCAAATTCAAGGACAAGATCACAATTTACGCAATGGCTTTGATTTTCCTTGTAATTCTTTATTCATCTCCAGCAGGACTCGTTCTTTATTGGACGATGAACAATGTTTTCTCTCTTGTAAAAAATATCTTCTATAAGATTAAAAATCCTGCAAAAGTTCTATATGTTGTTTTTGCGGCCGCAATTTTCGGTTTGGACGGCTACGTTCTTTTTGTTCATCATGGATTTTTGCACAAGCGAATTCTGCTTGCAACAGTTGCAACTTTGATTTTGGCAGTACCTTTTGTTGTAAAATTAATCTCGCATCTTTTGGACACAACTTTAAAACCGCTCACAGAAAACAAAAAAGCACGGTTTGGAATTTTCTTTGTTTCAAGCATTGCGCTTTGCCTTTTCGCAGGAACTGTAATTCCTTCGTTTATAATAGGTTCTTCCCCTGTTGAATTTTCAAATATTGACGGACATGGCTCACCGCTTTATTTTATCTACAATTCCACAACACAGACTTTCGGGCTTTTTGTGTTCTGGATGAGTTGTGTTTACTTCTTGTTCAACGAACGCATTCAGGCTGGATTCGCAGTTGTAATGCCAGTTCTGCTTTTTGTTGCCTTGATTGATGTATTTGTTTTTTCAGGCGACTATGGAACTCTTTCGCGTCTTATAACTTTTGCGGAAAGCATTGATTCAGCTCCGCTATGGCAGATAACCATTAATTTGTTATGCATAATTTTCGCGGTCTGCATTCCTTTTCTTCTTCTTAAATTCAAAAAAGAAAAAGTTTTGAACGGAATTCTTGCCGTAATTCTTATTGCAGAAACAGGACTTTCGCTTGTTCATATTGTGCAGATTCAAAACGGATATTTAGAATACAAAAGAACTGTTGCCGATGATGTGCAGGAAGTTGACACAATAAGTCCGCTGTATCACGTCTCAAAGACAGGAAAAAATGTGTTCGTAATCATGCTTGACCGCGCGGAAAATTCTTATGTTCAACCGATTTTTGAAGCCTTCCCAGAATTGTATGACATTTACGACGGATTCACGCTTTACCACAACACAGCCTCTTGGAACCAAGGAACATTACTTGGTGCTCCTCCACTTTTTGGCGGCTACGAATATACTCCAGTTGAAATAAACAAACGCAAAACAGAACGTCTTGTTGACAAACAGAATGAAGCGCTTCTAACGCTTCCACGAATCTTTACTGAACAAGCAGATTTTACAGCGCAAGTTTCGGACTTGAGCTGGGCAAACTACAGCTGGATTCCTGATATGTCAATCTGTTCACCTTACAAGAAGATAGAGGGCTTTAATGTTGAGCGAAAATACACTGACCTTTGGGTAAAGCAAAACCCGGACAAAGTTCGCCCGAACATAACAAGCACATGCCTTAAACGAAACCTTGTATGGTTCAGTCTTTTTAAGGCAGTTCCGCTTTTTGCGCGCGACAGTGTATATGATGATGGCGCATGGTGGTCTTCCGACGAACAGACTTCTGACATAATGGAATTTATTGATTATTATTCGGCGCTTGACTATATGCCAGAACTTACAGATTTTACAGCCGAAGGAAACAAATTCTTTGCAATTGTAAACGACACAACTCATTCCGGGCAGAAACTCCAGGCACCGGATTACATTCCGGCAATCAACATTGAAGACAAAACTCATTCAAAAGTTGAAAAATACAGTTGTGCTTCTGGAAATATTGCCGCGCTAAAACGGTTCGGAGAATGGATTCAATATTTAAAGGAAAACGACTGCTACGACAATTCGCGCATTATTTTTGTTGCTGACCACGGAATCGGAACAGATGAAGGATTCAAGCTGGACTTTGAGCAGACAGAATTCCCGAAAGGCTACAATCCTGACCACAACCATCCGCTGCTTCTGGTAAAGGATTTTAACGCAAAAGGTAAACTTTCTGTAAACGAAGATTTTATGACCAACGCAGATGTTCCGGCAATTGCGACAAAAGGAATAATCGAAAATCCAAAAAATCCGGCTACAGGCAAAGAAATCAAGGAAATTCCGCCAGCAGAAAAAAAGGCTTCCGGCGTAGTTCTTACACATAACTGGCATCCTGGCAAAAACGGACTGAACACATTCACAGTTCCAGAAGATGACTGGTACACAATTTCAGAAAATCTCTTTGAAGCCAAAAACTGGCAGAAAGGAATTAAATAGTTTTGTAAATTTTTATTAGGAGATAAAAATGATTCTACCACTTTATATTGATCCAGGCACGGGCTCAATGCTTTTTAGCATTTTAATTGGAGCAGCCGCAACACTATTTTTCTTGGCAAAAGCACTTCTTTTAAAAATCAAGCTTTTTTTGTCAGGAAAAAAAGACGGCAAAATTCAACTTGACTCTTCTTACAAGCCGTATGTAATTTACAACGAAGGAAACCAGTACTGGAATACTTTCAAACCAGTTGTGGAGGAATTTGAAAAAAGAAAAATTCCGCTTGAATATCTTACTTCTTCAAAGACAGACCCGATTTTTGAGCAAAAATACAATTATGTAAAAGCCGAATTTATCGGTGAAGGAAATACTGCTTTTGCAAAATTAAATATGCTAAGCGCAGGAATTGTTCTTATGACAACTCCAGGACTTCAAGTTTATCAATTAAAAAGAAGTAAAAACGTAAAGCACTATTCGCACATTCTTCACATGCCGAACGATGCCACAACCTACAGACTTTTTGGCTTGGATTTTTTTGACTCAGTTCTTCTTACCGGCGACTACCAGGCGACAGACCTTCGTTATCTTGAAGAAAAACGTGGAATCACCAAAAAAGAGCTTGTTACAGTTGGATGTCCTTATCTTGACGTGTACAAACAGAATATCGCGGATATTCCGGTGGAAGAAAACCATCCGTTTACAGTTCTTGTTTCTCCAAGCTGGGGCGACGTTGGGCTTCTTAAAAAATATGGAGAAAAACTTCTTGATCCGCTTTCAAAAACTGGCTGGAGAATTATTGTGCGCCCTCACCCGCAGTCAAAAAAATCAGAGGCAGAAATGCTCGAACGCCTTACAGCGCGCTACAAGGACAATCCGAATATTGTATGGGACTATGAGCGCCAGAATATTTTCTCACTCAAAAAAGCCGACATTATGATTTCTGATTTTTCTGGAATTATTTTTGACTACACATTCCTTTGCGACAAGCCTGTTATGTACGTAAATGCCGGAATTGACTTGCGCCCATACGATGCTTACGATTTGGACGGAAAAGAACTGTGGCAGTATTCAGTTTTGAAAAAGTTCGGAACAGAATTAAAGGAAGAACAATTTTCAAACATAAAAGAAGTCATTCAGTCTGTAAGCGACAGCAAGGAACTTGAAGAAGCCCGCCACGCCGCAAAAGCCGAAGCCTGGATGCACGAAGGCGAAGCCGGAAAAAATATTGTTGATTTTATGTTAAGCAAGGTTGAAACTCAGCCGAACAAGGAAGGTCAAAAATGATTTTTTACAATATTTTTATCTCTCCAATCGAGCTGATAATTGATTGGGTTTTCAATTTTTTTATACGAAAACTTCCGTTCCTTGGAATCTTGGGAGCGATTGTGAGCGTTAGCCTTGCCATAAATTTTCTTGCCTTGCCTATCTACAATATTGCAGACAGTCTGCAGGACAAGGAAAGAAAAATTCAGCAAAAACTAAAGCCTGGCATACAGAGAATAAAAGCCGTTTTCTTTGGTGATGAGCGTTTTATGATTCTGCAGACTTTTTACAGGGAAAATCATTATCATCCTATATACACTTTTAAAAGTTCTCTTTCAATTTTAATTGAAATTCCATTCTTTATTGCGGCATACCATTATCTTTCAAATAGTGAGTTGCTGAAAGTTACCCCCCCCCACTACTAATAAAAAGTATAGTACCTTCTTTTTCTGAGCCTGACCGGATTTTTAGTTTTCAGCTTTTTGGACGGACTTTTTTTATAAACATTTTGCCGATTTTAATGACGGTAATTAACATCTTTTCCGGGATTTCATATTCAAAACAATCATCCTTTCGTGAAAAAATACAAATCTATGGGCTTGCGCTTGTGTTTCTTTTTCTTTTGTATAACTCGCCAAGCGGACTTGTAATTTACTGGATTTTTAACAACTTATTTTCATTTGCAAAGAACATAGTAAAATCCTGCAAAAATCCAGGAAAAATTCTCCATATCCTGATTTCAATATTTTCAATTTTATTGTCTTTGCTTTTCTGGATTTTAAGACCCGATGCAAACTTCTCAAAGAAAACCCTATTGACTTTAACTGCAATTTTTGTGTGGGCATTACCATTTCTTTTTAAATTTTCAAAAAAATTAAAAGACAGAGTCATTAAAGAAACAGAATCAAAAGAATATTTTCCACTGTTTTTATTTTCGTGCATCGGACTTGCAGTTTTGCTTGGACTTACGCTTCCATTAAATGTGATTTCTTCCGATGCCGCAGAATTTTCATTCATTGGAAACACGGAAAGTCCATTTTCATACGTTAAAACCTCTGCATTGCTTTTTACAGGGCTTTGCGTTGTCTGGCCACTCTTGCTATACAAAATGTTCGATAAAAATGCGAAAGTTTTTATGACAAAAGCTATGTTCACGCTTTTTGTTTCGGCAGTTTTAAATGCGTTTGTGTTTAAATTTAAGTATGGAAATTTAAATGTTCTTTTTAATATTCAAAGCAATATTCTTAGAAAATCACATTTTCTTCTAAATATTTTGTCTTTGACAAGTTTTGTTGTCATTGCCCTTATTGCTGCAAAGAAAAAAAATCAATGCTTTTATGTTTCTGTAATTTTGTTGATTTCACTTTCTACCATTTCATTAAAGAATGCAATAAAAACAAAAAAAGTCTTCGATGTTTATAAACAAAACATCTCAAAACAGAATGCAGACAATTTGACTGATGACATCAAACCGATTTTTCATTTAAGCAAAACAAAAGAAAATGTTGTTGTCTTTTTCTTGGACAGAGCCTGCTCCGCATTTTTTCCAATCATGCAAAAAGAAATGCCTGAACTTGCTGAAAAATTTAATGGATTTTCTTATTTTCCAAACACAACTTCTTTTGGACATGCAACTCTATATGGCTCACCTGCAATGCTAGGAGGCTATGATTATACTCCAGAGAATATGAACATCAGAGATAAAATTCCATTACAAGAAAAATACGATGAATCGGCGCTTGTTATGCCATTGAATTTTCTCGAAAATGGATTTTCTGTTAGTATTTCAGGACTTCCAGCTACAGAGTTTAGGGGAGAAAATGATTTTCGAGGTTTTGAAAATCATCCCAAAATAAAAACGTATGGAATTTTCAAAAGATTTATAAGAAGATATGAAAAAGAAAAAAATCAAAGCTTAAACTTTGATGAAATATGCCGAAAAGCTATTTGTAACTTTTCTATATTACAGGTTTTAGCACCAAAAGCAAGATACGATTTTTATGTAATCACAAAAAACAATGACTTTGAACACACAGAATCTTTTTTGAATAGTTTTTCAGGATTATTTTTTTTGCGTAATCTCACAGATTTTTCATCAACTGAAAAAGAATTTATTTTTATAGGGAATGAAACAACTCATTATGCAGCTTATATTAATACAGAAAATTACAATGAAATCTCAACAGAAAAAATTAAAAAAGATAAGGTTTCAAAAATCCTGAGTTCAACCAATGAAGAAACAATTATGTGTTATCAAGTTTTTGTTGCAACATTAAAACAAATCGGTCTTTGGATTGACTTAATAAAGGAAAATGGATGTTTCAATAATACAAGAATCGTGATTACTTCAGACCACGGACATGATCAAAAGATAAAATCTGGTTCAGACAAAGAAACAGATTTTTACAATAACAAAATGCTTTATTACAATCCGCTTCTTATGGTGAAAGATTTTAACTCTAATTCAGAGATAAAAGTTGACAATAAGTTTATGACTAATGCAGACACAATATTTTTGGCTTCGGACGGAATTATTCCAGAACTTAAGAATCCATTCCTCAATAAAGAGTTAAAACAAGACAAAGACAACGGTGTAAATGTTTATTGGAGTTACAACAAAGCAAATGATGATAACAGCCTGATTCCAATAGAAAAAAGATATACTTTGCCGCTGAAAGACGGATATAGAATAAAGAACGGATTTTTTGATATTTCCGGCTGGGAAGAAATAAGCCGCTGAAAAAATAGCGTTGA
Source organism: uncultured Treponema sp. (assembly GCF_934725225.1). Classification (NCBI taxonomy): domain Bacteria; kingdom Pseudomonadati; phylum Spirochaetota; class Spirochaetia; order Treponematales; family Treponemataceae; genus Treponema; species uncultured Treponema sp. Next base: position 255,430 of record NZ_CAKVAM010000003.1, read on the forward strand.
TTTTATGGTCGTAAATTAGAAAATATAAAAAATCCCTGCGGACAACTAAAAAGTCTGCAGGGATTTTTTTTGGGGTTTAGGGGCGAAGCCCCTAGGTGAGTGGGTAGACCGCAACGAAGTGCGGGTGTAGGGCGAGACTTCGCCCTTCTAGTTTTAAATATTACTTGCAGCTTTCGCTGAGTTCCTGGTGCTTTCTAAGAAGTTCTGTTGTGAGGGTTTCCGGGAAAACTTTGCTGTTTGTCGCCTGATTTTCGGCATCAACGGTTTCGCCTTTGTACAGAACAACCGGGTAGTCCTTGATGATATTTGCGCGCGCGTTTTTGATGATACATTCCGCCATTTCCATAGCAAGCGGATTGTATTTTTTCTTGTTGATTACAGCAACGGATTCTGTAAGTGAGAAATTTCCTTCAACTGGGTCAACAAAATCAATAGGAAGTCCGGCTTTTTTGTCGCGCACAGCCTGATGTCTTAGTCCAAATCCAACTGCAACTTCACCGGAACGGATTTTCTTTATCGGGCCGGAACCTGAAAGTTCAAGGTGCGGACCTGCGTTCTTATAGATTTCCTTTAGGACTTCTTTTGCGTCGTCTTCACCATATTCAGAGATAAGAGCCTGAACCATAAGCCATGCGGTTGTGCTTCCCATAGGATCAACAACGCTCACAAGATTTTTATATTCGGGATTTCCCAAATCTTTTATGCTTTTTGGACAAGGAATCTTGTCTTCATTTAAAAGTTTTGTGTTCACAATCACAGCACCTTGAAGGGCAAGCAGCGGAGTATAAAATGCAGGATGCGCAACCGTCGAATCTGCCTGAAAAGTCAAATCCTTGAACATATTGTCCATCTGCTGGGCACTTTCAATATAGAAAGAGCTCATTGTAACAAGATCCGCCTCAATGTCTGAACCTTCGGCAAAAAGCTTTCCTCCAAGCTCGCTTGTTCCAAACGACTGAAAAATGTATTTTCCAGCAAATCCGTTTTCATCAAGCGCCTTTTTTACGGAAACAACCGCCTCGTCATCTGCATTTGAATAAATAATAACCTGCTTTTCCGCCTGATTTTTCTTTGAACAGCCAGAAAGCAATGCAACACACGCAAAAAGCGCGGTAAAAAGTCTGATTTTTTTCATTTTTCCTCCATGATAATTATTTTTTTATTATTGCTGCAAAATGTTAAATCAATGTAACGATTTATTCACATTCTTGTAAAATTCAGTTTACAAATTAGGATTTACTGCTTTCTATTCACAATCCCCTTAACGCTTTTCATTACAAGGTTAACCGCAAGAATCAGAAGAGAAAGTATGAAAATCTCGTTGAATTTCGCGAAATGCTGAAGTTCCTGGACTTTTGTGGTGATTACCATTGTTCTGGCTCCTGCAAGGAAAACCACCGCGCTTACTGTGACCATTCCGTTTATAAAAAGATAGCAGAAAATCTCAAGATGAGTGCGCATAACGTTCGGCGTAATAATCCGGGCAACAGTCTTTATCCAGTTGTCGCCAAGAATACGCGCTGTTGTCTCCCATGAGATATTCATTTTGTCCAGCGACGCTTTCATCATAAGATACGGAGTCGCAAAAAAGTGGACCAAGTTACAGCAGACAAGAATCGCAAGCGTGTTGTGGAGCGGCGTTTTTCTGAATGCAAGCAGAAAACTGATACCAAGAACCATTCCCGGAATCGTGTTTGAAACCTGGGCAATCGCTTCTATTATCTTTGTGCCGTGAATCAGACCTTTGTTCCGAGCTGAAACCAGCGCGCTAGCGTAAACAAGAATAGTTCCAAAAACTGCGGTGAAAAAACTCATCACAAGGGAATTTTTGAACACGCGCACAAGAGATTTATCATTAAAAACAGAAACAAAATGATTCAACGTAAAAGTGTTGTTATACGGCCATTCTGCAACAAATGGAGCCACAAAAACCACAACAAACGATGAAAGAATCAGAACGCAGATGACAACAGAAATAAATGTCCACAAAATATCGCGCAAAACATCTGGCTGATTGTCGTTTATTGCGATTTTATTATAACGAACGTTAAAACGCTGGAGATAATTCAAAAGAAGAATGCTTACAATTGAAGGGAAAAGCATACAGAGCGCAATCACAGAACCCTGGTGAAAATCCGGCAAACTTCCAAGCATTGTGTTGTACAAAAGCCCCGCGACAACCGTATACCGGCCGCCGATAGAAGCTGGAATACCAAAATCAGTGAACGCCAAAAAGAAACTCTGCACAACAGAAACCGCAATCGTTCCCAAAAGCGGCTGGATTACCGCAGTAAAAAAACTGCGCAGGCGGCTGTCGCCCATAAGCCGGCACACAACAATATATCGTCTGTCAATATAAGCCATTGTGTTTGTCAAAAGCGTGAATGAAATAGGAAAAGTATAGATAACGTAGCCAAAAATCAATCCTTTGAATCCATAAAAATCAAAGAACTGCTTTCCAATCAATTTTGTAAGAAGTCCGTTTTTTCCAAATGAATAGATTATCGCAAAGCCATAGGTGATTGTAGGAATCAGCATTGGAAAAACTGCAAGAGTGCGCAAAGTCTTTTTTGCCCAGACTGGAATATTTGTAAAATTAACTGTGTACGCAAGGACAAAGGCAAGAATCGTTGTAATAAGCGCACTTAAAAGAGAAACATTCACGCTGTGAGCAAAAGCTGTCCGCAATTTTCCGCCGGCAAAGACAGAAGCCACATTATTAAAACTGAACGCTCCGGAATTTAACGTGAACGCATTCTTAAAAAGCACAATTCCCGGAATGAAAATAAAAATGAAAAAGAAAAGAAGCACAACGTAAAAAGCCGCGCGCATCTGCTTATTTCTTATTTCCTTGAACATATCTTTTATTTTTGTCATTGAAAATTCCTTTTTTGAAGTCCAAAATCCGCCGCACACAAAGTGTTAAAGACTGAAAAGTTTGTAGATGTTGTTCTTCTTAACTTCAAGCTGCTTTAAGATAAAATCGTTCACAAACTGGCTTTTCGGATTCTTGATTATTTCTGAAGGCTCAGCGAACTGCTCGATTTTTCCCTTGTTCAGGATAAGAACTTTGTCGCTGATTGTAAGGGCTTCTTCCGGATCGTGGGTAACAATAATTGTTGTAAGGTGGAATTCTTTTGCGATTGTAACGATTTTTTCCTTTATTGATTCCTTGATTACTCCGTCAAGAGCAGAAAGCGGCTCGTCCAGAAGCAGGATTCTCGGCTTCATAACCATTGTTCTAGCAAGAGCGACGCGCTGTTTCTGTCCGCCTGAAAGCTGATCTATTTTTTTGTTAAGATGCTCTCGCAAATCAAGAAGGTCAATCAGGGCCTCAATTTCCTCTTTCGATGAGCGGTCCGGATAATTGCGCAAACCGTAGACAATGTTCTTGTATGCTGTAAGATTCGGAAAAAGCGCATAATCCTGGAAAACAATGTTAAATCCGCGTCGTTCCATCGGTGTATTCGTGATGTCGCTTCCGTTAAAGACAATTTTTCCTGAATCAGGCTGAAGAAGTCCAAGAATTATGTTCAAAAGTGTTGTTTTTCCGCCACCAGAAGACCCCAAAATTGAAACAATCTGGGAATCACCGATTTCAAGAGAAATGTCATTCAAGACCGTAGTTCCATCAAAAGATTTTTTTATTCCACTGATTTCTAACATTTTCCGTCCTTATTTACGATTTTTGCGTTATACATTGTATGCGCCATCAACTGCCTTAAGTTCATTGTAAGTGTCAATTTCTGTAAAATCTTCAAACGAGCAGCTGCGCACAACCAGATTAAAATCCTTGTTGCAATATGTTAAAGGAACTGAATCCCAATAACGTTCTTTTCCGCCTGGCATTTTGTACACTTTTTCAAGGCACTCGCCAAGTTTTTTTCCGTCCTCTTCCGTCCAGTATGAAATTCCGACCATCCTGAAACCGTCAGTTCCACCAACGCTTACTCCGCTGATTCTGCCTTTTTCAACAGAAAGACACCAGTCGTCCGTGCGCTCGCATGGAACTCCGCAATAATTTGACTGATACTGATATTTTGAGACAAGCCTCGGATTTTTCAGGATTATGTCGGATTCCAGAATATACGCGTTTTCCAGATAATTTTTTGCAGCCAAAAGTGAAGAAATATTGTTTCCTTCGTTGTAGGCCGGATTTTCCACAAATTTTATATCTGGATATTTGTATTTAAGCTGATCAAACTGGGCGGAAAGATAACCGCGCACAAGAACAATTTCTTTTATTCCTGCGGAAACAACCGCGTCCAGCAAAGATTCTATAATCATTTTTCCATGAACGCGGATAAGAGGCTTTGGAGTGTTCAATGTAATCGGCACAAGACGCGAACCAAACCCTGCCGCCAAAAAAACCGCCCGCCGAACCCTATAAGGCTCCAACGCATTCAAGCCGTTTTCTGAAATTTTGTCGCCATCAATAAAATGTTTTTCCACAAGCTCAGAAAATGTTGTGTTCACAGTTCCAACAGAATAACCTGTAAGTTTCGCAATCTGACGCTGAGAAAGTTTCTTTTTTTCTGCCTCGACAAGACTTAAAATGTCGAATTCTTTTCTTGAAAGCACAAAAACCGCCGTTTTCTTTAATTTTTGTTCAACAGATTCTGTTTTTTTATGTATTTTAACACATTTTTTACACAGATTTCTTTGTTTTCTGTTCAAATAATATACAAAAATTTTAATTTTTGAACAAGTTAACTTGACACTTTTTTATTAACAAACTATTTTGGAAAAATGCGGTAGCGATGAGAATGGAAAGCCGGAGGCTTTTTCCGAAACGAAGTTGAGGAATGGAGCGACAGCGAAACCATGACCGTAGCGACCGAAAGTTGAGCGGAGGCGAAACTTTTGGGACCGCCCTTATTTTTATCAGTTTGAGAGGTATTTCATGCCAAAAACAGTTTATCTGGGAATCACAGGCGATATTATTCACCCGGGAATTATTAATATTATCAAGGAAGGCGCAAAACTGGGTGAGCTTACGATTGGACTTTTGACTGACAGCGCGATTGCTAGCCACAAGAGACTTCCGTATTTGACTTACGAGCAGCGAAAAGAAGTTGTTGAAGACATAAAAGGTGTTGAGCGTGTTGTTCCGCAGGATGACTGGAGCTACGTTCCGAACCTGAAAAAATACAAACCTGATTTTATGATTCACGGCGACGACTGGAAAACGAATTATCTTTCAAAAATCCGCGAGGAATGTTTTGCGGTGATAAAGGAATGGAACGGCCAGATTGTCGAGATTCCGTACACAAAGGGAATCAACTCGACCGCGCTTGCTGAAAACGCAAAGGATATTGGAACTACGCCGGATATTCGCCGTGCGACTTTGCGCAGACTGATTGCGGCAAAGCCGGTTGTTCGCATTCTAGAAGCTCATTCTGGACTTTCCGGGCTTATTGCGGAGCATGCGAGCGTTACAAAAGAGGACGGAATCCACCAGTTTGACGGAATGTGGTCTTCTTCGCTGACCGATTCAACCAGCAAAGGAAAGCCAGACATTGAGGCGGTTGACCTTACAACGCGAATGCAGAGCCTTACAGACATTCTTGAATGCACAACAAAGCCGATTATCTACGATGGCGACACAGGCGGAATTCCTGAACATTTTGTCTTTACAGTCCGCACTTTGGAACGAAACGGTGTTAGCGCGGTAATTATTGAAGACAAAAAAGGGCTTAAAAAGAATTCGCTTTTTGGAACTGAAGCAAAGCAGGTTCTTGCAACAGAAGAGGAATTCTGTGAGAAAATCAGCGCAGGAAAGCGCGCGCAAGTTACAAAAGATTTTATGATTATTGCGAGAATTGAAGAGATTATCGCAGGATATTCTGTTGACGAGGCTCTTACAAAGGCTTTTGCCGCAGTCCGTGCGGGCGCAGATGGAATTATGATTCATTCAAAGGACAAGAGCGGAGCGGACATAAAAGAATTCTGCCAGCGATTCAGAAAAGAATATGACAAAATCCCGATTGTTCTTGTTCCTACAACTTACAACCAGTTCAAGGAAAAAGAACTTGCCGAATGGGGTGCAAACGTGATTATCTACGCGAACCACATGCTGCGTTCATCGTACCCGGCAATGAAAAAATGCGCAGAAACAATACTAGAAGCCGAACGCTCTCTTGAAACAGACGGAATGTGCATGCCAATCAAAGAAATCCTAGAGCTGATTCCGGGAACAAAATAGGAATTGGAATAGAAAATTTTAATAGCCAAAATGTCGAGTTTTGATAAGAACAGTAATTTAAGTGTCATTCCCGTGCTACGACACTGCGATGTTTACGCAGTAAACTCGGTCAGTAATCTGTTGGAAATTTTCAATGGATTATCGGGTCAAGCCCGATAATGACATTAAATTATAAAACTTGAAATTAAGGGTAATAAGGAAATATTATGATTAAAACTTCAATCTTATACAACGAGCTTTTAAAAAATGGAACTGACTTTTTTGCCGGTGTTCCAGACTCACTATTAAAATCTTTTTGCGCTTATGTTACAGACAATGCGCCTGCTGAAAAACATATAATTTCCGCAAATGAAGGAAGCGCGACCGCACTTGCCTCCGGCTACCATTTTGCCACAGGAAAAATTCCGCTGATTTATATGCAGAATTCCGGTGAAGGAAACATGATAAATCCGCTTCTTTCGCTTGTTGACCCGGACGTTTATTCAGTTCCGCTTTTAATTTTTATTGGTTGGCGCGGAGAACCTGGCGTTCACGACGAGCCTCAACACGTAAAACAGGGCAAAGTAACCTGTGCGCTTTTGGACGCAATGCAGATTCCCTACGAGATTTTAACCGAAGACGAATCAAAACTTTCCGCCCAGTTGAAAAAAGCATACGATTACATGAAAACAAACAGTGCGCCTTACGCTTTTGTAATCCGCAAGGGAACTTTTGAAGAATACACGCTGAAAAACAATATTCCTGTGAACGCAGAAATGAAACGCGAGCAGGCAATTGAAAAAATCATGCTTTCCGCGCCGGAAAACGCAGCTTTTGTTTCCACAACAGGAATGGCAAGCCGCGAACTTTACGAGCTACGCGAAAAACACGGAATGGGCCACGAAAAAGATTTTCTTACAGTCGGCTCAATGGGACACGCCTCGCAGATTGCGCTTTCAATCGCGATGCAAAAGCCTGATCGCCCGGTTTTCTGTATTGACGGTGATGGCGCTGCAATCATGCAGATGGGCGGAATTGCCACAGTCGGCACAAGAAGCCCTAAAAATCTTGTGCACTTTGTAATGAACAACGGCGCGCACGATTCTGTAGGCGGACAACCGACAGTCGGACTTGAGATAAAACTGCCGGAAATCGCGAAAGCCTGCTGCTACAAAAGAATTTATTCAGCAAAAAATGAAAAAGAATTGAGCGAAGTCCTTGCCAAAATCAAGAATTCCTTTGATGATAATACAAACGAGCTTACATTTGTTGAAGTGAAAGTAAGCAAAGGCGCGCGGAAAGATTTAGGACGACCAAAATCAACTCCGCAGGAAAACAAAAAAGCATTTATGGAGTTTTTAAAATAATGATAAGACAAGCGGTTATAATGGCAGGCGGTTTGGGCTCAAGATTCGGTGGACGCACAAAAGCAATGCCAAAAGGATTTATTGAGATTGATGGAATTGCGATGGTGGAACGCTCAGTCCAGAAACTGATTGCGGCAGGCGTTGAGGAAATCATCATCGGAACGGGACATTGCCACGAATATTACGATGAACTTGCAAAAAAATATCACTGCATCCGCACTGTCAGGAACGAAAATTACCAGAACACAAGCAGCATGGGAACGCTTGAAGTCTGCGCACCTTTTGTAAAAGGCACTGCCCTTCTTCTTGAAAGCGACCTTGTATACGATTCAATCGGGCTTTTTGTACTGGACAACGACAGCCGAAAAAACGTAATCCTTGCTTCCGGAAAAACAAACAGCGAGGATGAAGTTTACCTTGAGACCGATGAAAACGGCGTTCTTAGCGGCGTAAGCAAAAACAAGGCTGAAATAAAGAATGTCGCTGGCGAACTTGTTGGAATCTCAAAGGTCTCAAAAGAATTCCTGAACAAAATGGTGGATTTCTACAGCAGAACACGCACAGAAAACGCAAAAATCGACTACGAGACAGTTTTCAAGAAAATTGCGAAAGACGACCCTATTTACGTGCACAAAATTGAATATTATGCTTGGACAGAAATCGATGACGAAGCAATGCTTACACGCGCGAACACATTGATTTATCCGCGCATCAAGGAAAACGAGGAGCTAAGAAAAGTCCAGCGCGAAGTTCTTTTGAATCCGGGTCCTTCAACAACAACAGACAGCGTAAAATATGCGCAGGTTGTAAAAGATATTTGTCCGCGTGAACTTGAGTTCGGAAATCTTATGGAAAAAGTCTCAGAAGATTTGACTTCATTTGTGGCTTCCACAGAAAAATACACAACCGTAATGTTCGCCTGCTCTGGAACTGGCGCAGACGAAGCAATGATTTCAAGCTGTGTTCCGCCTGACGGAAAACTTCTTGTGGTTGACAACGGCTCTTATGGCGCGCGCCTTGCAAAAATCGCAGGAGTCTACGGAATCGAAACAGATATTTTCAAATCTTCAACATACGAACCAATCGACCTTGAAGCTCTTGAAAACCAGATGAAATCAAAAAAATACACGACATTTGCAATTGTCTACCACGAGACAACAACAGGACTTCTGAATCCGCTTGAAAAAATCTGCCCGATGGCAAAAAAATACGGAATGACAACAGTCTGCGACATCGTAAGCGCATACGCCGGCATGCCGATTGACCTTGAAAAGCTCCAGATTGATTTTGCGGCGGCGACTTCAAACAAGCACATCGGCGGAATGGCAGGAATCGGTTTTGTTATTTGCAAAAAAGACGAGCTTTTAAAGCAAAAAGACTGGCCTATGCGCAACTACTATCTGAATCTTTATGACCAGTACAAATATTTCCAGGAAACAAAACAGACAAGATTCACGCCGCCAGTGCAGACTTTCTACGCTCTGCGCCAGGCAATAATCGAAACAAAGCAGGAAACAATCGAAAAACGCTTTGAACGCTTTACCGGATGCTGGGAAATTTTAGTAAAATCACTAAAGGAAATCGGCCTGAAAATGCTTGTAAAAGAAGAAAACCAGTCGCATTTTATAACCGCAATCCTGATTCCAGAAACGCCAGAATACAACTTTAACAAAATGCATGATTTTGCGCGCGGGCAAGGCTTCACAATTTACCCGGGAAAACTCGGAAACATCGACACATTCAGAATCGCGAACATGGGTGACATAAAGCCAGAAGAAATGCAGCGGTTCACAGAAGTGCTCAAAGAATACATGAAATCGATTGGCGTGTGCTAAAAAAGTCGGGGCTGTCCAAAAGCATCTTTTTTGTCATTTTCGGGCTTGACCCGAAAATCTAAATGCATATATTGCAATCATTTAGAGATTGCTAACCGAGTTTGCTATGCAAATATCGCAGTATCAAGTGCGACAATGGCATTTAGAACTTATTAGACAGCCCCGATTTCTAATAATTATCCCACTTGAAGTCGTCGAAGTCTTTTATCTGAACTTCGTATTTGTTGCGGAAAAATTTTTCTATGTTGCGGATTGAAAGCGGCGTTTTGTTTTTGTAATTCGGGTTCAGATAAATGTAAGCGGAATAAAGGCTTTTGTAGTACTTTGAGCGCACGCTGTTGTCATCAATAAAAACGATTCCGGCAATGCTTTTTGAAACATCATAGACTTTTATTTTTTCAGTTTTATAGGCGGAAGAGTAATCTTTTGCAGGAAAATCATTTTTTGCAAGCTCCATAAAAGTGCGGCGGCTCAACGAACGGTAAAACATATTGTTGAAATTTCCAAAGTCCACAGTTTCTTCATTAAACCAGGGATTTTTTACCATTGTTATAAGTGAATATTCGTTGTCAACAAGCTTGTTTCCGTAGTCAAGAAATTTATATCTGTAAGCCTGTGCCATTGCAAACGGAGAATAGTCTTTTACAGTCAAAATCTCGCCCGGCCAGCTGATTCTAAAATTAAACGCCAGACCTGAATCAGAAGAATACGAAACAAAATTCTGATTTTTCTTCACTGCATTTTTCAAGAGCCTTTCAATTTCATGCCGCTTTGAAACAAGAGAATTTTTCACATCAAGATAATCAAGACTTGAAAGGTTTTCCACTCCGATTAAAATGTTTTTCTTAAATTCTTTTGCGGCATAATTTTCCACTGCTTCAAAAATCCGCTCAAAAATAATCTGATGAACGCAGTTGAACGACTTGACATCCGTAAAAAGCTTTTCATTTTTAAGCGAAAGGCACAAGTCAATGTCGATTTTTTCCTTCTGACCGTTTATAGCCGGAATGCTTTCCTTATGCCGCTTTATTTCAAGAAGATTTATATAAGAAATTCCAAGGAATTCTGAAAACTGCGAATAAAAGTCCAAAGCCACAAGTTCGCTGTAAGGTCCTGCCCAGCCTGAATATTTTGCCTCGCCAAGATTTTTTACACGTTCGCAGATTGTGTTCAGCGCGGTTTTGTTGTCCTTGAATTTTTCATTAAGCCGGCTCAGACGATTTATAAAATTAAAAGCAAACATATTAAGCGGATAAATATTAAGAGGCTGAATGCATTTGTTTGTGTTCCGTTTTTTCTTGATGATTTTTCTTATACCAAAAATATCGCGGATTATTTTTTCAAGATTTTCAACATCTGTCATAATAAAATCCTGTACCCTAAAACGCATTTTGTCAAACAAATTATTTTGAGCGTTCAAGAACACAAGAAAAAAGCCCCGGAATTTTCCAGGGCTTAAAAATTATCTTGCGTATTCAATAATGCGGGTTTCGCGGATCATTGTAATTTTGATTCTTCCAGGATAACGCAAGTCAGTTTCAATCTGCTTTGCAATCTGTTTTGCAAGATCTTTTACCTGATCATCCGGGATTTTGTCATTGTTTACAAGAATGCGAAGCTCACGTCCAGCTTGAATTGCATAGGCCTGCTCTACTCCGTGGAATTTCTTTGCAGTTTCCTCAAGATTTTCAAGACGTTTAACGTAATTGTCCACAGTTTCTCGTCTTGCTCCAGGGCGGGCTGCGCTTATCGCATCGGCAACCTGAACAATAACAGCTTCTATTGTCTGAGGCTCGCAGTCATTATGGTGCGCTTCAATCGCATTGACTACACGAGGATCTTCGCCCATCTTGCGTGCCATTTCCGCACCAACTTCGGCATGGTTCTGGTCGCTGTCATTTTCCGCGCCTTTTCCAATGTCATGGAGCAAAGCCGCACGTTTTGCAAGTTCCCTGTTCGCTCCAACTTCAGCGGCAAGAAGACTTGCAAGCTCTGCAACTTCCTTTGAATGAGTAAGAACATTCTGTCCGTAGCTTGTCCTAAAGTAAAGACGACCGATAGCTCTTATTGCTTCCTGGCTCATGCTATGCAAGCCAAGCTCAAACAAAGCCTTTTCGCCTTCTTCATAAATCTTCTGCTGAATCTCGCGTGTAACTTTCTGAACAATCTCTTCAATTCGCGCCGGGTGAATTCTTCCGTCGATAATAAGACGCTCCAAAGCCACACGCGCAATTTCTTTTCTTACAGGATCGAAACAGCTTATAACAACAGCTTCCGGTGTGTCGTCAATAATAATGTCAACGCCAGTCAAAGTTTCCAAAGAACGGATATTGCGGCCTTCACGTCCAATAATGCGACCCTTCATTTCATCGCTCGGAAGAGAAACTGTTGCGACTGTGATTTCGCTTGTAGTTTCTGTGGCAATGCGCTGAATGGCGGAAACAAGAATTTCCTGCGCTTTCTTTTCTGCATTAAGCTGAGCTTCCTGATCAATCTTGTTCAGCAAAGACTGAGCGTCATGGCGGGCGTCATTTTCAAGGTTCTTGATTATAAGAGCCTTTGCTTCTTCCGCGGTAAGCCCCGAAATTCTTTCAAGCTCAACCCGAAGCTTTCCTTCTTCCTCCGAAAGAACAGCCTCGCGCTTGTGAAGTTCCGCTACATTTAAAGCAAATTCCTTGTCGCGCTTTTCAAACTCCTGATTCCGTTGCTCCAAAAGCTCTTCTTTTTTGTTTACACGGCTTTCATAACGCTGCAGTTCTGTACGGCGTTCACGGTTCTCCCTTTCCTGCTGATTACGGTCCTGAATGAGTTGTTCTTTTGCCTGAAGAAGAATCTCTTTTTTCTGAGCTTCCGCTTCTTTTATTGCATCTTGTTTAACGCGCTCGGCTTTTTGCTCCGAGGCGGAAAGTTGAAATCTGGCATAAACCCAGCGAATTGTCCATCCAAGAAGTATTCCTGCTACAGGGAGAACAATGAACAATATCAAATTCATTGACATTTCATTTTCTCCTATCATTTAGTTAGAATAATTGATTTATTATAGTAATATATAAGAAAGAGAATGTCAAATAGTATAGTTTATTATATAGAAGAAAATAACTTTAGAATGCTAAATAAATTTTGAAGTCAGCAAAAGATATAAAAAATCCCCTGCTTTTATATGCTGAAAAAGAAACACATAAAAACAAGGGAAAATTTCAAAACTATTTTAGTTGAAGTGAGAAACTCCGTCGCCGCTTTCGCAGTCAAAGAATGAAGCTTCGTATCCTACAACTTTCTTGTATTCAGTCTGGACATTTTCAACAAACTGATTGATTTTATCTTTATGAACAAGAGCGATTCCGCAGCCGCCAAAGCCAGCTCCAGTCATTCTTGCTCCAATACATCCGTCCTGCTTCTGGGCAGTTTCCGCAAGAGTGTCAAGCTCAATTCCTGTAACTTCATAGTCGTTTTTAAGCGATTCATGGCTTTCGTTCAGGAGCTTGCCGAGTTTCTCAAGATTTCCGGCTTTCAATGCGTTCACGGCATCTTTTACACGCTGATTTTCATAGACACAATGCTTTGCGCGACGGACAAGAAGTTCATCTTTTATCAAAGATTTTGAATTTTCCCACTGTTCTGGAGAAAGCTCGCACAACGCGGAAATTTTCACGCCTCCGTCCTGAAGAATCTTCAAAGCTTCCTCGCACTGGCTTCTGCGCTCATTGTACTTACTGTCTGCAAGGCGGCGCTGCTTGTTTGTGTTCATGACAACAAATCTGTAGTCTCCAAGCTCAAGCGGAACATATTCGTATTCAAGCGTATTGCAGTCAAGGACAATTGCTGTATTCTTTTTTCCTGTGGAAATTATAAACTGATCCATAATTCCGCAGTTTACGTTCATAAAATTATGCTCGCTCATCTGGCCAAGCTTGGCAATTTCAACACGGTCGATTCCGAATCCAAAAGTTTCGCTTACGGCATAGGCAAATCCGCATTCAAGGGCAGAAGACGATGAAATTCCGCCGGCAGCAGGAACATTGCTTACCATAAGAATTTCAAATCCGCAGTCAAATTTAAAGCCTTTTTCCTTCATTTGGGAAAGAATTCCGTTTAGATAGTTCGCATATCCGTTTTCCTTGGCATATTTAAAGTCGTCATTGATGTCAAATTCATATCTTCCTGGGAATTTCAAATCATTGTAAACAACTTTTGTGTCATTGCGTTTTCTGATGGCAACATAAAGATAGCGGTTTATCGCAGCAGGGAAAACTTTTCCGCCGTTGTAGTCAATGTGCTCGCCTATAATGTTGATTCTTGCCGGTGAAGAAAAAATCTTTACAGAATCTTCTGTTCCGCCGTAAACTTTTACAAAATCAGCAGGAAGCGAATTTGGATTATACAATTCAGCCATTTTAAACCTCGCAATTCAAAAATTAAAGTGAGTTCTTAAAGATGTCTTTATGATAACAAAGAATTTTTCAGTTAGCAAGTTAAGAGAAAAAGCAAAGAGCAATCAGTTGCGCAAAGAAAATCTAAAATACTTTTTCCACGAAAACAAAAAGTCGCCTACAAAATTCTTCAACTTTAACAGCCCATAAACCCTTTTATCTCTTGAATTTACTGAATCTTTTCACTAAAATATTGGTTCACACTGTTTAGTGTGCAAAACTCATATCGGAGGAAAAAATTGGTCAAAATCAGACTAAAGAAGATGGGCACAAAAAAACGCCCAGACTACCGCATTGTCGTCCTTGACGCAGCAAAACCACGTGATGGCGCAACAATCGAAGAAATCGGACAGTACCATCCAATCGCTGCAGAGGGAAGCCAGACTTCTTTCAATGAAGAACGCGCCAAATACTGGATCAGCGTTGGAGCTCAGCCTACAGAAATCGTAAAAAAGATTTTCAGACAGGGCGGATTGGCTGCTGACGGAACAAAAATCACCAAATAACTTACAGGGAGCACAACATGGAAAAAGACCTGATTGAATTTATTGCAAAGTCATTGGTCGATGATCCAAATGCAGTCTCTGTAACGGAAACCGAAGGCGAGCGCGGACCTGTTCTTCAGTTAAGCGTTGCACAAGGTGATATTGGCAAGGTTATTGGCAAATACGGTCGTATTGCAAAAGCTCTGCGTACTGTTTTAAGCGCAACGTCAAATAAAGACGGAAAGCATTACAGCCTGGAAATTCTGGACTGATGGCATCGAATGCGATGACAGAGCGGTTTGTAGTTGGTATTGTCCGCGGTTCCCATGGAATAACGGGCGAATTCAAAGTAGAAAGCACTTCCGGCGAGTACGGGCATTTTGCAAGTATGGAAGAAGTCGCTTTGTCAGACGGAACAGCTGAAAAAACTTTCAAAGTTGAATCAACCAAGGAAGCGGCGTCCACTCTGTACATGAAACTAGCAGGAATAAATTCACCTGAAGAAGCTGCAAGATACAACAGGTGGAAAATCGTAGTTCCGCGCAAGAATGCTCATAAACTGCAGAAAAATGAGTGGTATATCGAGGATTTAAAAGGATGCTCGGTATGGTATAAAAAGGAAACGGCGGGCAATACCGCACCGGCAATTGACGAAAATTCAGTTGTTGGAACAGTCACAAACGTAATGGAAGGCGGATCAGATTATCTCGTTGAGATTTTGCTGTCCGAGGCTTGCAGTTTTTTGGACGATTCGGTTAAGCTGAATAAGAATGGCGGAGCAAGAAAAGTTTTTGTTCCATTCAAAGACCAGTTTATCGGCAAAGTCGATATTGAAAATAAAACTATGCAGCTCATGCACCTCTGGATTCTGGAGTAATTCCTATGAAATTTACTGTGCTGACCTTATTTCCTGAAATTCCGCGCGCTTTTTTTACAAGCTCGATCATGGCGAAAGCGGTAGAGAAAGGAATTATTGCCTACGATTTGGTCAATATCAGGGATTTTGCCTTTGATAGACACCACACTTGTGATGACGCTCCCTACGGCGGAGGCGCTGGACAGCTTTTGCTCCCGGAACCTCTAGGACTGGCATTGGACAGTGTAGAAGCATACAAAAAGACGAAGCATGTTATTTATGTTACGCCAAGCGGAAAGCCTTTTACACAGAAAAAAGCTCAGGAACTCAGCCGGAAAGATGAAATTGTCCTGATTTGCGGAAGATATGAAGGTATCGACCAGCGGATTATTGACTCCTACGTTGACGAGGAAATCTCCATAGGGGATTACGTAATGTCCAGCGGAGAAGTTGCCGCTACAGTTATTGTAGACACAGTTTACAGACTTGTTGACGGCGTAATAACCAGCGAATCTTTGGATGAGGAAAGTTTTTCGGGCAGCCTTTTGGAATATCCCCAGTATACAAGGCCGAATGTATACAAAGGCATGGAAGTGCCGGCTGTTCTAAGCAGCGGAAACCATGAAGAAATCCGAAAGTGGCGGCTTTTTAAGAGCCTTCAGAAAACCTTGCGGAACAGGCCTGATCTGATTCAAAAGGCAAGAGCTGACGGTACTCTTACAGAAGAAGCAGAAAAAATGATCGGGACGCTTACGGACTTTGTAACATACAAGAACGACCGCAAGCAAAAAAGCAAGCTGCGTTATGTTCAGTCAAGAACAAAAGACAGCGGCAAATAGGAGATAAAAATGGATCTTATAAAGACTATTGAAGAACAGCAGAAGAAACCTAACGCAGAATACTTCAGCGTAGGAGACACTGTAAAAGTTCACTTTGAAATCATCGAAGGAAAAACAAAGCGTATTCAGATTTACGAAGGCCTTGTTATTTGCTTCAAGAACTCAGGAATTTCAAAGACATTCACAGTTCGCAAGACTAGCTACGGTGTTGGCGTTGAGCGTGTATTCCCAGTAAACAGCCCGCGCATTATCAAGGTTGAAATTGTCCGCCTTGGAAAAGTTCGCCGCTCAAAGATTTACTACGTTCGCGACAAAGTTGGAAAAGCTGCAAAAATTAAGGAGCTTCTCGGACCAAAAGCAAACGCAAAACTTGCAGCAGCTAAGGCAGCAAACGCAGCAGAAGACAAGAAAGAAGCCGCAATCAACGCAGAGCACAAGGCAGAAGAAGCCGCAGCATCTGCAGCAGCAAAAGCAAAGAAATAAGATTTTTAATAAATCCTGTATTCTTACAGCTTAATCCAAGGGAAGATACATTTTGTGTCTTCCCTTTTTTTGTCAATATTTATAAAATTACCAAAATGTCCGCAGCAATCGACAGCATAAAAAACGCATACATTCAAAGCCAGAACATTCCGCAGAAAAAACTTGCCGCAGGAGACGAAGTTTCTGTAAAAGTCATAAAAAATCTTGGAAACGGAAACTACACAGTTTTTCTGCAAGGCGCAAAAATCAGCGTAAAAAGCAAAATCCCGCTTTCAGAAGGAAGCTCATTCAAAGCCACGCTCGAAATCGGCGCAGATTCAAAAATCATTCTAAAAACAGTTTCGGAGCAAAAAAATGCGGATTTCTTTCCGCGCACGCTATTGGAATTTTTAAATTCGGCGGGAATTGAAGCGGATTCCGTTGTTCTAAAAATTGTCCAGCAGATGATTCAAAGCGGCGTAAAACTTGACAAATCGATAATCAGAAAAGCAAAATCAGTTTCAGCTTTGTTTCCGGGAAAAGAAAAACAGGCGGCGGAAATTTCAGCAATGCTAATGGAAAAAGGAATCGAGCCGGAAGAAAATTTAATAGAAAAGTTTTTACTTTTAACAGAGCCCGCAAAATGGAAAAATTCCGGCAACAAAGAAAAGAACAGCGCGAAAAGCAGCGAAAACTTCCTAAAAAAAATCTACAAGGAAATTCCAGAAAACAAAGACGGAATTCTTACGCTTGCAAACCACTTAAAGTCAAAAGACGGAACCGGAAAGCACTGGATAATCCTCCCCTTTTTGTGGCAGCTTGAAAAAGACGAAGCGAAAGGCTTAATCAGAATTTTAATTGATTTTAACAAAAAAATAACAGAAAAAATACAAATAAATTGCGAATTTGAGTGGAAAAAATTTTTTTTTGTGTTATATTTAAATAAGAGCAAGGTTACGGAAGTGCGGTTCTGTACATTACCGTCGCTTTTGACCTCTAACATTCATTTTGAGGAAGAGCGGCTTGGAGAATTGCTTTGTTCCGGCATGAACGGCGATTCTGTGACAGTAACCTATTCCACCTTGGCTTTTTCTGACAGTCTTTGCACTGATTCAGAACTTTCCCTGCCATTCAAGGATTCTGCTGTATGAAAACGACAAGAAATTTTTTCGCAGTTTCCTTAAAATATCCTGAAAATGCAGACGCGCCGTTTATTTCAGCAAAAGAAAGCGGAATTCTCGCAAAAAAGATGGTTGAAATCGCGGAAGAAAATAACATTCCAGTTGTAGAAAACGACATTGCGGCAAACGTTCTTTCAATGCGGCAGATTGGAGAATGCATTCCAGAAAGCACTTGGAAAGCGATTGCAGAAATTTTCGCCTTTATAAAAAACACGGAAAAAGCCCAGTGAAAGAATCCACGCGGACAAAAGGAATAACAGGCGAAGAAAAAGCCAGAGAATTTCTAATCAAAAACGGATATTCGATTCTTGACAGAAATTTCAGAATCAGGGAAGGCGAAATCGACATAATAGCGGAAAAGCAGAATTTTATAGTTTTTGTGGAAGTCAAAAGTCTTCCGCTCGGGAATGTTGAAATTCTTGCGCACGAGCTCAATTCAATAAAAAGAAAAAAGATTATTAAAACTTCTAAATGTTACCTGCAAAAACATCGACAATATAATAACAGATTCATACGCTATGATGTCATAGCAATTGATGTTCCGGGGCTGGATCCGGTTTATCATATTGAAAACGCTTTTTCGGAGTAAATAATGCAGGCTGTAAACAATGCAACGCCAAATTCAGCACTTTCTCCCCGCATAAGGGAACTACAGAAAAAAATTCAGGATGAAAACTATATAAATTCAGCCGTAGACAGAATTGCGCTTATAATGAGCCGCCATATTGTAGAATTTCATATAGAAAAAAAATTGTAATTGAACTATAATTCATTTCATGCGAAGAGACAGACATTCAAGAAGACACAGCGGAAACTGGAAAAACAACAGCAATAATAATAGAAGGGATTTTGAAGAGCGGAAAAATTTTCAGCCGCAAAAGCCAGTTTTTCGTCCTACAATAAAATCTGTGTCGCCAGAGCAAATTCAGCATGATGAAGAAGCCATAAAAAAATTCAAGTCGGCAAACCAGCCTGTATGCACAGTCTGTGGGCAAATTATCCGGGACATTTCGACCGCAATAAACAAAAAAGGCGAAGACTCTTTAATTCACTTTGACTGCGCAATTGAGCTTATTTCAAAAAATGAAAAAATTGAAACAGGCGACAAGCTCACATACATCGGGCAAGGCAGATTCGGAATTGTGCATTTTGCAAGTCCAAGCGACACAAAGCATTTTTCTATAAAAAAAATAATCGACTGGGAAGAAAAAGACAAGAAACCTGAATGGCGCAACGAAATGGCTGACCTTTACAGCAAAATCAAATAATTTTTGAATATATTCAGCCGGAATCAGTTTTTGCAGTTGAAAGAACTTTTAGAATTCTATATAATATTTTGCGTCGCCGGGATGGTGGAATAGGTAGACACAAGGGACTTAAAATCCCTCGGCAATTTAACCTGCCGTGCCAGTTCGATTCTGGTTCCCGGCAAACAGCAGGCAGCTTGAAAAATTCAGGCTGCTTTTTTTTTCGAGGTTTTAAAATGTTTTCAGACACGCATTTTCACTTTCATTATCTGGTTGAAAATAATTCACAAGAATTCGGAACTGAAATTCTTGAGCAGATGGCAAAAAACAGAATTTATTTCGGGCTTGATGTTGGCACAAAATGCTCGGACTTGACTGAGCGCGCGCAAATCCTTGAGGATTGCCTGGAAGAAATTCCGGATGTGAATCTGCAAAGCAAACTGAAAAAGTCGATTTTTTTCAGCGCAGGAATTTGGCCTGATCCGGATTCAATAAAAGAACGTGAAGCCTGCCTGGAAGAGCTTAGGGAAAGCATTGAAGAATTCAAGGAAAGTTCAAGTTGCTTTTCTTCACATCTTGCGGCGATTGGCGAAGGCGGAATTGACCATCATTGGAATCCAAGCGGACCAGACGGACGCAACGAATCAGACTTTGACAAAGAAATGTTTTTTGGCGAAAAAGAGCTTTTTGAAATGCAGCTGGAACTTGCAAAGGAACTTGACCTTCCGTTTATTGTGCATTCGCGGGACGGATTTGAAGACACAGTCGATGTGCTCCGCGCGGCAAACTACAACAGGGGAATTATCCACTGCTTTTCTTACGGACTGAACGAAGCAAAAACATTTCTTGACTTGGGCTGGTATCTTGCATTTGGAGGCGCAACCACATACACAAAAAAAGCAAAAATGGATGAGCTTATAGAACTTTTGCAGTACGTTCCCAAAGACAGAATTCTTCTTGAAACAGATTCTCCATATCTTGCGCCAGTTCCGATGCGCGGAAGCGAAAATAATCCGCTTTTAATAAAATACACTTACGAATTTATTTCTGAAAAAATCGGGCTTAGCGTGGACAAGCTGAATAAAATCGTGGACGACAACTGCAGCGAGCTTTTCAGGCTGAAAAAATAAAAAACGCCGGAAGAATCGCATTGAATTTTTCCGGCATTAAAAAAATTTTAAGCAGAACTTTTTACTTTATAAGAAGCTCAGCATAAGCTTTCAGCGCGCCTTCCATTTTTCCTGAAAGAACTGACTTTGCAAGAGTTTTTCCGAGCTGAACGCCTTCCTGATCAAAACTGTTTACATTCCAAAGAAATCCCTGGAACATAACTTTGTTTTCGTAATGAGCCAAAAGAGCGCCGATTGTTTTCGGGCTGACCTGCTTTCCGTAAATCAAGCTGGACGGACGTTCACCGGCAAAGAATTTATTTGGATTTTCGTCATTTTTTCCGCAGGCAAAGGCAACAATCTGAGCTACAACATTCGCGCAAAGTTTTGTCTGGCTTGTGGAATTCTGAATTACAACATCTTTTCCAGTCTGATTTTCTTTAAATGCAATAAACTGAAGCGGAATTATGCTTGTTCCCTGATGAAGCAGCTGGTAAAAAGAATGCTGTCCGTTTGTGCCAGGCTCTCCGAAAATTACAGGACCTGTTACATAATTTATTTTTTCGCCAAAACGGTTCACGCTTTTTCCGTTGGATTCCATATCAAGCTGCTGAAGATGAGCCGGGAATCTTGAAAGAGCCTGAGAATACGGAAGAACTGCTGTCGAAGGATATTCCTGAACATTGCGCTCATAAACTCCAATCAATGCGTCCATCAACGCGGCATTTTTTCTTACATCTTTTTCTGTTGCAAGTTTATCTTCTTCTGCCGCGCCTTTCAAGAAATCGTCAAAAACTTCAGGACCAAATGCAAGGCTCAAAATTGCTCCGCCAACTCCAGACGAAGAAGAATAGCGTCCGCCGATATAATCATCCATAAAGAACGCTTCAAGATAATCCGGGCTTTTTGCAAGCGGAGAAGTTTCGCTTGTTACAGCAATCATGTGCTTGCTTGGATCGAGACCGGCATTTTTCAAGAAGTCTTTTACAAACGATTCATTTGTCAAAGTTTCAAGTGTTGTTCCGCTTTTTGAAACAAGAATAAAAATTGTCTTTGAAAGGTCGATAGACTGAAGAACAGAAGCCGCGTCATCAGGATCAACATTTGAAATGAAGTGCGCGTCCATTTTGAAATTTCCAGTTTTCTTTGCCCAGTTTTCAAGAGCAAGGTAAATTGCGCGAGGTCCCAAGTCTGAACCGCCAATACCAATCTGGCAAACGGAAGTAAATTTTTCGCCCTTCTCGTTTACGATTTTTCCAGAATGAACTTTTTCAGCAAAGTCAGCAATTTTTTTCTGTTCATTTATATAAAAATCACGCTTGTTAACACCGTCGGCAACAACATCGTTTCCGAGCTGTCCGCGAAGAAGCTGATGAAGAACCATTCGTTTTTCTCCAGTATTGATTACGTCTCCGTTGTACAACGCTTCGAATTTTTCCAAAAGCTGGCTTTCTTTTACAAGCTCTTCAAAAATCGAAATTATTTTTGAGTTGACTTGCTTTGCCGCATAATTGTAAACAAGTCCGTCTGCCATCTGAATTGAATATTCAGCGACACGCTTTGCAGCATCTGCCCCTGAAAGCTCTTTTGCAACTGAAACACAGCCTTTTAAAGCTTGAAGTTTTTTAAAACTTTCCAATGTGTCTAAGTTATTCCATGCGATATTTGACATGATGATAGCCTCTTAAAAAAATGGTTTGAATCCAAGTATACCAAAAAAAAAAATTATATGCTAGAATGGCAAAATCTTAATTCACAACAAACAATTGTCGATTCTGGAGAATTAGTTAAAAATGAATTTCTTCAATATAAAAAAAGTATTTTTTATCACGTCGATTTTTTTAGTTTCAGCTTTAAAAATAAATTCGCAAGATGCAAGCGGATTTCTTCCTGATGAAATTTTTTTTAGAACAATGACGCAGTCTTACTGCAAGTATTTTGATTTTGCAATTGTAGACGGAAGAATTTACGCAAAGAAACCAAGCGAAAAAAAATGGAAGCTTTTTCTAAAAACCGGACTGCCCTATTCAAAAATGGAAACAACCGGGCTTGACGAATTTCCGATTCCAGAGCGAGTTACAGAAATTTCCGCAGACGGAGACAGTCTTTATGTTTTTGACAATAACGGAATTCTTTACACAACTTTCCTTGACAGAAGCGCGCCGGAATCTCCTTTTATATGGAAAAGAGCGTTTGGATTTCCAAAAGGAGAAAACGGATTTTTAAAGCAAGATGAATTCACAAAAAACAAAAGAGCCTGGTCAATGGGCTGCCGCAGAAAAGATGTTTTGTACCACACGGACATTTATGGAAACGAACATCACTACGGAACAATGGGACTTGAAACAATTTATTTTTTAACAGAAGACGGACTGCACATAAGATTTACAGACAGCGGTCTTCCTGCTGATTTTAGCCGCCAGCTTCAAGTTCCGCAAAATGGAAGATTTATTTCAGAAAGCTTAAGCGCTTCCGCAGATACAATTTTTTTAATCGGCGCAAAAGGAACAATGTACACAAGGCTTGTAGACTTTGACACAATGGGCTGCGATCCAATGTGGTTTCAATACACTTATGACAAACTTGAGCAAAAGAAAAAAGGCAAAAATTATTTTTCAAATTATTCGCCCTGGGCATTGCCGGCAGAAGACTGGCTTGAGCAGCCCAAAATTCAAATTGAAGGAAAAGGCAGACTTTCAAAAATAATAAGCATTGCGCAAAACGGTCAAGGAAACGGAGCTAGAATTTTAAGAGTTGCGGGAACAGATAAAAACGGCAGCACAGGTTTTTATGAAAAAAGCATTTTCGATTCTGAATGGAAATTTGTTGAAAAAGAAATTTTTTTAGAAGAAAGTGATTTTCTTGATTTAACAAAAAGCGAGCTTGGAGAAGAGGCTGAATTTTCATACGCAGGAAATCTCGTAATAAGCGATTCAACAAAAGAAAATTTCAAATGCACTTTAAAAGGCGTTTCATTGATGAGCGAAGACAAATGCCTTTTTGAAATCACTGATGGAGAGCAAATATTTTCGTGCACACTTTTTCCTTTAGAAAAATGGACTTATCCAAAAAGGAAAAATCCGGGATTCGATGGAACTCCAAGGAACTATTTTATAACCGCAGAATTTGATGAATCTAAACTTGAAAATTATTCCGGGGAATTCAAAAAAATAATAGATGAAATTTTTAAAAATAAAAATCACAATCTCTTCGCATTTACTGGAGAAGGCACAAAAGAATATTTTGAAATCGGCATAAACACAAAAAGACCTAAGCTGCTCAAAAAGCCATTTTCATCAAAATCTGCAAAATATATTTTTATGATGACTCGGGAAGGAATTGAAGAAATTCCAAAAATTTCAGAATTCGCATTGCCGCTTTTAAAAGATTTCAAAAATGAAAACTTGCTGCTTGAACAAGGACGAACTTATTCAATAAAGGAAAGAAGTTTTGTTCAAAGCAAAATAGATGAAAACAAAAAATACAGAGAGCTTTTAAACTCAGACTTAGAGCAATTTGAAGAACTGAAAAAAACTGCGCGGCATGCTAGATGGGGATATTCTGGGCTGGATTTTATAACAACAATAACTTTTTTGAATAAAATAAATTTTCCAAAAATAAAGCAACTTTCAACTTACGGAGCAGATTTGCTTGCGACAAATTTTTCTTCGTTTGAAGAACTTGTTCAATATAGAAATTTTGTTTATAGAAAAGTCATAGAGCTGATTGATCTTAGAATTGAAAACTATGAAAAAATAATTCAAGATTTTGACAACAATGAAATTTTCAGCACATTAAATCCGAATTTAAAAAATTCTTTTTCAGAATATTTTGACGAAGTTTCGCTTCCTAAAAAAATGAAGATGGAACATATTGCAATTGAGCAATTCAACGACGTTTCGTATTTGCCGGCATATTATTTAAAAACAAAAAACGGAACAGTTGTAACTATAGTTTTAAAAAACAGCGCAAAAAAAATTTTAGAATTCTTAGATGACAAGAAAAATTTTTCAACATCACCGTTAGTGCTTAATGTTGAATTTATTTCCGAAGAAATTTCAGAAATCGATTTAAAAGAAAACAAGGCATTCAAAAGGATTTCCAATAAAAAAGGAACAATTGAATGGAATGGCAAAACGCTCAAAATTCTATCAGGAAAAAAAATTTTATTTGAAGGAACATTGTAAAAAAACGCCTTGACATAAAATGTATATTTATTCATACTTATGCATATTCTGAGGTATATTTTGAAAGACAGACTTTTGAGACTAAAAACAATCCGAAAATTAATAAAGAACAACAGAATAGAAAGTCAAGATGAGCTTTTAAATCATTTACAGAATGAAGGCTTTGAAGTTACGCAGGCAACACTTTCCAGAGATTTAAAGCTTATGAAAGTTGGAAAAATAAGCGACGGACACAATGGATATGTCTATACAATCCCGGAAGATGAAATTGAAAAAGAAAGTGAGCAAATTTACATCCGGGATTTTTTACGCGGATATGTAAGCATCGAAGCTAGCGGAAATATAATTGTAATAAAAACTTTTGGCGGACACGGAGACAGTGTTGCAAACGCGCTTGACGCAATGAACCTCAATGAAATAATCGGAACTATAGCAGGAGAAAACTGTATTTTTGCTTGCCTTAGGGAAGGCATACAGGCAAAAAATTTCCTTGAAAAACTAAAAGAAAAAATTCCAGAACTTGAAGTTTAAAAAAGCTCGACATAAGTTTTTCCAGTGCCTCCCTCTTCCGGTCTTGCAAAATAAAATTCTTTTACAGAAGGACAATGGTTTAAACAGTCAGCTACAGCCTGCTGCAATATTCCATTTCCCTTTCCATGTATAACTGAGAATTTTTTAAAGCTGCTAATCATGCATAAATCAAGTTGATGTTCAAGAGCCTTTATAGCTTCTTCCGCTCTCATTCCTAAAAGCCTAAGTTCAAACTTTGGAACCTCATTGTTTTCTTCAGTTTTAGAATCACGCTCAATCACAACGGAAACACTTCTATCAACAATTTTGTTTTCCAAAGGAACAATTTGGCTCTGCGGAAAATTCATTTTCATAGAGCCAAACTGAACTTGCCAAATTTCATTTTTAACTTTTCTAACAAGAATGCCTTTGCGTTTTTCATTTCCTGCAAGAACTTCTGCGCCCTCTTTTAACAGTTGTTCCTTTTCGAACTTTTTTTCATTTGAATTTTCAATTTTTAAAACAGAGGCATTTTTTAGTGCTTCAGAATTTGAAAGCCTGTTTTTTGCTTTTTTGTTTTTGGAAGAAAGTGATTTTTTTTCTTTTAAAGATGAAAGCCGCATTCCGTTTTGGAGAATTTTATTTTCTTCATTTTGAAGATCAGAATTTTCTTTTTCCAAAAGAAGTTTTTTCTCTTCTATATTTTTTTCCTGCTCATCAATTTCTTTTGTTGTATCAGAAATAAATTTTCTAACACTCAAAGTTTTTTCACGGGTAATTTCACCTTCCCTTAAAACACGAACTAGATTTTCAAGTTTGCTTCTCATTTCCTGCAAAAACGCAGTGCTTTGTGAATGTTCAAGCTGATTAAGCTCAATTTCTTTTTGAAGCATTTTTATTTCACGTGAATGGATTTTTGCTTCCTTTATAGAAAGTTCATCCTGTTTTTCATTTTGCTTTTTTATAAGCTCTTCAAGTTCAAGATGTTTTTCCGTCAAACCTTTTATCAAAGAGCTTACATCTGCCTGCTGATTTGAAATATAGCTTTTTGCCTGTTCAACAACTTTTTGCGGCAAA
This sequence comes from uncultured Treponema sp., assembly GCF_934725225.1. NCBI lineage: Bacteria > Pseudomonadati > Spirochaetota > Spirochaetia > Treponematales > Treponemataceae > Treponema > uncultured Treponema sp. The sequence goes on from NZ_CAKVAM010000003.1 coordinate 281,199, forward strand.
CCGGAATTTAAAGCTATATCAATTGCGTGGCTTTCTCCCGACATTCCAACAAGAAGCTTATAAGTCGGACGCAAAGATTCAGGATTGAATTCAACAGAAGCATTAACACATTTTGAATTCGTGTATCCGTAATTTTTTAAAACTCCATGATGAGTTGTAACGAGAACAAAAGAATTTTTTTCAAGCAAAGAATCAAGAACCGCCATCGCAATCGCTCCTCCTTCAAGAGGGTCAGTTCCTGTTCCAAGCTCGTCCAGCAGCACAAGACTTTTTTCGTCAGCATTTTCCAAGGCAAGCGCAATATTTTTCATGCGGCTAGAAAAAGTGCTCAACGATTCATCAATTGATTGCTCATCTCCAATGTCGGCAAAAATCGAATTGAAAAAAGGAAGTCTTGTGCCTTCATCAGCAGGAATAGGAAAACCAGCCTGATTCATCAATGAAAAAAGCGCGACAGTTTTTAAAGTTACAGTTTTTCCGCCTGTGTTCGGTCCTGTAATAATCATAATTTTTTTTCCAAACATAAAATTAATTGTTACAGGAACAGCTTTTTCTGCCAGAAGTGGATGTCGAGCATTTAAAATCAACGGCGGCTCTTTTTCAGTATCACAATTTTCAGCAAAAACTCCATGTATTTCAGATTGATATTTTGCGGCGGCACAAGTTGAATCGAGCAGCAACATTGAATCATGGCACAAAATAAAATCAGAACAATATTCCCTTAAACTGTCAGAAAGTTCCTTAAAAATTTTATTAAGTTCAGATTGCAAATTAAATTCTTCTTGAACAAGCTGATTGTTCGCACGCACAATTTCTTCAGGCTCAATATAAAGAGTTTGCCCGGAAGCACTCACTTCATGCACAATTCCCTTTATGGAATTTCTGTGATCCGAGCGGACTGCAAGAAGCTCACGGTCAGCTTTTAACGCCGGAACATTATTTTGCAATGCGGAATTCAAAGTTGAATCAGAAGTATATTTTTTTAATGCAGATTCAATTTCTTTATGAAGCGAGGCAATTTTTTTTCTGATTTCCTTGATGGAAGGCAAATCTTTTACTTCGCCAGTTGAAATATCTATAACAGAAAAAATTTTATTTCTAGCATTTTCCAAGGAAGGCATTGACTGCGCAATTTTTAAAAGCTCAGGAATTTCAAGTTCAAGAGAAGCAGATTTTATGCAGCTGCAAGTTTCATCAGTGTAAGTGCAAAAAAGTCCAAGTGCAAAAATTTGCTCATGCAAAAGAGACGCGCCTTCAACTTTTAGTATTGAAAAAATTTCTTTTACAGGCGGCCAAGATTTCAATGCAGAAGGAAATCGTGAATTTAAATATTTATTCCATTCACGTCCTAATGATTTCAGTTTTGAAACTTCATTAACATCAAAAGAACTTTCCCTTGAAAGCAAAAAAAGTTTGCCTTCTTCACTTGCCGCAAGAGAAGCAACTTTTTCTCTTATTCTATAAAAATCAAAATCGCGGGCAACCTGCCCTTTCAAAAAAATATCTTTTTCGCCGCTCATAAATATTTTAAAATTTCTTCAGGTTTGTCTGCAAGTTTTTGCGCTCCAGAATTCAAGAGAAAATTTTTATCTCTAAATCCCCAAGTTACACTTATGCAAGGAATTCCCGCATTTTTTGCAGTTTTTATATCGACATCAGAATCGCCCACATAAATTGTTTCATCTCTATTCACTTCAAGAATTCGCATAACTTCTAAAACCGAATCTGGAGATGGCTTTCTATTTCTGCCTTCAAAATCGCCAACCGCAGTTTCGCGTTTTATGCTAGAAGAAAAATAATATTCTGCAAGTTCTTTAACTTGAGCATCTGGCTTATTTGAAACAATTCCTGTTTTTATTTTCATTTCATTTAAAGTTGAAATCAAATCTAAAATTCCATCATAAGGACGAGTTTTATTCTGCCAATTTTTTGCATAATTTTCCTTCATTAATAAAACTGATTTTTCATATTCAGGATTTTTCTTTCCATCAGGAATTGCAAGCTCCATAAGTTTTGCGATTCCATTTCCTACAAATTGCCGGACTTCATCTATCGAACGTAAAGGAAAATTCATCTGGTGCAAAGTTTCATTGCAGCTGTCCGCCAAATCATCAAGAGTATTAAGGAGAGTTCCGTCCAAATCAAAAATTACAGCTTTTGTCATTTTAACTATTCTTCTTCAAAAATGAAATTATAAAGCAAATTAAAAAAAATGCGGCATTGACTAAAACAATCGAAGCTCCGCTAGCCGAGCCAGTATAATACGAAAAACAAAGTCCTGCAATTCCGCCGACAAGTGAAATCAATTTTGAAACAACCAAATAACGTCTTGAAGTTTTGCTCACAAATCTAGCAGAAGCTGCCGGAAGCACAAGCATGCTGTTAATCACAAGAAGCCCGGTCCAACGTATGCAAACAGAAACAATTGCAGCTGTCAGCAAAGCAAAAACTTGTTCTATGAAAATTGTTTTTATTCCACGGCTTTTTGCAAATGATGAATGAAGCGAAACAATCAGCATTTTGTTGTAGAAAAAAATCCAAACAAGAAGAAGAGCAATTGCGCAAAAAAACAAAAAAAGAATTTCGTTTGGCTGAATGCTAAGAATGTCGCCCACAAGATATTTTTGATATTTTGAAAAATTTCCGCCGGCAGATAAAAGCACAATTCCCAATGCAACTGAGGTTGAAGAAAAAACTCCAATAATCGTGTCGCTGGAAGATTTTCCTTTTGACTTCACCATGATTATAGAAAATCCGAGCAGCATCGAAAATAAAACCATAGAAACTGTAACATCGCGAATTCCCAAAAGAACGCCAATCGCAATTCCTGTCAAAGCTGAATGTCCAATCGCATCGCTAAAAAAACTCATTCTGTTTGAAACAACATAAGTTCCCAACGCGCCAAAAAGCGGACCTGCAATAATAACGGCAATCAGAGCATTTTTCATAAACGCAGGAGACAACCATTCAAAAGGAAAAACAAAATTCAAAAAAGAATAAATCAGCTGCATAAATTTTCACTCCAATTTTTCATATTCATCAGGAAGCATAATATGTCCGAAAACTTCCATAAAATCTTTTTGGCGGTAAACGTCTTTTACAGTTCCAACGACCGCACTAGCATTATTTATAAAAACAACTCTGTCAGCATGGCGCGCCACCAAATCCAAATCATGGCTTATCAAAAGAATCGTTATGTCAAAATCTCGGCGAATAGAAGAAACAAGCTCGTAAAAAGATTTCAGTCCTACTCTGTCAACGCCGCTAACAGGCTCATCTAAAAGCAAAATATCCGGCACAGGATTTATCGCAAGCGCAAGCATAACACGCTGAAGTTCTCCGCCAGACAAATCACAAACTCTGCGCTTTAAAAGCTGATGTGAATTTGTACATGAAAGAATTTCAGAAGCAGCTTCAATATCTTTTTTTCTGTGCTTTAACCAGACAGGTCTTTTTGATGTGCAAGCCAAAACTAAATCTTCAACGCAGACAGGACTTCCCGGCTCAACAGAAAGTGTCTGAGGAACATAACCAAACACAGGCTTAGTTGTAGTGTACGGAATTCTTTTTCGGCAAGTGCAAAAACGGTCATGGTCAGTTGTGTGATCCTTTCCGCAATTTCCTGCGCACCTTTCGCCTTCAAAAATTATATTTCCTGAATGAGGAATTGTGTTCAGCAACGCTTTTATAAAAGTTGTTTTTCCCGCGCCGTTTCTTCCAACAATCGCAGTAAGCTCGCCGCAATGCAAATGAAGATTTATATCTTTTAAAATATATTCACCGCCAGCTTTTACACTTAAATTTTCGATTCGTGTGCAGCAGACGTGAGATTTTCCAACAAGACAAGGCATTATTCTTCCTCTGAAAAAGCATTCATCAAAACCGAAAGATTTTTTTCCATGCCCTCAATATACGCATTTTTTTCCAGCTGACCATTCACGCAAGGATCAAGCTCATAAACTGAAAGTCCAGTTTCATTGGCAATAATTTTCGCCGCGCCGGAAGAATACTGAGGCTCAGCAAAAAGAACAACATCTTCACCTCGATTTATAACTGATTTTATGCTTTCAATTATTTTTGCCAGCTCCTTCGCGCTCGGAACAGTTCCCGGCTCCTGCTCAATAACTGCCGAAATTTCAAAACCGAATTCCTTTGCAAAATAAGGAAACGCTTCATGGAAAGTTATGATTTTTTTTCCGGCGAAAGGAGCAAGGAAAGTTTTCATTTTTTGTTCAAGAGCATTTAATTTTTCTATGTAAGCCAAAGAATTTTTTTTGTAGCTTTGTGAATTTTTTGAATCAAGAGAACAAAGTCCTTCCGTTATTTTTTGCACTTCGTAAATTGCGCCGGAAACGCTCACCCAGACATGAGGATTTCCGTCCAAAAGCTCAAAACCATCAGAAGCAACAATAAGAGAACCTTTCTTCATGGAAAAAGCCTTGTCAAAAAAATCTTCCATTCCGCTTCCGTTCACAACAAGAATGTCGCATTTTTCAATAAGCTTCATGTCGCCAGTTGTAAGCTGATAATCATGCAAGCAGCCAGTTTCAGCAGGAGCCAAAAGCGAAACTTCAACATCGTCAATTCCGTCTGTCAAATTCAAAAGCATTATGTAAATCGGATAAAAAGACGCCGTTATTTTTATTTTTTCAGAATCAGCTGAAGCAGAAGCCTGTTTTTCCGACAAAGAAATTTTCCAAACTGAAAAAAAGGAAACAATAAACACAAAAAAACAGATTGTAAAAATTAAGGTTATTTTAAGAGATTTTTTTTCTTCCATAAAATATATTCTATCTGAACTAAGCATTATTTACAATAAGACAAAAAATATTATAAATAACAATTTGTTTTTCAGAATAGCTCAAATTTTAGTTGACGTATATATAATTTCAGTTCATAATAGATTTGAATCTTTGAGGAAAAAAATGTCGAATCAAATTGTCACAACAGGAATTTCATTTTTCGGAGCAGACACTTTAAAAAATTTCAATGAAGAAATAAAAAATAACGGTTTTCAAAGAATTTTTATCATAGCAAACCCCGAATTTCAAAGCGCATTAAAAAAAATTTCCTCAATGCTTGCAAAAAACAAAATCGTATACAGCATTTTTGACAGAGTAAGCCAGGCCGCTTCTCTTTCCGACACAAGAGCCGCACTGAACGCAGCAAAAACACTCAGGGCTGACGCAGTAATTTCCGTAGGCTCAAAATCAGTTTCAGATATTGCAAAAGCTGTGTCGCTTCTTCTTTCAAATCCTGAAATTTCAGATCCAAGAAAATTGGAAGGAAAAGCAAAATCAAAAAACAAAGCAATCCCGCTTTACATGTTTTTTACTTCAATCGGAAACGCCTGGGACTCTAGCCACGTTTTTATTTTAGAAGACGAATCGCAGCGGAAAAAAATTGAATGCGCAGACACAAATACAATTCCAAAAGCATTTTTTTTCGACACAGAGTTTGCTTCCGTTGCGGACAAAAATAATTTTTCAGTTTTAGCCGCCGCGCTTTTGGCTTCTTCAATTGAATCATTCATCTGCAAATCTTCATGGGATTTAAGTGAATTTTTCGCATTAAAGGCAATAAAATTGATTTCTGAAAATGCGCTTTCAGCCTCGAAAGGAAATTCAAAGGCAATAGAAAATATGCTTTACGCGCAATATTACGCTGGCATAGCTGTTGCAAACGGAGGCGCGGCATTTGCAACAGCGTCAGCACTTTCATTGGAAGCAGCATTAGGCATTTCTTTTTCAAAAGCAATAGTTCCAATTTTCAAAGAAACAATGGAATTCAATGCGGCTTCGACAGGACAAAAATACAAAGACATTGCAGTAAACATGGGAGCAAAAATTTCATCCTCGGCTTCTCCAGAATCATTTAGAAAAACCGCAATAAATTCTGTTGAGAAATTTTTCAAAGAACTTTCTGTAGCAAAAAAAGTTGAAGAAGTAAAAATTTCAAAGGAAGACATTTCGTTTATTCAGGAAAATATTTTAAAAAATAAATATACAGAACTGAATCCAAAAACCGTAACAAAAAAGAAAATTGCGGATGTTTTAAAATTGATTTCCTAAAAAATATCGGAAAAACAATTTTCGCATTCATTGAAAACTTCGATAAAAGGCAGCAAATTTTCTTTATCAATTTTCATTTTTATTAAATAATCTTCTGGTTTTAAAATTGAATTTTCAATTTTCGTTTTTGATAAAATATAAAAACTTCTGGCAATGTCAAACTCTTTCGGACCTTTGCAAGACAAAATAAAATTTGAAGCAAACCAATTTTTATTTTCATCAATCAAAATATTTTCCGGGCAAAAATTTCCGTGGCAAAAAAAGTTTCCTTCTGGAAGTTTTTTCAGTTTTCTTATCACAGAAGAATTTTCTTTTGAATTTCCGCCTAAAACAAAAAGCAGAAGTTCTTTATAGCTTGTAAGATTTTCCGCATTCAAACTCAAAAGTTTTTTATGGAGCAAAGTAAATTTTTCGGAAAAAATACTTTTATCAGTTTCATTCAAAATCCGAGATGGAAATTTTTCATCATCATTTTTAAAAACAATTCCAAAGCAGCCGTTTATTTTCAGAAAATCACAAGGCATAAAATTTAAAATATTTTGATTATAAGCGAACTGTGAATTTCTAAAATCCATCAATGCAAATTCTTTTGAAATATTTTCATTGAAAAGTTTTAAAATCCGCTTTTGGTCGATTTTAAAAATCTTAAAATATTTTTTTTCTTCAAGAAAATTTTCGCCTGAAATAAAATTTGAATAATCAGCTTTAAATTTGCTGACAGAAATTCCGTCGCCAGTTTTATAAAATTCAGTTGTAAACTCTGTGTTTTCTTTTAAAAAATTCACATAGCGTTTTATTTTTCTAACAAGTTTTTTTGTGCTATAGCTTTTGGTTAAATTCTGATTTTCAACAATTCCATGAAAGAGCAAATTGTCGCTAATGATTGCGCCTTCTGAATTTAAATTCGGCTTGAACTTTTCAAAAAATTTTTCGTACTGAGCTTTTGCCGCGTCAATAAAAATCAAATCAAATTTTTCATTTATATCGCAAGACAAGGCATCGTTGTTTATAATTTTTATTCTGTTTTTTAAACCGCATTTTTCCACATTTTGAATCGCCTGAATAGTGCGGTCAATGTCGATTTCAATTGTCGTAACTTTTATATTTTCATCAACAAGTGCAAACTGAATGGCAGAATACCCAACAGCAGTTCCAATTTCCAAAACTGATTTCACGTTATGGCTTTTTATAAAACTGCAAATAAATTCAGAAGTTGCATCCTGCATAATGGGAACATTGTTTTTATGCGCAAGAGATTTTATTTCAAGCAAGAATTCCGCTGACATTTCTAAACTGCCCTTCCAAGTCTTTATAAATTTTTACGTCTTTGAATCCTGAATCTTCCATTATTTTTTTTGTTTGCAAAGCATTGTATTCGCCAGTTTCCAAAATCAGAATTCCGCCCGGATTCAAAAAATCAACTGACTGAAAAATCAAGTTGCGTATAATTTCAAGTCCGTCGTCAAGGTTTGTGAGATTTCCATTCAAATCAATATCGCCGCACAACGCAAGAGACGGCTCGCTTCTTCCGTCTTTTAAAAGCTCAACAGTTTGAGAATACGGAATGTATGGCGGATTAGAAACAATGACATCAAAAAGTCCGTTTCTGCTTTGCCCTAAATTTTCAAAAAGATTGCTTTGAACAAAAACAGTTTTTTCAAAAGCGAACTTGCTAAGCAAACGCAATGAATTTTTTTTTGCAATGTCAAGAGTTTTTTTGCTTATGTCTGCAAAAACAATTTTTGGAAGCAATGATTTTGGAATAATTTTTTTTTCCTCGATAAATTTTAAAATGCTGATTCCAACACAGCCGCTTCCAGAACACATATCGCAGACAGAAAGAATTTTACAATCTGAAGATGCATGAAATTTTTCTTCAATAAAATTAACAGCATTTTCCACAAGCAGTTCTGTGTCCGGCTTGGGAATAAGAACACTTTGGTCAACTTCAAAATCATATCCAAAAAATTCTTTTATTCCTGTAATATATGCAACAGGCAAGCCAGTTTTTCTTTTTTCAATTGAAGAACAAAAAAGATTTTTTTGCGGCTCAGAAAGTTCCGTTTCAGAATGAAAAAGAATAAAAGTCTGATTGCATTTTAAAATCCATTTTAAAATAACATCAGCATCAAGAAGAGGACTTGGGCTGGATTTTAATTCTGATAATGCAAACTTTCTGGCTTGGCTTATTGTCATGTTTTTAAATTTCAACTTACAAGATCAGAACTGTCTTTTAACTGCTCCTCTTTTGCATAGACATTCAGCGCATCAAGCATTTCATCCATGTTGCCCATCATAAATGAAGGCAAATTGTGCAAGCTCAAATTTATGCGGTGGTCTGTAACTCTGTCCTGCGGAAAATTATAAGTGCGGATTTTTTCACTGCGGGCGCCGCTTCCAACCATGCTTTTTCTTGCATCCGCGCGCTCTGACTGACGCTTGCTTTCTTCAAGATCGAAAAGACGTGCACGCAAAACTCTAAATGCCTTGTCTTTGTTTTTATGCTGGCTTTTTTCATCCTGCTGGATAACAACAATTCCAGTAGGAATGTGAGTCAAACGGACTGCGGAATCTGTTGTGTTAACGCACTGACCGCCTGGACCGCCCGCACGCATAACGTCAACGCGGACATCTTCCGGACGAATTTGAATTTCAGTTTCTTCTGCTTCCGGCAAAACAGCGACAGTTACAGTCGAAGTCTGAAGACGTCCCTGGCTTTCTGTGGCAGGAACACGCTGAACACGGTGAACTCCGCTTTCCCATCTTAAAGTTCCATAAACAAATTTTCCAGCAATAGATGTTACAATTTTATTAAATCCGCCAACCGCAGTTTCCTGAGCTTCCATCGTTTCAGTTTTCCAGCCTTTGCGTTCTGCAAGATGCATATACATTTCCCACAAATCACGGACAAACAAGCTAGCTTCGTCTCCACCGGCGGCACTGCGAATTTCAAGAATAATATTTTTTTCATCAAGAGGATCCGGCGGAATCAGCTTAAGTTTTATTTCTTCTTCCAGCTTAGGCTTTTTTTCTTCAAGTTCTTTCAGTTCTTCTCTTGCAAGCTCTTTCATGTCGCGGTCTTCCTCTTCAGTTATGAGGACAGTCGCATCTTCAATTCCTTTTAAAACTTTTTTGTATTCATCGTAAAGCGACATAAGTTCTGTAAGCTGCTGATGCTCACGCATTGTTTCTTTGTATTTTTTTTGATCCTTAATTAAAGAGGCATCTCCAACAAGTTCTGAAACCACAGTGTAACGTGCAGAAAGATCTTCAAGTTTTTTTATCAAGTCCATAGTCTATAAAATATATCGAGTTTCTGTGAAAAAAGCAATGAACCGCGAAATTTGAAATGCGGCAAAAATGTTTATTTAAAATTCAAATTTTTTATATAAAGACTTTCAAAAGATTTATCTTGCGCAAGATCTACGTGAATTGATTTTTCTGCAAGTTCGCAAGCGGATTTTCTTAAATCCAAATTTAAAAGCAAAAATGAAGCACCGCAAAGAGAAGCATTTCCAGCAGCAAAAGTTTTTTCAGAAAGAAAATTTGGAATCATTTTTACATTGCAGGCATCTTTTATATCAAGAAGCGAACCAAAGCCGCCAACCAAATAAAGTGTTCCAGATTTACATTTTGATTTTTCAGAAAGAATTTCAAGCCCAGTTAAAATAGCTGACTTTGCAAGCTGAAAATTTCTTATATCTTTTTGGCAAATATAAATTTCATCTTGAAGAATGATTTTTTCTTTTCCTGAAACAAATGCGCCAAAAGAATCAATTATTCCGCTTTTTAAAAATTCTGAAACTGCGCTTAAAATTCCAGTTCCACAAATTCCAATCGCCTTGACATTTCCAAGCACAAAACATTTTATTTCATTGTTTTTAAGAACTTCAATTTTTGCAATCGCACCTTCTTGCGCAGGAATTCCGCAGACAATTCCATATCCTTCAAACGCAGGTCCGGCTGAAGTTGACGCGCAAAAAATTTTATCCAACTCCGCAGAATAAACGCAAAGCTCGCAGTTTGTTCCAATGTCAGCAAGAAATTTATTTCCGCCTTTTTCTAAAAATCCGCAGGCAATCATCGCGCAAACAGTGTCGCCGCCAACAAAAGATTCAACCGCAGGAGCAAAATAAAATTCACAGTCAGACGGAATGTTTTCAAAATTTTCAAGTTCATATGCCTGAACTGAAAATCCGAATTTGCTTGGAAGCGAAAAAGGAAACTGTGCAAGTGAAGCCGCTGAAATTCCAAGAACAAAAGATTCCATTGCTGTGTTTCCGGAAATCACAATGCGCTTTAACACTGCCCGTCCGCGGCGATTTTCAACAAAAAAATTTTGAGATGAAAGAATCAGTTTTTTTGAAATTCTTTCTATTTGAGATAAAATTGATTTATGAAGTTTTTGCAAACCAGATGGTGAACTTGAAAATAAAATTCTTGAAACAACATCGCTTCCAAATTCAACCTGAGAATTTTCTTCGCCGACAGAAGAAACAAGGATTCCGTCTTTTAGCGTAAAAAGATTTGCGGCTATAGAAGTTGTTCCAATGTCAAAGGCAATTCCAACAAAATTCAGCGGAAGAGAATTGTCGCCTTTTAAATTTTCAAGACCAGAGAAATCGGCAAGAACAGAAATATTTTTTTTTGTTTCCGAGCCTTCACATAAACCGCAATGCCGGCAAACTGAACAAATCACTTAAAAAAATACAACTCCAAAAATCGCGCCAAAAGCAACAACCACAACAGGGTGAACTTTTGTTTTAAATAGCACAACAAGTGAAACTGCAAAAATCACAAGAGCCGGCAAATTGAAAATCTGCAAAAATCCAAATTCAGAATTTTGAGAGCTTAAGTTTAAAATTGCCAACGTAAAAACCTGAACAAGAACGCACAAAACAAGTCCGCTTGTAACAGGCCGCAAAGTTTTAAATATTGATTTTACCAAAGGCTTTTCCTGAAACTTTGAAAAAAACTTTGCAATCAAAATAATTGTAACAATCGATGGGAGAACTTCGCCAATCGTCGCAATGATTCCGCCGGGAACTCCATAAAGCTCAGTTCCAATATAAGTCGCAATGTTTATTCCAATCGGTCCGGGCGTGCTTTCGCTGATTGCAAGCATATTGTAAAATTTTTCCGCAGAAATAAGTCCGTACTGATTTACAAGAACATTTTGCATAAACGACGCCGCAACAAGTCCGCCGCCAACTGCAAAAAATCCAATATACATGAAAACAAAAAACAACTGCAAAAGACTCATTTTTGAATTCCTTCACCTGAATTAAATTTCTTTGAAACTGCAAATGCAACTGCGCCAATAAAAGCCGCGCTCAAAATAACTAAAACTGTATGCGCATGGAAAAAATAAATTGAAGCAAACGAAGCAAAAAACAGCAAAACGCTCCAAAGACTTTTTAAATTTTTTTTGCACAGATTAAAAACAGCGTAAGTAAGCAAAGCCGCAACCGCCGCATTGATTCCCTTCATCGCTTTTTGAACCCAGCCGATTTGCTCAAAGTTCGAAATAAATTTTGCGATTATAGTTATTATGATTACGGAAGGCGTTATCATTCCAAGCGTCGCAAAAATTCCGCCGATAGTTCCAGCGCGTTTATGGCCAACAAAAGTCGCCACGTTTACTGCAATTATTCCCGGAGTTGTCTGGGCAATCGAATAGTAATCAAGAATTTCATCCATGGAAACCCAGTTTTTTTCGTTAATCAGGACACGCTCCAAAAGCGGAAGCATTGTAAGTCCGCCGCCAAAAGTTACAATTCCGATTTTAAAAAAAGTAATAAACAAATCAACAAGTTCTTTGAACAAAGCCATAACGTTTTAATAATATAAAAATAAATGGGAAGTAGCAAGAAAAAAAATTGACATAAAAAAAACTGCCCTTTTGCTTTTTACAGCAACAGGACAGCTTTTAAAGTGCAGAAAAAATTAGCACTCGCAGATTGGAACAAATGTTTCAGCTTTCAAAGAAGCACCGCCAATCAAGCCGCCGTCAATATCAGGCTGGGCAAGAAGTTCCGGAGCATTTGAAGCTTTCATTGAACCGCCGTACTGAATAATAACTTCATCGGCAACTTTCTGATTGTAAAGCTTTGCAATGTATCCGCGGACAAATTTGTGGATTGCCTCGGCATCTTCTGGAGTTGCAGTTTTTCCAGTTCCGATTGCCCAAACAGGCTCGTAAGCGATTGTAACACGTTTCATCTGCTCTTCTGTTACGCCAGCCAAATCAGCAGAAAGCTGGAATGCGCAAACCTGCTCTGCGTTTCCTGCTTCACGGTCAGCAAGAAGCTCACCGATGCAAAGGTCAACTTCCAAGCCTTCATTTAAAGCGCGGCGAACTTTTTTGTTGATAAGCTCATCAGACTCACCGATTTCGTGGCGGCGTTCTGAATGTCCAAGAATTACACACTGAACACCAAGATCCTTGAGCATTTCTGTTGAAACTTCGCCTGTGTGAGCTCCGTTTGCAGTTGCAGCGCAATCCTGGGCAGCAAGAATAATGTTTGAGCCTTTTACAACCTGACTTACAGCATCAAGGTAAACAAAAGGAACACCAATCATGAATTTGTTTGTCTTTCCTTTCAATGCGGAAACCAAATCCGATGCAAGTTTTACAGCTTCCGCTTTGGAAGTGTTCATTTTCCAGTTTCCGGCGATATAATGAGTACGTGCCATAACCAAACTCCTGTCTAAAATTTAATGACAATAATTTTACACCAACAAAGAACTAAAATCAATTGCAATAAAGAAAAGTACATTTACAGCATCAGAAGAACAGTGCTATAATGGGGTATCCTAAAATCAGATATTGGAGCGCATAATGAAACAGGAAATTGTTTTCAGCGGGCAGGCAGACGCGGAAAGCGCCGTGCAGGAGTTGGTCAGAAAGCTGAAAAATCCGCCGGAAAGATACAACGCGGTGCTTTTCTTCGCGTCATCGGACTATGACTTTGAAATTCTTTCAACCTTGCTGCATGAAAAATTCAGCGGAGCGCAGGTTGTAGGAACAACAACTTCGGGTGAAATCTCAAGGCAGGGATTCACGAGCCGTTCGATAGTTCTGACCGCGCTCTCATGCGACAGGACAAAATTTTCAGGCGTTGTGTTCGACGGAGTTGACAAGTTTCCAATCGTGCATAAAAAGGAGCTTGAGGATGCGGCGGCAAAAATCGGAATAAGATGCGCGGATTCCACATCGCACAGGAACGCGTTCGCCATAACTTTCGTAAACGGACTTTGCAACGCGGAGGAAGCCCTCCTCTCATTTTTCTATGCGGTCATAAAAAACGACGACTTCATGATAGCAGGCGGTTCAGCCGGAGACTACCTTAAATTCAAGCGGACATTCGTAAGCTGCAACGGAAAAGTCGTTTCTGACGGAGCCGCCATTCTTTTTGTGAAGACTCCGCTTCCGTTCTTCATCCAGAAGGAAAACATTTTCAAGCCGTCAGGAAAGCGCACAAAAATCACCCAGGCGGACACTTACATAAGAAAAATAATCTCGCTTGACGGAATCAATCCGCGCAGGCGTTATGCGGAGCTTCTAGGAATTCCTGAATCCAAGGCTGACTCTGCGGCTCTCACAAATCCGTTCGGAAGGGTTTTCGGCGGACACACTTTCATCTCGTCAATCGCGGGCTTCAATCCGGACGGAACAATAAACATGTACTCGCGCGTCCTTGCGAATTCGACTGTCGAGCTGATGGAGCTTGTCCCGATCAGGGAAAAAATCGAGGAGTCTCTGAATTCCGCGCTCAAGGAAATTCCGCATCCGGGCTGCATAATCCTTGTAAACTGCATTCTTCGCACGATAATCTTCCAGCAGCAGGGAATCTGCGACCAGATTTGCAGGCTTTACGACTCGCACGGACTTGACTTCGCCGGATTCTCAAGCTACGGAGAGCAAATCGGGCGCATAAATTCAAACCAGACTTTGGTCAGCATCATAATCGGAGAATAACATGGACAGAATGACAGCGATAAACGGCGGAAAGGAACTTGCGAAAATCCTGATGGACTGCTGCGCGAAAAACGCGGCGGGAAATTCCGGAGCGCAGGACTACATAGACAGAATGGCGAACAACTCCGGGGCGGACAACGAAGAAGACAGCGCGCTCAGGGAACTTTCTGATTCAGGCGACAAACTTTCAGAAAATGCCGGAGAACTGATTGAGAATTTCAAGCGGAATGCGGAAGGCAACGGACAGATTTTCAAGGCGTTCGAGAATTTCAGTCAGGACGTTGACAAAGTTTCCAAGAACAACAACAGCCTCAAGTCAAGCATAGACAACTTCGGCGAGCAGATTCACAAAATCATGAAGCACATGGACGACATCTCAGAAATTTCCGAGCGGACAAATCTTCTCTCGTTCAACGCGTCAATTGAGGCGGCCCATGCAGGAAGCGCTGGCGTCGGATTCAGAATCATTGCAAACGAAGTCAAGAAACTTTCAGAGAACACGAAAAAAGCTTCGGATGAGATTACAAAAATGGTCGGCGCGCTTCAAGACAAGCTGGAGCAGCTTTCAGAACAAAGCAGGCAGAATTCACAGCTTCTCGCCTCTTTGGTAGATTCAACCAGCAAATCAAAAAAAATCGTTTCGCAGATGAGCGCGGAAACAGACGAAAATTCCCAATATGCGCAGAACATGCTTGAACTGATTGAGCAAAACCGCAAAAGCATAGATTCCGTTCTGCAGAGCGTAAAAAAACGCAACATCGAGCAGCTCAAGGAATTCGCGGACAACGCCTCGCAGAACCTGATTCTCTTCAACGACATAATCTCCTTTTCAATCGAAATCGACCAGATTTTCAAGTACCTTGAGTCGCAGGAACATTCAGCGCAATAAAAGCGGAAACTATAACTTCAATTCCCGGAGCATTTTTTATGTTCCGGGAATTTTTTTTCTTGCAAATTAAATTCTTGAAAAAATTTATATTTTTTGTTTGACAAATAGAAAAAGTGGGTTTACTCTAAATATAATGTTTTCGCAAACATTCAAATATCAGTATTCCTCCTAATTTTTATAAAACTGTTGTTAAAAATGTTTGCGTAAACAAATCTAACTTTATGGGGTATTTTATGAAAAGACTCACACTCACCGCAGTTGCAGCCCTCGCAGCAGCAACATTATTCTTCGGCTGTGCAAAAAAGCAGGACGATCGTGTAAAAATCCGCTGGTTTGTAGGACTTGGAGCAGGTTCTGATGAGCCGACTTACGCGCCGCAAAAAGCCGTTGTTGATGCGTTCAACAAGTCTCAGGATGAAATTGAGCTTGTGCTTGAAATTGTAGACAACGATCAGGCGTACCAGACGCTTGCAACACAGATTTCAGGCGGAAATGCTCCGGATGTTGTAGGACCAGTTGGAATCCGCGGAAGAGACAGCTTTAAAGGTGCTTGGCTTGACCTTGATCCGCTAGTTAAGGAAAACAAATTCGACTTGAGTCAGTTTGACAAATCAATGGTTGAATTTTACCGCGATCCGCAGGAAGGACTTATCGGTTTGCCGTTTGGAATTTATCCGTCATATCTTTATGTGAACAAAGAACTTTTTGAAGAGGCCGGACTTCCGCTTCCTCCAAAAAATTACGGCGAAAAATACATCGATGAAAACGGAAAAGAGCAGACATGGGATTTTGACTGCCTAAAAAAACTCGCCTGCAAACTTACAGTTGATGCAAACGGAAACGATGCGACAAGCAAAAATTTCGATCCGCAGAATATTGTGCAGTGGGGATTCGGAATTGTATGGGGCGATGCGCGCGGATACGGAAGTTTATTCGAGCCAAACACTTTTGTAAAAGACGGCGGAAAAACTGCGCAGATTCCTTCATCATGGCTTGACGCCTGGAAGTGGACTTACGACGGAATGTGGAAGTCAAACTTTATTCCTACAGCGGCTTATGGAGATTCAGACATTCTTTCAAACGGAAGCTGGGGCGAATCTGGAAAAATTGCAATGTTCCAGTGCCACCTCTGGTATTCAGGATATGCAAAAATGGACTACGACTGGGACGTTTATCCAATGCCTTCATACAAAGGAAAAACAACTGCAAAAATGCACGCCGATACATTTGAAATTCCAAAAGGCTCAAAACATCCAGAAGAAGCATTCAAAGTTCTTTCTTATCTTGTAACAACAGCTTCAAAAGACTTGCTGAATATTTACGGCGGAATGCCAGCTCAGAAAAATTTGCAAAAACCTTTCCTTGACGACTTCTTTAAGACAAGATACCCGCACGTAAATGTAAACACTCAAGTTATCGTAGACAGCATTGAATACGCAGACAATCCGAATCACGAAAGCTGGATGCCGTCATTCCAGGAAAGCTCAACAGCATATTCAGAATTCTGGGACAAGCTCAAGAACAATCCGGGACTTGATGTTGAAAAGGAATCTGAAATCCTTAGAGAAAAACTTCAGAATATTTTTTCAAACGTAAAATAAAAACAAGTTTCAAAAATCAGTTGACGATTGAAGCTTGACAAGCAGCTGCCAGAAGAATGTGTTTTTTGGCAGTTGCTTTTAAAACTGAACACACAAGAAGGATGTTTTTATGAAGACAAAATTTTTCCTAAAAAGACAGCAGTTTTGGGGATTTATTTTCATTGCTCCCTGGCTAATCGGATTCCTTGTATTTTACGCAGGACCGATGGTTGTTTCGCTTATATATTCATTTTTGGACTATAATCTAATTCAGCCGGAACTCACAAAATTTGTTGGCATCGGAAACTGGAAACGCGCCATTGTGGAAGACAAACAGATTCTTATGTCAATCTATAGAATTTTGGAATACACAATTATTTCACTTCCGCTTAGCCTTGTATTTTCTTTATTCGCAGCTGTTCTTCTTAACAACAAATATCTTCTTGGAAAAAAACTTTTCCGCGCGCTTTACTACATTCCAACGATGGTTCCCCTTGTTGCGACAGTAATTATATGGAAAGGAATTCTCAACGAACAGACAGGCTGGATAAATCTTATGATAAAAGGAACTGTTGGTGGCGAAGGATTAAGATGGCTTGCAAGCACAAAGCTTGTTTACATATCTTACGCATTCATAGGACTTTGGGGAGTCGGAAACACAATTGTAATACTTCTTGCAGGACTTCAAGGAATTCCACAGTCGCTTTACGAAGCTTCATACATTGACGGAGCAAACGGCTGGCAACGCATGATCCGCATTACAATTCCGATGATAACGCCAATTCTTTTCTACAATATAATAACTGGAGTTGTCGGAATGATGCAGTACTTCTTAGTTCCGATGGTAATAAACCAAGGAAGCGGCTATCCAGAAGGAATGACAAACTTTCCGATGGTTTTGTTCTACAGACACGCATTTTCATATTTCAACATGGGATACGCGGCTGTAATCGCCTGGTTTATTTTTGTTCTCGGACTTGTATTCACACTGATTTTATTTGGAACTTCAAAAAGCTGGGTTTTCTACGCGGACAGCAAAAACTAAATCGTTTACAAAAAAAGTAAAATCATAACGCAATTTTTACGGAGCATTATATGACAACAAAAATTACAAATAAAAACATACTTATCACGGGACTTGTTCTTCTTGTAGCCTTTGTTTACATCCTTCCATTGTTCTACGGAATTTCTGTATCGCTGAAAACAAAAGAGCAACTGTCTTCTCTGAACCAATCTCCGCTTCCAATGAAGCCCAAGACTTTTGAATACAACGGAAAAAAACTTGAAGTGTTTCTCGTTCCTATAAACGAAGAACGCACAAAAGAAATGGCGGCGTTTCAAAAAGGAAGAGACGGCTGCGTATTCATTGACATAGGCAGCGTTTCAAATGAAAAATACAACTGGAGCGGTCAGTGGCGCACACTCGAAAAAGCATGGGAAATTTCACCTAAGTGGTAAAACTTCTTAACCGCTTGGAAAGCCGTAAACTTTCCGCAGCTTTTCAAAAACACGCTCATGTACGCAGTCATATCAACAATCGGAGCAGTTTTCTCTGCCTTCTTTGTAGCCTACGGATTTGCACGTTACGATTTCCCCGGAAAGAAAATTCTGTTCATCATTCTTATAGCGACAATCGTTCTTCCAAGCGCAGTAACTTTGATTCCGCAGTACACGATGTTCTACAAGCTCGGCTGGATTGGAACATGGCTTCCGCTTATCGTGCCGCACTTCTTCGGAAACGCATTCAACATTTTTCTTCTTAGACAATTCATTATGGGAATTCCGCGCGAAATGGATGAAGCCGCTTGCGTAGACGGAGCAGGACCAATCCGCACATTGTTCCAGATAATTCTTCCGCAGGCAATTCCGTCTGTAATTTCAGTTGCATTGTTCCACTTCTTCTTTGCCTGGAACGACTTCTTCAATCCGCTTATCTATCTTGCAGGAAAGCCGGAAAAACAGCCTATCACTGTCGGACTTTCAAGATTCAGTGGAATGTATTCAACAGAAAGCAACCTTATTCAGGCGGCGAGCCTTTTAGCATGCGTTGTTCCGTTTGCAATTTTCTTTATCGCGCAGAAATTCTTTATCAACGGAGTTCAAACTTCAGGAGTTGAAAAATAATTATGGAAATCTCAAAAATTTTTGAAACAGCGAAAGACACAGACAATAGAATCTCAAGCATAAATCCTAATGAACGCATGAAAGAAACAAAAGGACCTTGCGCAACTATAAATATTCATCCGCAAAAAACTGCTCAAACATTCAAGGGCTTTGGAGG